>NZ_JBNKYW010000166.1:0-19383 GCF_050301095.1 Roseibium sp.
CTCTGCCAACGGCGCTCTGTCGCCGGCATCACCGGGGCGGACGGTTCGTCCGCAACGGCTCCGGAGAACGCAGCCTGTCCCGCAAGGGGGGTCAGAGGCAGCGGATCTTCGGCGGACACCACGGCAGGACCGGCTGCGGCAAGTTCTCCGGCCTCTGAGACGGAAACAACCGGCTCGGTCAACTCGGCAACGGTCACCGGCGCTGCCGGCAACGAAGTATCGGCGGCAAGACCGGCCTCCCCGTCTTCGACAGGCGGCTGATCGCTTGCGGCTTCCTCCGCCGGCTGCTCAACCGGCGGCTCCGTTGCACCTGCCGCGTCCGCCGGGTCTCCGGCACCATCGCCGGCAAGCACATCGTCGGGCAGAACATCTCCGGTTTCAGGATCGATCTGCGGACCGTCTTCCAGGCCGGTGTCGAGACCCGTGGCGGGATCGGGCTGCCCGGTCAGGACATCTCCCGCATCCTCGCCGACAGGCGGTTCGCTCGTCTCGCCACTTCCGGGAAGACCCGGAAGGCCGTTTTCCAGAAGGCCTTCCGTCGAGATCTTGGTTCCCGGGTGCAATCCGCCCTGATGGAAAGCCTGCCCGGGGTTAAGATCGGAGAGCTTGTTGTAGAGGGCGGCGATCGGCACCCGCTCCTTGCTCAGGAGCACTTCCAGGCTCCTGCCGTGCTTGCCGCCCGGCGCCTCGGCAAGCGCATCCAGTTCACTGGCAAAGCCGGTCGCGGTTCCGCCGGTTTCCACCGGCGCCCCGGCGACAGCCTCGCCGTCCGCGGAAGCCTGCGCGCTTCCCTGAAGCGCTCCACCGCCAGCGGCCAGAGCGCTCGCGGAAACATCGGTCATAAATCCAAGTGGCAGCACATTTGCCCCCAATCTTCCGGCCCGCCCATGCAGGCACATTTCGTCGGAAAAGAGGAAGCAAGCATCGGGCCAGTTTCATCGCTGATACTAACCAATTGAAATTACGACACTCTTCCAGAAAATCTCGATCAGTCCGGCTCCGGGAAGGCGGCAAGCTTTGCCGATGCGGCAATGCATGCCTGCCTCCCGCGTCAGGGAATTGGCATTGCGAATGCTTATCTGTATAGTGCCGCCAACCTGAAGGGGGCCGCCCTGGCGTCTCCCTTGAAGAGACCTCTTGAAGAGACCGGGGCTTGAGCGCATATGCCTGTCGCCCCGCCGGCCCAGGCGGCCGGACCCGAACTTCTGGAAGACACGGAAATGCGAAACTCTCTGGACCTTCCCGGCCGCCCGGAAGACACCCGCGTTGTCGTTGCCATGTCCGGCGGCGTCGACAGCTCGGTCGTCGCTGCGCTGATGAAGGCGGAAGGCTATGACGTCATCGGCGTCACGCTGCAGCTTTACGATCACGGGGCCGCTGTCGCGAAGGCGAAGTCCTGCTGCGCCGGCGTCGACATCCACGATGCCCGCAGGGCGGCGGAAAAGATCGGCATCCCTCACTACGTTCTGGACTACGAAAGCCGTTTCAAGGAACAGGTGATGGACCGGTTTGCCGACAGCTACATTGCCGGTGAAACGCCGATCCCCTGCGTTTCCTGCAACCAGACCGTCAAGTTCACCGACCTTCTGAAGACCGCGAAGGACCTCGGCGCGGACGCGCTGGCGACCGGTCACTACGTGCGATCGGCGCAAAAGGGCAACAAGCGCGCGCTTTACCGCCCGGCCGACCTCGACCGCGACCAGAGCTACTTCCTGTTCGCCACCACCCAGGAGCAGCTCGACTTCATCCGCTTTCCGCTCGGCGGCATGCCGAAGGCGAAGGTGCGCGAATTGGCCGCCGAATTCGGTCTTTCGGTCGCCAACAAGCCGGACAGCCAGGACATCTGCTTCGTGCCCAACGGCGATTATGCCGAAGTCATCCGCAAGCTCCGCCCCAATGCCGCCGAACCCGGCGACATTGTTCATATGGACGGGCGCGTGCTCGGCAGCCATGACGGCATCATCCACTTCACCATCGGCCAGCGCCGCGGTATCGGCGTTGCGACCGGCGAGCCGCTTTACGTGGTGCGCCTCGATCCGGACGCGCGCCAGGTCGTGGTCGGCCCGCGCGAAGCGCTTGCAACCCGCACCATACTCCTGCGCGAAATGAACTGGATCGGCGACCAGCCGCTCGACGAAGGCGATGAAGTGGAAGTCTACGCCAAGGTCCGCTCCACGCGCCCGCCTGCCCCCGCAACGCTGAGGCTCCTCAACGGCAAGGCTTTCGTCGAGCTCGCCAACGGCGAGACCGGCGTCGCACCGGGCCAGGCCTGCGTGTTCTTCGACAACGACGACGAAACCGCGCGGGTTCTGGGCGGCGGCTGGATCCACAAGACCGAGCGTTCCGGCGCGGTGGACGCCGGGGCTCCCCTGGCCGCGGACGCCCTGGTCCGGCACGCCTGATCCGGCCCCGCCCGGCACCAAAAAGACGACGGGCCGAACCTTTGCGGAGGATTTTCCACAAGCCGGCGGCCCCGGTTTCCGCCGTTTCAGGACAAACAAAAAAGAATGCGCGCGGGCGCAAATTCAACGCTTGACGCTTGCGCGCTGCCTCACTATAAGCACCCCACATCGCGCGGGCCGTCACGGCCCTGCCCACGGATGGCGGAGTAGCTCAGCCGGTTAGAGCAGCGGAATCATAATCCGCGTGTCGGGGGTTCGAGTCCCTCCTCCGCTACCATCAATCCCCCCGACGCTTTCACGCCGTTTGGATAGTGTCCCTCTCCGAGAAGTGCGGACAGTCGCTTTTTTTGCTCGTTATAAGTTTTCACATTTTCTGCGAGAACTTTCGGCTGTTTCATCTGTGCACGCGGACCCGTCAGCACTGGGCCTGTCACGTTTTGATGCCGCTCCAAGTTCTCATTTACGTGGCCTGCATTCGTGCGCGATGGCGCGGCGTGAGGAGAAGTCAGTCCAGATTACGTATTTGTTGTTTTTGCGATCCAACCAATAGCAAAAAATAACTAATCTGCACGCCACAGCGTTCACGATGAACTTTGGAAGGTTGGGAGAATTCTTGTTGATTTTCAACGAGAACAGACTCTCGCTTGATCTCGCCTTATGCGCGATTTCGCCAAAGCGCCGCAGAAATCGCTTGAACGGAAATGTTCTTAATAATAATAAACATTACACCACAAGGGAGGAGTCCATGTCGAAATCGCCGATCATCCAGTTCGGAACCAGCCGTTTCCTGCAGGCGCACGCGGATCTCTTCGTTTCCGAAGCCATTGCAGCCGGCCAGGATGCAGGGCCTATCACCGTGGTTCAAAGCAGCGGCGATGCTTCCCGGGCACGCCGTCTGCAAGCGCTGGCAAATCCGTCCGGATACGAAGTCCGGATCAAGGGTATCGAAAACGGAACTCTGGTAGACAAATGCGAGACCGCCACGAGCATAAGGAGGGCATTATCCCTGCCCGAAGACCTCGAAGAAGTCGCCGGGATCGTCTCCGGAGAGGCAAAGATCATTCTCTCCAACACAGCCGATGCCGGATACCAGCCTCGCGAAGCTGACCAGAGCACCAGTTTCTCCATCGAAATGTCCTATCCGGCAAAGCTCGCGTGGTTCCTGTTTCAAAGGTTCACCAAAGGTGGTGAGCCGATCCAGGTCATGCCCGCCGAACTCATCCCTGAAAACGGCAAGGTCCTGAGGGATCTGGTTCTCGGGATTGCAGCGCTTTATCTCTCCGGGTTCCAGGACTGGCTCCGGTCCGATGTCCTTTGGGTGAACTCGCTGGTCGACAGGATTGTCTCCGAGCCGCTGGAGCCTGCGGGCGCGGTTGCCGAACCCTATGCCCTTTGGGCCATCGAAGACCAGCCGGGGCTGATCCTCCCCTGCGAGCATCCGAGTGTGCAGGTGGTCAGCAATCTGGAACAGGTCGAGACCCTGAAACTCTTCATTCTCAATCTTGGTCACACCTATCTGGTCTCAAGGTGGCTGGCGGTGGAGAACTCTCCGCTCCGGTTTGTCCGGGATCTGATGGAAAGCCCCGATTTTGGTCCCGACCTGGAAGATCTCTACGACAGGGAAGTGATCCCGGCGTTCGAGGCGCGCGGTCGTAGAAGCGAAGCGGAAAACTACGCCGCGACGACACTCGACCGTTTCAGGAACCCGTTCCTCGATCACAAGCTCGCCGATATCGCGCAAAACCACGAGGAGAAAATCAAAAGACGCATTTCGTCCTTCCTCTTCTGGGCGCGGCAGGCCGATCCGTCGCTGGAGATGCCTCGCCTCGACGCGGTAGCAGGTCCGGTGCGGGCGGAAAACGCATGAGGCCGCGGAGACAAATCGGCAGAACGAACGTCCGCGTAACGGATATTTCGTTTGGTGCCTCGGGTATCGGGAATATGGGACGGACAGTTTCCGACCGGGAGGCAGACGAGGTCCTTCAATGCGCCTGGAATGCCGGCATCCGCTATTTCGACACGGCACCTCACTATGGCCGCGGCCGGTCCGAACAGCGGCTTGGCAGCTTCCTGAAATCGAAGCCCCGCGAGGACTTCGTTCTGTCCACCAAGGTGGGACGTGTGCTCTCTCCGGGACAAGCGATGAGCGAGGCTGACGGGTTCGTGGATCCTCTGCCGAATGACGTTCGCTACGATTATTCTGGTGACGGCATCGAAGCATCTCTTGAACACAGTTTCGAGCTTCTGCAGGTTCGACACGCGGACATTGTCTACGTCCACGATATAGGCACCGACACCCACGGCGCCGCGAATGAGGCGCACATGCGGGACTTTCGGGCGACCGGTATCGATCGGCTGCGGCGGTTGAAGGAAAAAGGAAAAATCAACGCGTTCGGGCTCGGTGTGAACGAAACCCGGGTCTGCATCGACTTGCTGCAAGAAACCGATCTTGATGCGATCCTGCTAGCGGGTCGCCTGACCTTGCTCGACCGGGAAGCGGAAGACCGGCTTGTCGGGCTCTGCCGGGCCAGGGAAACAAGCCTGGTTCTTGGCGGAATATTCAATTCCGGAATTCTGGCGACAGGACCGGTCGAGGGCGCCTGGTTCGACTATGCACCGGCTTCCTCGGAGATCCTGGAAAAGGTGAGCGCCCTCAAGGTGCAAACGGACGCTGTGGGCATTCCGCTTGCAACCGCAGCACTGCATTTTGCCCACAGATACCCCGGCGTTGCCTCGGTCCTCCTGGGGACTGCCAAGGTGTCGTCGCTAAGGCGCAATCTGGACGCTTTGTCCCGGGAAGTGCCCCCGGCGTGCATGAAGCTCTTCGAACGGCATAAGCTGGCCGCGTCCTGAGGTTGGCGAATTCCATCCCACCCGCCTCCCACTCGAGCCGTACCGATCAGGCAAACTTGTGACCGCGCAGAGACTGCAGAAGTGTTTCCTTCGATCTTCTGAGGTGCTTGAGAGCGGCGGCTTCAGATTTTGCCTTGTCACGCGCCAGCATCGCATTGATCCATTCAAGATGCTCGTCGATGGCGGCGGCATTGCGTTCCAGCTCATCACGCTTGTCCCACATGTAGTGATAATGGAAGATCAGCTTGATGAGCTTCTGTGCTTCCAGGACAAACCGGTTCTTGACGACGCTGTTTATGGCCGCATGGAATTTTTCGTCCAGCAGAGAGAAGTCGTGATACCGCTCCTCGAGGCCACCTTTCAGTTCCTCATGTTCCTGTTTCAGCGCCTCGAGCTTTTGCCAGATTTCATGCTCGGGCGGTAAAGTCAGCAATTGCCTTACCGCGTTCAGTTCCAGGACCATTCTGAACTCGGACAATTCGACGGCAAATTCCGAGGTGAACCCCAAAAGAGACCAGCCGCCCCTGGGCCGGCGCTCCACAAGCCCCAAGCGGCTCAACCCGGCCAGGAACTCCTGAAGAACGTGAACCGGAACGCCGAATTTCCTGGAAAGCTGAGCGACGTTGAGAGAGGTGCCGGCCGGAACGTCGAAACGCAGGATCCATTCAAAGAATTTCTGCTCCATCTGCTCGGTGGACAGCGTGTTTTCGGCCTGTTCAAGACGATGTTCGGCCAGGGGCTTCCGGATCAGCGTTTTGTTCCGGCCCTCCCACTGAATGAGGTTGTCCGTGTCCAGCTTCTGCAGAGCATTTCGCACTATTGTTCTGCTGACATCCATCTTGTCCGCCAACACGGTTTCGGCGGGCAACTGATCACCGACATCCATGTTGCTGCAGATGTCCAACAACCTGTTGTAAGCGCTTCTGAATCGATCGTCTGTTCTTGCCATTCCCGCAGCCTAACATATCCAATTCGTCGGACAATTCCTCTTGTTTGTATTTATTTATAAAAAACTATTGACAGCAGAATATCGCTCCTCGCATATTGTATTTAATTATTAAATTCAAAATCCGACCGGGAGGTTTTATGGCGGATCTTGATCGAGGGGCGGTGCCGGCCTCCTGGACACTCAAACTTTCTGCAGGCTCGTTCCACAAGCTGTCTGCGCTGCTGACACTCGCCCTTCTGATCTTCGCGTTTTCCTTTGGAAACGCTGCCTTCTTCTCGGTCAACAACGGACTGACGGTGCTGTTGCAAACCTCCGTCATCGGTCTACTGGGGATCGGAATGACGCTGGTCATCATCACCGGAGGCATCGACCTCAGCGTCGGGTCCGTGCTGGCGCTTTCCGGAACCATTACCGGATTATGCGTCAAGGCAGGCGTTCCGGTGGCTCCCGCCATGGCAATTGGCGTTATGGCCGGAGCCGCCTGCGGGTTTGTCAACGGGTTTGTCATCACCAAGATGAAGATCACGCCGTTTGTGGCAACGCTCGGCATGATGTTAATCGCACGCGGAGTTGCGCTCCAGCTGACAGGTGCCGCACCCATTTCGAGGCTGGGCGAAAGCTTCGGATTGCTTGGCAACGGCTCGCTGTTCCGCATCGTGGAAAAAACCGGCGGCATCTTTCCGAAAGTCGTTTTCCCGGGAATCCCCTACCCGGTCATCCTGCTTGCCGTCGTGGCCTTTGCCGCCGCCTATCTTCTGAAGCGCCGACAGTTCGGCCGTCACGTTTACGCCACCGGATCCAATGAGGAAGCCGCGCGCCTCTCCGGCGTCCTGGTCGACCGAACCAAGATCTTCGCTTACGCGCTGTCGGGCGCCCTGGCCGGCCTTGCAGGCAACGTTCTGATGTCCCGCCTTGTGACGGTTCAGCCCAATGAAGGCGTGATGTACGAACTCGACGCAATTGCCGCTGCCGTCATCGGGGGGGCGTCCCTCATGGGAGGCGTCGGCAATATTTCCGGAACAATGATCGGCGCCGCCATCATCGGCGTTCTCCGAAACGGTCTGAACATGGCCGGCGTCTCGGCATTCATCCAGCAAATCGTGATCGGCTTCATCGTCATCCTGGCGGTCTACGTCGATCAGATCAGAAACCGGCGCTGAGGAAGCCGGTCGTTTCACCAGAGCAACTTCAGATGGAGGAGAATGAAATGAAGAAGCTAATCACGACGGCAATGATGGTGAGTGCGCTCGCCCTCTCCGCGGCAGCATCGCAGGCAGGCGAGATCGCGGTCATCGTCAAGACAACCAATTCCAACTTCTGGCAGAATGTGAACAAGGGCGCTTCCGCTGCAATCGAGGGCCAGAATGACCACACGATGACGTTCAACGGTCCGGCTTCGGAATCTGCCGTTGCCGACCAGGTCAGCCTGGTCGAAAACGCGGTGAACCGTGGCGTCTCCGGCATTGTTCTCGCTCCATCCGATCCGGAAGCGCTGATCCCGGCTGTCAAGAAAGCGTTCGAATCCGAAATCCCGGTCGTCATCATTGACTCCGCCCTCGCCGACAGCGGCAAGGACTATTACCAGACCTTCCTGTCGACGGATAACTGCGCGGCCGGTCAACTGGTTGCCGACAAGATGATCTCCGAGGTCGGCACCGAAGGCAAAGTGGCAGTCATGTCCTATGTCGCCGGCGTCGGTTCGGAGATCGGCCGGGTTGGCTGTTTCGTGAAGCAGATCGAAGCCAAGTCGAAAATCGAAATCGTCGGCCCGTACTATTCCCAATCCCAGATGGCCACGGCGTTGAACCAGACGACCGACGTTCTGGCGGCAAACCCCGATCTTGTCGGGATTTTCGGCGCCAACGAACCGACCGCCATCGGCATGGGACGCGCCCTGGTCCAGTCCGGCAAGGCCGGCAAGGTTACGGCGATCGGGTTTGACGGGAACACCGACCTCCAGGATTTCGTCCGCGACGGCACCCTGGCCGCGACTGCCGTTCAGGGATCGTTCCAGATGGGTGAAATCGGCATAAAAACACTCCTGAAACTGCTGAGCGGTGAACAGGTTCCCAACTACATCGATACCGGTGTCGTTCTGGCAGCCAAGGACAACATCGATCACCCGAGTGTTCAGAACGTCCTCTACTAATCCGAAGCAACGTGACCGGAGGCCTGTTCCCTCATGGCTTCCGGTCATTTCTCCTGTCGACTGGGACCCGGAATATGAAACCAGATGCTCCGTCCGCGGCACCGCTCGTGCAAATGGACAACATAGAAAAACACTTCGGCGGTGTCCGGGCTGTCAACGACGTTTCCCTCGAGCTTTATCCCGGTGAAGTCGTCGGTGTTCTCGGCCATAACGGTGCCGGCAAGTCCTGCTTGATGCGCATTCTGTCCGGCGCGATGATCCCGAACCTGGGCACCATCAAGGTGAACGGCGAAATCGCCGACATCCAGACGCCGCATGACGCGCGGGACCTCGGCATCGAAACGATTTACCAGACCCTGGCTCTGGCGGATCATTTGAACGCGCCGGCGAACCTCTTTCTCGGTCGGGAACTGAAAACGAGGTTCGGTAATCTGGACGATACCCGAATGATGTCCGAGGCCGTCCGCGTTCTGAAAAGACTCAATCCGAATTTCAAGAACCTGAACGATCCGGTCTCCAGCCTGTCCGGCGGACAACGGCAAGTCATCGCGATCGCGAGAGCAATCTATTTCGACGTAAAAATCCTCATCATGGACGAGCCGACGGCCGCTCTCGGCCCTTCGGAGACGGCAATGGTGGGAGCCTTGATCAAGCAATTGCGCGACGAAGGCATCGGTATTCTGCTTGTCAGCCACGACATGCACGACGTGTTCGAACTGTGCGACCGCGTTATAGTGATGAACAAGGGCCGCAAAGTCGGCTCGCACCTGATTGAAGACGTTACGAAGGACGATGTGTTGAGCCTGATTATCAAGGGCGACCTGCCGCATGACTGGGTTCCCAGGAGCCGGGAAACCGTTCAATGAATATCGAAAAGAACAAGCAACCGGCAGCAGCGCGGGCCATGGCCTGCGGCACTGTGGTGGAACCCGGTGTCTTCAGAATTGAAACCCGGGAGCTGCCCGACAGCGCGCCCGAGGGCTGGGCCCTTGTCGATATCGCGGCTGTCGGGATATGCGGTACCGACTACCACATCTTCGAGGGCAAGCACCCTTTCCTGAACTATCCGCGCGTCATCGGCCATGAACTGAGCGGACGGATCGCGGAAAGCACCGGAACCTGGACGGAAGGGGAGCTGGTCGTCGTCAATCCCTATCTGTCCTGCAACGAATGCCGGGCCTGCAAGCGGGGCAAGCCGAACTGCTGCAGCAGCGTCGAGGTTCTGGGCGTCCACCGCGACGGCGGCCTGTGTGCCCGCATCGCAGTGCCGGAAGAAAACCTTTATCCGGCAACAGGGCTGACGGAGATCCAGGCGGCGATGGTCGAGTTCCTGGCGATCGGCGCCCATGCGGTGCGGCGGGCCGAGCTTTCCGCTGACGACCGGGTCCTTGTCACGGGGGCCGGTCCCATCGGCCTCGGCGCGGCATTGTTCGCGCGCCTGTCCGGGGCCGAAGTCCATCTTTTGGACATGAGCCCGACCCGGCTTGCCCAGGCTAGGGAGAAATTCGGCTTCACGGAAACGCATCTTGCCGGCAGCGATATCCTGACAGGTCCGCTTGAGGACGGCTTCGACGTGATCTTTGATGCGACCGGCAACGCGCAGGCCATCGAAGCCGGTTTTCCGCTCCTCGCCCACGGCAGCCGCTACGTGCTGGTGAGCGTCGTCAAGGAAACCATCTCCTTCAGCGACCCGGAATTCCACAAGCGCGAGGCGCAGATCATCGGCAGCCGCAACGCGACCCGTGAAGACTTCGAGACCGTGATGTCGGCGATCCGGGAGGGCCGGATCGACACCGACGCCCTGTGCACACAGACCCTTCGCTTCGAACACGTCCCCGCCAGGATCGGCGAACTGGCGAAAGACCGCGAAGCCCTCATCAAAGCCATTGTGACCCTACAAGACAACGCCCCCTAGGATCCAGACCGTTCGACGGCTCCCGGCTCCGGGACATAGGCCCCCCTTTCCTCCTCATGCAGCGCCGGAACGCGGTTCCGGTTCGGAAGGAGTGATCGAAGCGAGAGCGTTGGCCTGCCGCCTGGAATTTCTGTGTTTTGCGATCTGCGTGTCAGCGATGACACCGATCAGGATGACGCTTCCCATGACGGCGAAATTCAACGACGAGGGAATACCGAGGAGGTTCACCAGGTTCTGAAGCATCTGCAAAAGCACGACTCCCAGCACCACGCCGACAATCGACCCCTCTCCGCCGCGCAGGGAAAACCCGCCGAGCACCGCGGCGGCTATCGCATAAAGCTCATAGAAGTTGCCGTGGGACGCTGGATGGATCGAACGGGTATACATGGCAAAGAAGATTGCCGAGAGACCGGTCAGTACCGCACAAATGACATAGGCGAGCACGATAACCCGCTGGGTGTTGATGCCGGTATAACGGGCTGCTTCCTCGTTCTTGCCGACCGCGAAGAGATGCCGGCCGAAAACGGTCCGGTGAAGCACAAACCAGGCGGCTATCGCAATGACGGTGAAGGCGACAATTGAGTGGGGCACGCCACCGGTCCGGCCTGACACCAGCCATTCCAGAACCGGAAAGTCGTCACCGAAGGAAAAGCCCGCCGTTCCGTCCTTGGTGTAGAAGCGCGCAACCCCGCGGTAAATCAGCAGACCGCACAGGGTCACGATGAAGGGCTGCAGCTTCAGCCGTGTGATCAGCCAGCCATGTATCAGCCCGAAACAGGCGCCAAGCACGAGAACCAAAAGTCCGGCGAGCGGCCACGGCACATCCTGTTGAACGATCAGATCAACGAAGATGACGCCCAGCAGCGCAATCACCGATCCGACCGACAGCTCGATACCGGCCGTGACGATCACGAAGGCCTCGGCAAGGGAGAACAAGCCGAACAGGCCGATGAGATTGGCCGTGTTGGCCAGGTTGATCGGCGACAAGAACCTCGGGTTGATCAGGGCAACCACAGCCCCGACCACCAGGACGAGTACCGCCAGTCCGATATCCTTCTTTTGCATTCCCGCTCCCTACGTCTTCTATCCGACCGCCAGCCGGAGGATATTTTCCTCTGTCAGCTCGTTCGGCCCCAAAAATCCGGAAACATGCCCCCGCCGCATGACCGCCACCCGGTCGGAAACACCGATGACCTCTTCCATGTCGCTTGAGATCATCAAGATACCGACCCCCTCGTCGGCGAGCACCTGCATGAGGTGATAGACCTCCGCCTTCGCCCCGACATCGATGCCCCTGGTCGGTTCATCGAAGATGAGCACCTTCGGCTTCGTCGAAAGCCACTTCGCCAGCACCACCTTCTGCTGATTTCCGCCCGACAACTCGGCGGCGGCACGCGAAATGGAACTGGTCTTGATAGCCAAACGCGACCTGGAAGCTTCCGCGAGGTCTGCCTCGCGCTCTCTGTCGACGATGCCGAAGCGCGACAACGTCTGAAGGCACGGCAAGGCAATATTCTCCCGGATTGCAAAATCCAGCAGGAGGCCCTGCTCTTTCCTGTTTTCGGGAACCAGCGACAGGCCGGACGCGATCGCTTCCGGCACCGAATGCGATTTCAGCTCCTTACCGTTCAAATGGATCGATCCGCCTGAAAGTGGATCGATGCCGAAGATCGCTCGAGCAAGTTCGGTTCGCCCTGCCCCAACCAATCCGGCCACGCCGAGAATTTCACCGGCATGCAGATCGAGATCGACACCAGCCTCGGGGAATGTGGAGGTGCGCACGTCATGCAGTTCGAGCACCGGCTTCGTCGCGCCATGGCGAGATTTTTCATAGAACTGGCTGACGTCCCGGCCGATCATCATCCGGACCATTTTGTCCTTGCGGATCTCCGATCCCACGAGTTCGCCCGCATTGCGGCCGTCACGCAGGCAGACAACCCTGTCGGCAACCTCTTCCACTTCGCTCAAGCGGTGGCTGATGAACAGGATTGCGACACCTTTTTCCCGCAGTTGTCGCATGACCTCCAGCAGCCTGCCGGTTTCCGACAGTGTCAGGCTGGACGTCGGCTCGTCGAGAATGACCAGCCGGGCATTCATGGAAAGCGCCCTGGCGATTTCGAGCAGTTGCTGATCGGCCAGGGAAAGGTCGGCAACCGGATCAGCGGGGCCGAAACGGGTTCCGAGCAGCTTCAAGATCGGTGCGACCTTTGCAACCATTGCCGACCGGTCAAGCAATCGCAGCGGACCGGAGGTGAGCTCACGGCCAAGCAGTACATTGGCAGTCACGTCGAGATTGGAAAACGGGTTAAGTTCCTGATGCACGAAGGCAATACCGAGACCGGAAGCGTCTGACGGTGTCAGGCCGTCGATCGGGACACCATCTATTGAAATGCCGCCGCCGTCCGGTGACACCATGCCGCCAAGCACCTTCATCAGGGTGGACTTGCCCGCACCGTTCTCACCGATCAGACCGACGATTTCTCCACCCGAGATGTTCAGATCGACATCCTGCAGGGCAACAACACCCGGATAGACTTTCGTCACCCTGGAAAGCTCAAGGGAAATCTTCTCAGTTCCGGGGATCAATACTCTGGCTCCGTCACGAAGGGTTTGCATTGGCTGTACGGGCCGGAGGTCCGGTCCGCACAGCCTCTGGGTCCGCCTGGGAGGGCTTCGACCTAACCTTTGATCCGTTCCTTCAGTTGTTTCTCGAAGTCGTCGACATTTCCGGCATCGATGATCTTCGTCGGAACGATAATCAGGCCGTTCCCGGGGATGCCCGACTTGTCGCCTTCCAGAAAATCGGCCATGAGGTGCATGCCCTGGTAGCCCCACTGATAGGGATCCTGCACGACGGTACCGGCAAAACTGCCCTCGCGAATGGCGCCGAGCGTTATCGGATCTTCATCGAATGCGATGACAGTGATTTCACCCAGTTTTCCCGAGGCCTGGAGCGCTTCGTAGATCTTCGGCGGATTGTAGGAATAGAAGCCGACCATGCAGTCGATCTCCGGATTGGCAACCAGGACGTCGTCGACGTTCGAGCGGGCCTTGGCAAAGTCCACGTCGTCGCCTCTGACATCCACGAGCTCAATGCCCTTGCCCTCAACGGTCTCGCGGAACCCGGCGATGCGTTCCTTCGCATTGTCCGCCCCCAGGAAGCCGACAAAACCCATGCAGGTGCCGCCGTTCGGCAACGCCTTGATGGCGATTTCACCGGCCTGATTGCCCGCAAGCGTATTCGAGGAACCGAGATAGGCAATCCTGTCGCTTTCCGGGGCATCGCTGTCCGTCGTGAACAGGGGAACCTGCGCCGCGATCCGGTTGAAGGCGTCGATCGACGTTTTCGGATCGACCGAGGAGATCATGATCGCGTCGGTTCCGGCAGCCACAAGATCGTCCATGAGGGCATTCTGAAGAGCCGCGGTCCCTTGAGCGGGATAGCGGAACTGCAAATCGTAGCCGGGCAGTTCTGCCTGGGCGGCGTTCACGCCGGCCTCGGCCAGTTTCCAGAAATCAGAGGCCGCGTTTACAACGAATGCCAGTTGCGGCTTGTCCTGCGAATACGCAGATGTCGCCGTGAGCGCGGCGAACACAGCCACGCATAGAGTTTTCCGAAGTTCCAATTTTTCCTCCCTGTCCTCGGGCGACACAGCGTCACCCGCATTCAAATTATTACTAATATTACCAACGGCAGAGCTGAGGCTTCCGCTCCCTCCCCCGGATCATCAATGACCGGGAACGGGCTTCACTCTGCTTGCTATCGGCATCTGTCAGGTGTTACCGGACTGACCTTCGCGTCAGTACCCGGCAGCCGGAATGGCCGCACGGGAGAGGCAAGTCCCACTGGAAAAAGCACCGCCGAACCAATGCGCCAGTCCGGCGGTCAGTGGAGAAGCTTGCTAGTTATTTGCGCAGAAACCCGGATCTTCCTGGTTACAGACATCCAGTCCCGTATAGAGCGGGTCGTCCACGCTTTCGCCATTGATAAGCTGGATCATCACGTCCGGCGCGCGATACCCCATCTCGAACGGTCGCTGGCCGACCTGAGCATGGCTTCTGCCATCCCGGAACGCCTTCGTCTGAGGCGGCAGGGTATCGCCGGCAACAATGATCAGATCCTTGGATTTCAGTTTGTCCATGACTTGGTCCGTCACCTGGGTGTAGGCCTGCGGTGCGAACTGGGCCCAACCGCCGACCAGAATGAATGCATCCAGATCCGGGTTGGCGATGAAGGTGTCGGCCATCTGCTGGTTCGCAAGATCCGCCTGGTCATTGGTGAAGACGGGGCATCCATCGATTTCGGACCAGCCGTTCTGCCCGGTCAGGCGGTCGATGCCTTTTTCCCCGGCGGCCGTGTCCCGGAAGCCCTGAGCGCGCGCATTGATGTTGTCTGCGGCGACATTTCCGAGCTGCAGGCAGACCGAGCCGCCTTTCGGCTTCAGCTTGGCAGCTTCCTCGGCCATCTTGACACCCATGAGATAGTTGTCGGTGCCCAGATAAGTTTTTCGAAGTTCACGGTCCTCAGCAAGAAAATCCGCATCGATGGTCATGACGGGCACGCTTGGCGCGATCTGCCGGATGCGGTTCGCCATGGCCGGTGCGTTGGAAGGTGAAATGGCGATCGCGGCGACGCCCCGGGTGAGCAGGTCATCGACAATCTGGACTTCGCCAGCCTCGTCGGCCGAAGACGCAGGGCCGGTATAAAGGCATTCATATTCACTGTCCGCATTCTCGGACATCCATTTCTTGCAACCCAGATTTATTTGTTCGAAGAACGGGTTATCAAGTCCCTTGACCACGATCGCGAGGGTTTTCTTGTCTTGTGCCAGGCCCGATCCGGCCGTGAAGGCAAAGACGGCCGCGGCGCCAAGCATCAATAATTTATGTCTCATGCGTCTCACTCCCTTCTGTCCAGAAGGCCCCGGAGCCGCTTACCCCGGGTACCAGATTTTGCGGGGATCTTTTACATCCCTTCTGTAATTCCAGGCCCCGTCGATCAGGGCCTTCAGGTCTACCGACGGCTCCCAGCCAAGCATCAGGCGCGCCTTGTTATTGTCGAGCCAGTTGCTGTGGAGAGAGGTCGGGATTTCCGCAATTTCGTAGGATCTGCTGTCTGCGAGATATTGAGCTGCGAGCCGGTAATCGACCGGTTCGTTCATGGAGATATTGAAGAGTTGGCCGGCGGCCTTCGGATTGTCGAGCGCAGCAAGAATGGCGGCCACGAGGTCGTCGACATGGACAAAATTCCGCTTCAGCGAACTGCCTTGCCGATCGAGCAGCATCGGCACAAACCGCCCGCCGGCATAGGTCCGGATTTCGTCCGGTGAAAGAAACTCCGACCATAAGGGGCCGCCAAACTGGTCCGGCCCAAAGGTCAGCGCAAATTTGAAATCGTCTTTCTCCATGATCCAGGGCGCGCGCAAAATGCAGCCGTTCACGCCGTACTGATGCCGGTATTGCTCCAGCATCACTTCTTCCAGGACCTTGGTCAGGGCATAACATCCGGGATAGGCCTTGCGTTCGGAAGCTTCGGTGACCGGGCCCGGATACGGCTGGAACGCGTGACCGACCGAACAGTCTCCTCCGATCAGAATGAACTGTCTGGCGCTCTCGAGTTGCCGGAACTTTTCAAGAAGAACGAACATGCCCTTCACGGAAACATCAATGGCGAGATCGGGGGATTCCTTGACTGCCGCCATATGAAGGACATGGGTCACATCGGTCATGGCCTCTGCGACGCAGGCCGGGTCGGCAACCGATCCCCGAATGACCTCAACACGCTCACCAGCCTCGATCACCCGATTGTTGCAGATCGCGACGACGCTCCACCGGCTGAACCGGTCCTGCGACAGAAACTCCGGCAGGAAATTCTGGCCGACCTTACCCGTAACGCCTGTGAGCAGAAGTTTCATTAATTCCCCCTTGTCATCATTAAATAATATTTATTAATATTAATTAGTCAAGAATTGAAATGTCCCTCCAAAACGTGTGTCATGCTGAGAGCCGGCGCCGGATTGTTGCAACAGGGGCAATGTGGCGAGAACCGGAGTGAAGAGGCGCACTCGGGTCGCGGGGAGGAAATGTAAGAATGTCGAGGTTGAAGCTGACCGGAATCTCGAAGAGCTTTGGAGCTATCCAGGCTTTGAATGACGTTTCGCTTGAAATCGCTCCGGGCGAGGTTCTGGGCCTCATGGGCGACAACGGTGCAGGCAAGTCCACACTGGTGAAAATCGTTGCCGGGAATTTCAGGCCAACGCACGGCTCTATCTCCATTGACAATACGGCCGTGGACTTTCATCGCCCGCTGGACGCGCAGATGGAGGGCATCGAGGTCGTTTATCAGGACCTTGCTCTCTGCGACAACCTGTCTGCGGCGTCCAATGTTTTTCTCGGCCGGGAGCCGCTCCGGTCCTTCGGTGGCATTCGGCTTCTGGACTACACCACCATGTACAAGCGGTCGGCGGAACTCTTTGCGACCCTGAAGTCCGAGACACGTCCGCGCGATCTCGTCAAACGGATGTCCGGAGGCCAGCGTCAGGCGGTTGCGATTGCAAGAACGCTGCTGTCCAACGCAAAGATCGTGCTCATGGACGAGCCGACCGCCGCCATCTCGGTGCGCCAGGTTGCCGAGGTCCTCGACTTGATCCACCGCCTCCGCGACCAGGGGATCAGTGTCGTCCTGATCAGTCACCGAATGCCGGACGTCTTCGCCGTGTGCAGCCGCATTGCCGTATTGCGACGCGGGCGGCTTGTCGCCTGCAAGCCCGCAAATGAAAGTTCCCCGGAAGAGGTGACCGGCCTGATAACCGGCGCCATCGAAACGGCTTGAAGAAGGAGCGCCCGATGACAACCCTTGAACAAGCCATTGGTCACAGCCAGCACGGTTCGCCGTTTTCCAGAGTGCTCAACTCCCAGATCTTCTGGGTGTTCATGGCTGCCGTTCTGGCCTGTGTTGCGCTGTCGCTCCTGACGGATTCCTTCGCGACCCAGCGCAATCTGTTCAACGTGACCCGCAATTTCGCCTTCGTCGGCCTCATCGCCATAGGCATGACCACCGTGATCGCGTCAGGCGGCATAGACTTGTCAGTCGGGTCCACCGTCGTTCTGTCCGCCATGGTCATCAGCGTGCTGATGTCCTCCGGCAATCCGTTCTGGATATCAGCGCTTGCCGCCCTCGCCGCGGCCGCCGCCGTCGGGGCACTCAACGGCACGTTGATTGCCTATGTCGGCATGCCGCCCTTTGTGGTGACGCTTGGAATGCTGTCTGCCGCCAGATCGCTCGCAATGGTTCTTTCAAACAACAAGATGATCTGGGAGTTCGGTCCCGACCACGACCTGCTTTTGTGGATCGGAGGAGGTTCCACACTCGGCCTGCCCCATCCGATATATGTTCTCGGCCTTCTGACCATCGTGATGAGCGTGGCGTTCCGCTGGACGAGATGGGGCCAGTATGTCTTCGCGATAGGCGGCAACGAACAAGCTGCGACGCTGACGGGCATTCCGGTAAAACGAATCAAGGTCTCGATCTATGTGTTTTCCGCCCTGACCGCGGGTGTCGCCGGCATTCTCATGGCCGGCTGGCTCGGCAGCGTGACAACAAATCTTGGACAGGCGATGGAACTCACCGTGATCGCTGCAGCGGTTATCGGCGGGGCCAACCTTGCCGGAGGTCAGGGAACGGCGCTCGGCGCCGTTATTGGCGCCCTCTTGATAGAAGTGATACGGAACTCTCTGATTCTCCTTGGCATCTCCACCTTCTGGCAGGGGATGTTCATCGGTTGCTTCATCATTGTTGCAGTTGCGTTCGATCGTGTCCGCAATCTGCGTACCCTGGACTAAAGCGTGAGTAGAAACAGGCACCTGAGTGGAGGTTGGCGTCGCAGAAACGTTGCTTTTGACAGCCTTTCCCGATAGTCATTCGCCGGTTCAGCTACCAACTCCGTCCATCATGAGGAGACCGGACAGAATATGGCGAAAATACCCCGGCTTAGCAGAGATAGACGTCCCACCATGATGGATGTCGCGGCAACGGCCGGAGTTTCGCAGGCAACAGTGTCTCTTGTCCTGAACGGCAGTCCAGGTGCGAAGTTGAGCGATGCGACACGCAAGCGCGTCAACGAGGCCGCCAGGGAGTTGGGATACACACTTGTGCGCCGCGGCTCGCGGGCTGTCCCCGATGACCGTTCCAACATCGTTTTCATTGCGGACGAAATTACGACCGACCCCTGGATGGCGCTTGCTTTCGAGGGGGTTCGGGACAAGGCATATGAATACGGCATCAACGTCAGCCTGGCCGTCAGCCATGGGGATGAGGAAACCGAGCAGATGATCGTCAATCAGATGAGCCGTCTGCCACTGCTCGGCCTCATTTATGGAACGATCCTGACGCGGCGCGTTGATCTAACGCCTGCATTCGATGGCCAGCATACGGTGCTGCTGAATTGCTACAACGCCGACCGCTCTCTGCCCTCGGTGGTTCCAGGAGACGTTCTCGGTGGCCGGACCGCAACCGACCATCTGATCAAGGCCGGCTACCACCGCATCGCCCTGATCAACGGCCAGACGGGCGTGGAGGCCACAAGGGACAGGCTCAAAGGCTACCGGCAGGCACTCTCGAGCCACGACATCGCGTTCGATGGCGAGCTCGTCAGGCCCGGCAACTGGGAACCCCGGTCCGGCTATGAGCACACCCATGCGCTCATGGATCTGGAAACTCCGCCGGATGCCATCTTCTGCGCCAACGATCTCATGGCACTCGGGTGCTATGACGCCCTGAAGGAGCGCGGTCTGCGGGTTCCGGATGACATTGCGGTTATCGGTTTTGACAACCGCGAGATCTCCGAAAGCATGCATCCGCCGCTTTCAACCCTCGTGCTGCCGCAATACGAAATGGGTGAAGTCGCATTCGAACTGCTGCTGGACAACGCCAACGGGCGCCAATCCGGCCCGGCCCAGATCAAGGTGGAATGCCCTCTTATCGAACGGGCTTCCGTAAAGCCTGCGGACCGGTAAGCTAACGCGGCATCCGAGGTACGCGAGCAACATCCAAAGCCCCTGCCCGACTTGTAGACAAAGGGCACAATCCCCTGCCCTGCGGATATCAGGTCAGCGA
>NZ_JBNKYW010000167.1:0-30425 GCF_050301095.1 Roseibium sp.
TCGAAGGTCTTGAGATTGCGGTTGTTGATACCGACTAGGCGGGAGGACAGTTTCAAAGCCCGTTCCAGTTCTTCCGAGTCGTGAACTTCCAGGAGCACGTCCATGCCAAGGCTGAAAGCGGCGTCCTCCAGAGCCCGGGCCGTGTCGTCGTTGACGGCGGCCAGGATGATCAGGATGCAGTCGCCCCCCCAGGCACGAGCTTCGTAGACCTGATAGGTGTCATAAAGAAAATCCTTGCGCAGCGCCGGAAGCGAGACTTCGTTTCGGGCAGCGGTAAGAAACTCAGGACGTCCCTGAAACGAAGGCGTGTCGGTGAGAACGGAAAGGCAGGCCGCGCCGCCCTTTTCATAGGCTTTCGCAAGCAAGGGAGGATCGAAATCCTCCCTGATCAGGCCCTTCGAAGGGCTCGCCTTCTTGATTTCCGCGATCAGGGCATATTCGCCGGCTGCGTGTTTGGCTTCGACCGCCTTGAGGAAGCCGCGTGGTTCCGCAGTGTCCGCAATCCGGGCCTTCAGTTCCTGAAGGGGAACCTGAGACTTGGCTGCCGCGATCTCCTCACGTTTGTAGGCCTCGATTTTCTTCAGGATGTCGGTCATTTCAGATTATCCGTTTGACAGGGCGACCAGCTTTTCCAGCGTGTCTGCCGCTGTGCCGCTGTCGATTGCACTGGCGGCCATGTCAACGCCGTCCCTCAAAGAGCTCACCTTGTCGGCGACCAGCAGCGAGGCGGCGGCGTTGAATAGAACAATATCACGATAGGCGTTCTTCGCGCCCGCAAGCACCTCCCGAAGCGCCCTGGCATTTTCCGACGGCAGCCCGCCCTTCAGGTCTTCCGGCCGGCCAATCGGCAGTCCGACGTCTTGCGGAGAGATCTCGAAGGATCGAAAACTTCCACCGTTCAGTTCGCAAACGAAGGTCGGGCCCGTTGTGGTGATTTCGTCCATGCCGTCGGAACCATGTACCACCCAGGCCTTTTCGGAACCGAGCTCCTTCAGCGCCTGCGCCAGAGGTTCGACCCACTTTTTGGCAAAGACACCTGCCATTTGCCGTTTCACGCTTGCCGGATTGGACAAAGGACCAAGCAGGTTGAATATGGTTCTCGTGCCGAGTTCCATCCGCGTCGGTCCGACATGTTTCATGGCCGCGTGATGAAGCGGTGCGAACATGAAACCGATTCCGACCTTGTGGATGCATTCGGAGATCTTTTCAGGGGAGGCATCAATGTTGACGCCGAGTTCCGCCAGGGCCTCTGCGGCCCCCGATTTGGAAGACAGGGATCGGTTGCCGTGTTTGGCCACCGGCACGCCACAAGCCGCTGTGACGACCGCGGTGCAAGTCGAGATATTGTAGCTGCCCGAATTGTCGCCGCCCGTCCCGACAATATCAATGGCACCGGCAGGAGCATCCACCGGTATCATCTTGTCGCGCATGGAACTGACGGCGGCCGCAACTTCGGTGATGCTCTCGCCGCGGACACGAAGTGCCATCAGAAATCCGCCCAGCTGGGATGGTGTCGCCGATCCGGACAGTATGATGTCAAAGGCTTCACGCGCCTCGTCGGAGCTCAATTCGTGGCCGTCTGCGACTTTGGCAATGAAGTCCTTGAACGTGGTCATGTCGTCATTCCACCTGTGAAAATCAGTTTCTGTCGAGACCGATCAGCTGTGCAATACCGGCTTCGTTGACTTCGATCCCGGCCTTGTTTTCCCGGTCGGTAATGAACTGGCCAAGCAGCGAATCCCGCATCTGCCGCGACATCTGCGTTTCGAGCGCGGCCACCTCCGCTGAAGACCTGTCGAATTCGGGAATCTCGGTACCGGTGACACTGAGGACGATGCGCGCCTCTCCGTCCGCCGAAACCGTCACTGCGGATGTGCCAACGGGACCGCTAAAGGTGGTTGCGATTGCTTCGCGGCCGAAGTCGTCGCTGGGGGTGTTCCGCGTCAGGTTCTCAACGGATTTGACTTCCAACCCGTATTCCGCTGCCAGACTTGCGAGGGGAGTGCCGTTTTGGGCTTTTTCAAGCAATTCGGCGGCTCGTTCGTCGAGGCGTCTGGAAAGTTCCTCGGCTTTCCAGGCGGCTACCACGGCTTCCCTGACCTCGTCCAGGCTACGGTCGCGTTCCGGAATGACCTTGGTCACGTCATACCAGAGGAAACCGCGGTCCCCGAGTTGGAGAACGTCGTTCTCGATGCCGATGTCGCTGGCGAAGGCGCCTGCGACAAGACCTTGCGAGTCCGGAAGGTCCACGCTCGAGCCAGCCATGGATTGACCGGTGTTGTCGAAGGCTTCCGGCGCTGTCACGGTCAAGGAGAAGCGGCTGCCCACCTCGTCCAGCAGCGCTCCGCCGGCGCGTGCATCCTCGATTTCGTCAAGCATGTCGAGGATCTCGCGTTCCGCCTGATCCTTTGCGAGCTCCTGAACGATTTCGTCCCTGACCTCTTCAAACGGCTTCGTGCTTTCCGGCAGGATTTCCTGCACGTTCAGGATGGCCGTAGAAAAGCGGCCTTCGACGGCTCCGCTGGTTGCGCCCTCTTCCAGCGAGAAAGCTGCGTCTCCAAGCGCATCGTCCAGGAAATCCGCCCTTGACATCACCCCGAGGGAAACATCGTTGGCGCTGAGTTCGCGATCCTTCATCAGTTCATCGAATGTCTTGCCAGTTTGAAGTTCCGTCGCGGCTTCTTCAGCGGCTTCTTTCGAAGGGAAGGACATCTGACGAATTTTTCTGCGTTCCGGCTCGAAGTAGTCATCCGAACGGCGGTCGTACTCCGCACGCGCGTCTTCCTCCGTCACATCATCAGGCCGGGCGAGAGTGTCCGGCGTCAGGGCGACATATTTGATTTCCCGAAACTCGGGCGCCCTGAAGTCCGCTTTCTTTTGTTCAAAGAATGCATTGAGAATGTCGTCTGCCGGATCTTCTATCTCGCCGACGAAAGCCGCATCGACAAGCAGGTAGTCGGCGCTGCGGGTTTCGCGCTGGTAGACGTCCATCGCCCGCAGATAGGCAGTGGGAACACTCATGCTCCCTGCCAGCCCCTCGGCGAGTTGGCTCCTTTCGGCGATCTTGCGCCGCTGCACGACATATTCGTCTTCGCGGTAGCCGTTGTTGCGCAGCAGTTGCTGCAGGCGGTTGCGGTCGTAACGGCCGCCGGCGCCCTGCAGGGCCGGGTCGCTTTGTATGATGGCCGCAAGCCGTTCGTTCGAAACGCCGAGTTGCAGTTCCCGTGCCGTATCATTCATGGCCGCTTCGGCGATCAGCTTACCGAGTGCCTGCTGCGGCAGGCCGAGTGCGGCACCTTCTTCAGCTGTGAGCGGACGGCCGAACTGCTGCCCCAACCGGTTCAGGTCCTGACGGTAGGTGCGGTCGAAATCGACGAGGGCGATTTCCGTATCCCCAACCTTGGCTGCGATGTTCTGGCTGATGTTGGTCAGGAAACCGCTAATGCCCCAGACGGCGAAACTCATGATCAGCAAGGCGATAAACAGTTTGGCAACCCAGGTGCCAGCGCCCTTGCGCAGCGCGTCAAGCATGACGACTCCAGTATTTTTGTTCTTTCCATCAGCCCCTTGAACCGGTTGAAAGTCACTCCGGCCCAAATCAGAGCGGGCGGATCATAATGAGGTGGCGCCGCTGCCGCAAGGCGGACCGGCCACAAACTTGGGGCGCCAAACGCATATTCGGCGGGACAGACAGATTGAAACAAAAGAGCGCATCTGATCTAAAGGCGGCAAATGACGAACAGGTTCGGGGAGCGAACGGAATATGAGCGCGAATATCAAGCCGCTGGTTGCCGGTAACTGGAAGATGAATGGTCTGAAATCCAGTCAGGCGGAGTTCTACAAATTGGTCGCCGGTCTCCCGGACGAACTCGCCGATACGGTCGACACCATGATTTGCGCTCCGGCAACGCTGATCGCACTCCTGGCCGACAAGGCCGCTGGCGGTGCGGTGTTGCTCGGTGGCCAGGATTGTCACGCAAATGCCTCCGGCGCACACACCGGCGATATTTCTGCCGAAATGCTGAAGGATGCAGGGGCTGCTGCGGTGATCGTCGGTCACTCGGAGCGTAGGACGGACCACGGCGAGAGTGATGCGGACGTGAACGCCAAGGCGCAGGCCGCCTGGAGGGCCGGTCTGGTCGCAATTATCTGCGTTGGCGAAACGGAAACCGAGCGCAAGGCCGGGCAGGCTGTTGAAGTCGTCGAGCGTCAGCTGAAGGGTTCCATTCCGGACGGCGCGACTGCCGAAAACACCGTTATCGCCTACGAACCGGTCTGGGCGATCGGCACCGGTCTGACGCCGACCGCTGCGGATGTCGCCGAAATGCACAAGGCAATGCGGGACAGTCTCGAGGCGCGTTTCCAGTCCGAAGGGGCGCAGATGAGGCTGCTCTACGGCGGCTCGGTCAAGCCTTCCAATGCGGAAGAACTCATGGCGGTTGCCAATGTCAACGGAGCGCTCGTCGGCGGTGCAAGCCTCAAGGCTGACGACTTCCTTGGGATCCTTGCGGCCTATTCCTGAAGACGCTTCACTTGAAGCTTCTGTGCTGAAGGCACAATTGAAGGGTAGAAAGCTGGCGGCGTCTGGTGTAGAAGGCCGCCAATCTAGAAATCTTTACAGAATGGCATTCGATGGAAACCGTAGTCATCGTAATCCACCTCATGGTCGTGCTGGCCCTGGTGCTCGTTGTCCTCCTGCAGCGCTCTGAAGGGGGCGCTCTCGGAATCGGTGGAGGCGGCGGTGGTCTGATGTCCAGCCGCGGGACGGCAAACATTCTCACCCGGGCGACCGGTATTCTGGCGCTGGCTTTCTTTGCGACGTCTCTCGCTCTCAGCCTGATCGCAAAGAATCAGGAAAACCCGGGTGCCATTCTGGACGCGGTACCGGCCGCCATCAGCGATGCCCCGGCCGACAGCGGCACGGAAGGCGGTTCGGGTGGCGTTCTTGATTCGCTCAAGAACCTGGAGCAGGAACCGACAGGTCCCCAGGTTCCGGCCGCTCAGTAAGGCGGCATTGCGGGCTGGCCCGCTCCTTCAACCAACATATGCCCTGCGGCTGATCTCGCAGGGCATTTTTATGTGTTAAGAACGCAACTCCCGAGTGGCCAAACCGCCCTCGGCAAGGATATGGTATTGGTCCATGGCGCGATACATCTTCATCACTGGCGGCGTGGTTTCCTCGCTTGGAAAAGGACTTGCTTCTGCGGCTCTGGGGTCATTGCTCCAGGCGCGTGGTTACAAGGTCCGTCTTCGTAAACTCGATCCCTACCTCAATGTCGATCCGGGCACGATGAGCCCGTATCAGCACGGCGAGTGTTTCGTCACAGACGACGGGGCCGAGACTGATCTCGATCTTGGTCACTACGAACGATTCACCGGACGGCCTGCGAACCAGCAGGACAACATCACGACCGGACGGATCTACCAGGACATCATCGCAAAGGAACGGCGCGGGGACTATCTTGGCGGTACCGTCCAGGTGATTCCGCATGTGACGGATGCGATCAAGAATTTTGTCCTGACCGGCAACGAGGACTACGATTTCGTTCTCGTTGAAATCGGCGGCACCGTGGGCGACATCGAGGGACTGCCTTTCTTCGAGGCAATCCGCCAACTCGGCAACGATCTGCCGCGCGGCGACGTCGTTTACGTCCATCTGACCCTGATGCCCTACATTCCGAGCGCAGGCGAGATGAAAACCAAGCCGACGCAGCACTCGGTGAAGGAACTGCGCTCCATCGGCATTCAGCCCGATATCCTGATGGTCCGGTGCGACCGCCCGATTCCGGAGACGGAAAAACGTAAACTCTCCCTTTTCTGCAATGTGCGCGAGAGTGCCGTCATTCCGGCCTACGACGTCAAGTCGATCTACGACGTGCCGATTGCCTATCACAAGGAAGGACTGGACGACGAGGTTCTGGCGGCTTTCGGCCTGAAAGGGGCGCCGGCACCGGTGCTTGCACGGTGGGAAGGTATCTCCGAGGCGATTGCCAACCCGGAAGGCGAAGTCAAGATCGCCATCGTCGGCAAGTACACCGTACTGAAGGATGCCTATAAATCCCTGATCGAGGCACTGGTCCATGGCGGTATTGCCAAC
Source organism: Roseibium sp. (assembly GCF_050301095.1). Taxonomy (GTDB): domain Bacteria; phylum Pseudomonadota; class Alphaproteobacteria; order Rhizobiales; family Stappiaceae; genus Roseibium. Next base: position 6,098 of record NZ_JBNKYW010000167.1, read on the forward strand.
CGGGTGAAAGTGAATCTGGAGTGGATCGAATCGGAGACATTCGAAAAGGAGGATCCGAGCCCGTACCTGGAAGGCGTTCACGGGATTCTTGTGCCGGGGGGCTTTGGCGAACGTGGTGCGGAAGGCAAGATTGCGGCAGCACATTATGCCCGCACCCGCAACATTCCCTATTTTGGTATCTGTTTCGGCATGCAGATGGCCGTTCTGGAAGCTGCCAGAAACCTGGCGGGCATCAAGGACGCCAATTCCACCGAATTCGGCCCCACCAAGGAACCGGTTGTCGGCCTGATGACCGAATGGACCAAGGGCAATGCCCGGGAAACGCGCAACGAGGATGGCGATCTTGGCGGCACAATGCGTCTCGGGGCTTATCCCGCGGCCCTGAAGGTCGGTTCGAAAATTGCGGAAATCTACGGATCCAATGCCATTTCGGAACGTCACCGTCACCGCTACGAGGTGAATATCGGCTATCGGGATGAGCTCGAAAAATGTGGTCTCATCTTTGCCGGTACATCGCCGGACGGTGTTCTGCCGGAGACCGTCGAAATCGAAAACCATCCATGGTTTATCGGGGTCCAATATCATCCGGAACTGAAGTCCCGGCCGTTTGAACCTCATCCGCTGTTTGCATCCTTTATCGGCGCGGCCGTGCAGCAAAGCCGTCTGGTCTGACGAAAAGCCCATTGCAAGGAGCGGTCATGGTACGCGGTCTCGATCATCTTGTTGTTGCAGTGAAGGATCTCGAGGCCGCAGGCCGTGCCTACTCCGAGCTTGGTTTCACGGTGACGCCGGAGAACCGGCACCCGTGGGGCACCGCCAACAGGCTCGTTCAGCTAGACGGATTCTTTATCGAACTGCTCGGTGTTGCCGATCCGGCGCTCATTCCGGAGCCCTCGGGCAACAGCTTTTCCTTCGGAGCCTTCAACCGGGATTTCCTGAACAAGCGGGAAGGGGCCAGCATGCTGGTCCTTGAAAGCCAGGGCGCAGTAGCGGACCGTTCCGGATTTCACAGGTCCGGGCTGCAGATGTTCGATCCTTTTTCCTTCGACAGGATGGCCAACCTTGCAGATGGCTCCACTGTCAAGGTGGCCTTTGATCTGACGTTTGTAAGGGACCCGCTCAGCCCGGAAATCGGATATTTTACCTGCCACAACAAGTATCCTGAAAATTTCTGGAAGCCGGCGTTCCAGTCGCATGTCAACGGTGCAAAAGGTGTCCGGTCGGTTTACCTTTTGGCCGCAGACCCTTCCGATCACCATGAATTCCTGAGTGCCTTTGCCGGGCAACGTGAAATGCGGGCGACGAGCCTCGGCCTGGAACTGCAGACCCCGCGCGGCCGGATTTCGGTCCTGTCGCCAAGGGCCTACCAATTGCTTGCCGGCGAGGCGGCGGCATCCAGTGTCCGGGGCGAAATTCCGCAGATTGCCGCCCTGGAGATTGCCTGTTCCGGGCGAACGGCGCTGGAAGTCATTCCTGCGGACCGTCTTTTCGGTCTCACACTGATCCTTTCGCCGGAAGAATAGGTCGGAACGGGGCCCCGGATTGACTGAGCCGTCGATATTTTACCGGCTACATCGTTTGAAAACGCTGAGGAATTTATTACACGCCCAGGTTCGGGAGCGGGCAATAAGCTCTTGTTGAATCAATCAGTCCTTCTATAGTGAATTCCGACCATGTGTCTTGCCGCTGGTGGTCAGACCTCGGAGTTTCTGAATGACCTTTTTGAGCTTTGCTTCTTCTTCCTCCCGTTCAATTGTCCTGGCAGCGGTTGCGTCGGCTTTTCTGGCCGGCTGTTCCGATGACAGCAAAAAGGCTGAAGCTCCGGCCGCGCCGCCGCCATCCGTCACCGTTGCGAAGGTGACCTCGCAGGATATTCGTCAAAGCGCTCGTTTTGTCGGTCAGGTGGCCGCGATCGACAAGGTGGACCTGATCGCCCGTGTCAGCGGCTTTCTGGAACAGAAAGCCGTGAAGGACGGGGCGGTCGTCAAGAAAGGCGATCTGCTGTTCACCATCGAAAAAGCTCAATACGAAGCCGCCTTGTCAAAGGCGAAGGCGGATGTGGCAAGCGCAAAGGCCGACGCGGCCCTGAAGTCCGCCGATGAGAAGCGCGACAAGGACCTTCTGGAGAAGGGCCACGTCTCGGAAGCAGCCTATGAAGCCACGCTGGCGCAAAAGCAGCAGGCGGAAGCGTCTGTCGAAGCGGCACAATCCTCCCTGCAGCAGGCCGAGCTTAATCTCAGCTACACCGATATCTCCGCTCCGTTTGACGGTCAGTTGGGCAAGACGAGCTACAGCGTCGGCGAGGTCGTCGGACCGGGCACGGGGTCGCTGGCAAGTCTGATCAGCCTGGCTCCGGTCTATGTCAACTTCTCCGTCAGCGAGGCGCAGTATCTCAATGCGGTCAAGACCCACGGCCTCAATCCCGAGGACATCACGCCGGACGAGTCGCCTGATCTCAATCTGATCCTGCCGAACGGTGAGACTTACGATGAAAAGGGCAAGATTGTTTTCATCGACAATCAGATCGACGCTACCACCGGAACCATTTCCTTCAGGGGACGTTTCGACAACAAGGACGTGCGCCTCCTGGCGGGGACCTATGTGACCGTCGTTCTTGAAGCCCCCCAGTCGGAGACCGCTCTCGTTGTTCCGCAGGCAGCCATACAGCGCGATCAGCAGGGCGCTTTCGCCCTTGCCGTTACCGCGGACAAGAAGGTGGAACAGCGTTACGTCGACCTTGGTCAGCAGGTGGAGACCGCCTTTGTCGTCACGAAGGGGCTCAAGGAAGGCGACGAGGTGATTGTCGAAGGCCTGCAGAAAGTTCGCCCCGGCGTTGTGGTCAATCCCAGCCTTGCCTCCAAGCCGGCGGAGAAAAGCTAAATGTTTTCACGCTTTTTCATCTACCGGCCGAAGTTTGCGCTGGTCATTTCCATCGTGATCACTATTGCCGGTATCCTTGGATATCTGTCGCTGCCAGTCGAGCAGTTTCCCAACATCACCCCGCCGGTGGTCAATGTATCCGCGACCTATACGGGGGCCAACGCGGAGGTTCTGGAAGAAACGGTGGCCGCGCCGATAGAGGGGCAGGTCAACGGCGTCGACGACATGATCTACATGCAGTCGACCAGCAACGACAGCGGCAATTATTCCCTCAACGTGACCTTCGGTGTCGGCACCGATCCGGATATTGCGACGGTGAACACGCAGAACCGGGTCAGCCAGGCGACCAGCCAGCTGCCGAGCGAAGTCACGTCCAACGGCGTGACGGTGCAAAAGGCCAGCACCAACATGTTGCTGGTGATTACGCTCTATTCTCCGGACGGCACCTATGACCCGGTGTTCCTGTCCAACTACGCCTCGATCAACCTTAAGGACGCGCTCGCCCGTGTTCCCGGGGTTGGCCGGGCCGACGTGATGACCGATTTCGCTTATGGCATGCGTATCTGGCTTGATCCAGATCGGCTCACCAGCCTGGGCATGACGCCGACCGACTTCATCAACGCGGTCCGCGATCAGAACATTCAGGTGGCCGCCGGTCAGATCGGTGCGCCGCCCGTGCCGGACGGGCAGCAGTTCCAATACACCATCAAGGCCAAGGGTCGTCTGGCATCAGCCGAGGAGTTCGAGCAGATCGTGCTTCGGACGGGGGCCGACGGAGCGGTGGTGACCATCGGCGACGTCGCCAGGGTGGAACTCGGCGCGCAGTACTACAACGCCTCGGGCGAATTCAATGGCAAGCCGGCAACCGTGCTTGCCGTCTACCAGGCCCCCGGCGCCAATGCGCTGCAGGTTGCCCAGAACGTGTTGACGCGGCTGGACAGCCTGTCGAAGAACTTTCCGCCGGATATGGATTACGGCGTTCCGTTCAATACAACCGATTTCGTCCAGGCATCGCTCAACGACGTGATCGCCACCCTGTTCCTGACCTTCCTGCTTGTGGTTTCCGTGGTGTTCGTGTTCCTGGGGAACTGGCGCGCGACAATCATCCCTACGGTGGCCATCCCGGTGTCACTGATCGGCACCTTCGCTGTCCTGCTCGCGCTCGGCATGACGCTCAACACGATCTCGCTGTTTGCGCTCGTTCTGGCGATCGGCATCGTTGTGGATGATGCCATCGTTGTCGTGGAGAACGTGGAGCGCATCATTTCCGAAGAGGGGTTGCCGCCGAGGGAAGCCACCGCCAAGGCGATGGAACAGATCACCAGTCCTGTGATTGCCACCACGCTCGTGCTCCTGGCCGTTTTCGTGCCAACGATCTTTATGCCGGGGATCACAGGCCGGCTCTATTCGCAGTTTGCGATTACGATCTCCGTCTCCGTCCTGATTTCCTCGGTCAACGCGCTGACGCTGTCTCCGGCGCTATGCGGCCTGATCCTGAAGGCCCGCTCCGGGCCGCCGCGCGGTATCATGGGGCTGTTCGATCGTGGCATCACCTCCGTTCGCAACGGTTACACCTCCATCGTGCGCCGATTGGTACGGGTTGCCGTCATGGGACTGGTGATCGTTGCAGGCGCGATCGCGCTGATCGTAACGCTTGGCGGAACACTGCCCCAGGGTTTCCTGCCCTCGGAGGACCAGGGTTACCTGATGGTCGATGTACAGCTGCCGGACGGCGCCGCGCTTGAACGTACCGAAGTGGTCACCAAGCGCGTGGTCGAGATGGCCACGAACACGGCGGGCGTTGCCAATGTCGTGATCGTCAACGGCTATTCGATCCTGAACGGCGCTACGTCGTCGAATGCCGCCCTCGTGATCGCAACCATGAAGAACTGGGAAGAACGTCAGGCACCGGACCTGCGCATCAACGCGATCCTGGCCAAGTTCTGGGCACAGTTTTCCACCATCCCGGGCGCCAACATCATCGCCTTCAACCCACCGCCGATTCCCGGTCTGGGAACCACCGGAGGCGTTCAGGCGATGCTGCAGCAAACCGGTGGTGGAACGCCCCAGGATCTGGCTTCCGCGGTTGGTTCGATGGTCTATTCGGCCAACCAGAGCCCGGATGTCGGACGGGCGTATTCAACCTTCCGGGCGAATGTGCCTCAGGTATTTGTCGATCTCGACCGGGAAAAGGCCAAGACGCTCGGCATCAAGGTTTCCGACGTCTTCAGCACGTTGCAGGCTTATCTCGGCTCCTACTACATCAACGACTTCAACAAGTTTGGCAGGGTCTACAAGGTGATGATCCAGGCCGAGGGCAAGTTCCGTGACAAGGTGGAAGACATCGGCGCGCTCTATGTGCGGTCAACCGATGGAACCATGGTGCCGATGCGAAGCATCCTGACGACGCAGAACGTGCTCGGACCGCAGATCCTGACGCGCTACAACATGTTCCGAGCAGCGGCTGTGATGGCCGATCCCGCGCCGGGAGCTTCGACGGGCGTGGTGATCAACGAGGTCAACGCGGCCGGGGTGGAGGCCCTTCCGGACGGCTATGCCCTGGAATGGACGGGGACGGCGCTGCAGCAGCTCGGCTCAGGACAGATCGTCATGTTCATTCTGCTGCTGTCGATCCTGTTCACCTATCTGTTCCTGGTGGCTCAGTATGAAAGCTGGACGATGCCGGTGGCGATCCTGATGTCCGTGTCCTTCGCCATCCTGGGGGCACTTGTCGCGGTTTTCGCGACAGGCGGCGACGTCAATCTCTACACGCAGATCGGCATGATCATGCTGGTCGGAATGGGGGCGAAGAACGCCATCCTGATCGTTGAGTTTGCCATGGAGCAAAGAGATGGCGGAAAGTCGATCAAGGATGCTGCCGTGGAAGCCGCGCATTTGCGTTTCCGGGCCGTGATGATGACGGCCCTGTCCTTCCTGCTGGGAGTTGTGCCGCTGATGACCGCTTCGAGTGCAGGTGCCGCCAGCCAGAAGGCAATCGGCTTTGCTGTCTTCGGCGGCATGCTGTTTGCGACCTGTATCGGCGTCCTGATGATACCGATTCTCTATGTCTGCCTGCAGACGATGCGCGAGACAGTCAAGGGATGGTTGGGCGGCCAAGGAACAAAGGCAGGGGAAACACCGGCGGCCTGACGCCGGTGTTGCTTGTGAAGATCAGCAATTCCGGTTGCCGTTCAGAAGGACTGGAGCCAGTCCATATTACGTTGGCAACAGCGTGCCTCAGGTCAGGATCGCATCGCCCGTGGTGAAGTCAGCAAGGGCGAAGTTCTCCAATGTGAGGACCGTGCCTCCGCCGAAGTCGATTTGCAGGTCGCCGTTCACCTGGCTGGCGAGCAAGAGCAGAGCGTCGAAACCGGCAAACCCGAAGGAAGTCAGATCCAGTAAATCGAGACCGTCCTGAAAATCGGTAATCGTCGCGGTTTCGTCATTGGTACGGAAGACGAAGACATCCGCGTTTTCGCCGCCTGTCAGGATATCGTTGCCACGACCTCCCGAAAGCCAGTCCTGACCGGAGCCGCCGAACAGCAAGTCGTCCTGTTGGGACCCGAACAGTGTATCGTTACCTGCACCGCCATAGAGTTCGTCACCCGCAACAGCAGCCAACAGGAACGAACTGGTGCCGTAAAGCGTGTCGTTGCCTTCGTCTCCGTAAAGCCGGTCGGCTCCGGCTCCGCCTTTGATCAGGTCATCCCCGGTGCCGCCGTGCGCTTCGTCACTGCCGGCTGAGATCAGATTGGCAAATCCCGTCAGTCCGGTGAAGATCCGGTCGTCCCCGGCGCCGCCAAAAATGGTATCGCTTCCTGAAGAGTAGGCAATTGGAGCAAAGGGGTCGAACCGCATGTCACCGTAAATGGTGTCATTGCCGCTACCGCCATAGATGACATCGTCACCTGCAAAGGTTTCCGCCGCCAAATGGCTCTGGACAGAAGGAGCTTCAACAAGATGGTTGGCATCCCCGACAATCAGGTCGTCACCGGCATCGCCATAAAGCAGGTCGTTTCCCAGAATTGAACCGGCTTCAGCTGCTCCTCCGAAACCTCCGACATCGCCGTAGATTTCGTCGTCGCCGGCCCCGCCGTGGATTTCGTCATGTCCCGCAATGGCGGCTGTAAGGGTTTCGCCGGCGTACGCAACAAGTCTGAAGGCATCGCCTACAAGGATGTCATGCCCGGAGCCGCCGAAGATCAGGTCATCGCCCCCTTGGGCGTAGTAACCCATAATGGATGCGCCCAGCTCAATCGAACCGGCATCCCCATAGATGATGTCGTCGCCTTCTCCGCCGAGGATGACGTCATCTCCGCCAATCGCATAACTTTCCGTCGCCGTTGAACCCATCAGGTCGCGTCCGGAGTCCCCTGCGATAACATCATCGCCCTGACCGCCGTCGATGAAATCGTTACCGCCAACACCAGAAAACATCTGGAAACGGTAGTCGCCTGAAATGATGTCGTTTCCGGCACCGCCGTATATCCGGTCGTGTCCGCCGGCATGGTTGAAAATGCCGAATGCGGTTTCGCCTATCAGCACATCGGACCCGGGGCCGCCAAGCAGCAAATCGTTCCCGCCGGTGCCTCCGGAGACTGTCAGGAAGGCATCGCCATAGAGCGTGTCGTTGCCGATACCTCCCGATATCCTGTCGTTCCCGCCGGTCTGTCCTTCGACAACCACGTTTTCGCCATACAGCGTGTCGTCACCCAATCCACCGCGTATGTCGTCATTTCCGTAAGTAACGACCGCGTCGAAGACGCCCGAATCTCCGAAAACGGTGTCGTCTCCAAGACCGGCGATGATTCGATCATCGCCGAAGATGTAAGGTGCGCTGAAAAGGAACGCATCTCCGAAAATCCTGTCATCGCCGGAAAATGCCAGGATAAGGTCATCTTCTGTCGTTCCGTTAACATCGGATCCGACCGGGAAAAAATCGTCGCCAAGCGTGCCTTTGATCAACATCGGAATGCACCCCCGTCACCTGATCTTTGTGTGCACTTTCAGGCTAGCAGGTGATTTGCGTTAGGGGAGACAATCAGAAGGTGTAAACTTGGCAAAGCTGATGATCTTGCTCCGGCGCACTGGCATTCATTCGTATCCACGCGATAACGACACGAATTCAATGCAAGCTGTTGAAACGAATGCCCTGTAAAAAGTCAGGAGGGTCGATTGGCGCAAACCGACTGGCGTTGCTGAATTCAAATCACGGTCACAAGCTCATCAGCGAAATCATCCGGAACAAAAGCGAATTCGGACATCGGATCAGCAAAAAAATTTAACATGGTAAACAAGATTTTTTGCTGTTTCTTACCTAGCGGAAGAAAGAGATCCGTGGAACGGAGGGGCTCCGCCGTCTCGCTGGCGCAATGGGGACAAGATTCATCAATTGCTTGCCCCGTTTCCCTTGGAAGGCACGGAGACTGGGCAGTGATTTTCGGCTCGACGGAAACAGATTACAGATGAGAGTTTCAGGTAATCGTACGGTCCGCTGCCTGCGAAGCGCGATAAGGACATTGAATTTGCGGGGGAATTTTTGGTGAGCCGACAGGGGTTCGAACCCTGGACCTACTGATTAAAAGTCAGTTGCTCTACCAGCTGAGCTATCGGCTCTCACCAAAATCCGAGCAGCAGGTAGGGGCGTTGGCGCCGCGCTGCCGCGTCGGTGGCGTGTGTTTAGGCCGACAGGGATGACATTGCAAGAGGCAAATTTGATTTTTTCAACAGGCTCGTAAAATTGAGGAAACTGGCGGTAAATTTGCTCCTTCTTTTTACCGCTGACCTGGATCCAATCAACAAAAATCAGTAAATATTCAGAATTTATAAAATAGAATAGCTTTCTCCGTAAGAAAGAACCGGAAAATGTGCTGAAATAATAGTTCAAAATTATCATTATTTGGAAAATAACGATCATTCTCCTGCAAAAACTGTCAGGTGGCGTGGAAATGCTTTGTGGGGTAACGTTGCCGTGTACATGAGAGGTTACATGCAAACGACAACGATGGACGATGCAACGAACTCGGTGGAGTTCGATTTCGTGAAGGGGCATATCGCAGCCACGATGACCCTGATTCATGGATTGATAGAACAGGGCCTGATCGACCGGGATCAGCTTGATGCGTTTTTTGCCTCCTTCATCAGCAGCCTACCGCACAACCGGGACACGCTCGGTCTACGGTTGATTCTGGACCAATGGCGGCAGGGATTGCGGGACGGTGCAGCTGAAGACGAATTGAAAGGAAAACTCTTCGAGGTCATTCGGGGTGGCCGGAACGGCTGAAGCTCTTTGACCCGCACTTGTCGGGTGGAAATATAATTACTCCCATAGAGTTGAGACGGTGTGGCGCTTTGGCGCTTTTTTTTATTGTCCGGGCGCTGCCGTTTCTCCTCCATAACAGTTTGTCTGAAAGGCCGGTCGCTTTCCTTCCGATACGGAAAGTCTGCGCGAGGCACTGCCAATCTGTGTCATTGAGGACAGCGTCAATCCGTTTCAAATGCAAACAGGGCAGATTGCGCGCGAACTGGTGTTTGTCTACCGCCTTTGCTATCCCTCTGAAATACCGGATAGGGAGGCGTAAGGTTTGTCCAAGCGATTGTTGAGCGGAATTGTTCGGGCAGCATGCGGGTTTCCCGCCAACTGCATGAATTCAACTTCAGTTGGGCCGCACCGTCACAGCCTGCTGGCCTGCCTGGCGTTTCTGGTGGTTTCGGCCTCTCCGGGAACGGCGCAGGAACAACGTTTTATTACCATCGGAACCGCAGGTGTTACGGGAGTATATTTTCCAACAGGAGCCGCTATCTGCACACTCGTCAATCAGAACCGGGCAAAGCATGGCGTCAGGTGTGCTTTCGAACCGACGAGGGGATCAATTTCGAATATTGATAGGCTCAGGGCCGGCAAACTCGATTTCGGTTTTGTTCAATCGGACTGGCAATATCATGCGTTTCACGGATCCGTACGGTTTCTGGAGGACGGACCGTTTGAGGATTTACGGTCCGTATTCTCGCTTCACTCGGAAACAGCAACGTTCGTAGTGCGCAAGGAATCGGGCTATCACAGCTTTGACGCCTTGAAGGGCGCGAAGATCAACGTTGGCAGTGAAGGATCCGGATCCGCGGCCTCCTGGAATGCGCTGGTCAAACGGTTGGGGTGGCTGGAGGACGACCAAAAAGGGGTTTCAAATCTCAAGACCTCCAAACTGGCCGAGGCGCTCTGCAGCGGTGAGATAGACGGCTACTTCGAACTGATCGGACATCCGGCGAATCTGGTCGAGGAAACACAGCAGCTATGTGAAATCCGGCTGCTCGGCATTGAGGGGAAGGCCATAGACTCATTGTTGGAAGAGGCGCCATATTACCTCAAAGTGACCGTTCCGGCCGACGACTACGGCATGCCGGAGTCAGTTGCCTCTTATGGTGCAGTCGCGACCTTCGTTACCTCAGCAAATATGCCGGACGAAATCGTCCATGCCCTGGTGTCATCGGTCTTTGACAATCTCGAGGGCTTCAAGCAGCTTCATCCGGCGCTTCAAAACCTGTCCGCAAGCGAAATGGCTTCTCGCGGCATGGAGGCGCCGCTACATCCTGGCGCATTGAAATTTTACCGGGAACAGGGCCTATTGCCAGCCGCAGAATAGACATGTTCGCAAGGCAGTACCGCTCTGCTCGCCAAAAGGTGAGCGCCAGTTGTTTTTGTTTCGGGTGTCTGTCCGCCTAAATCAGGGACGAAGATGTCCGCACTTACCGCTCGAACCCGCCGGAAACCCATATGATTCAGGATGTGACAATCATCGGCGCCGCATTGGCCGGTGTTCTTTCCTTCATCTCGCCATGTGTGCTGCCTCTGGTCCCGCCATACCTCGGGTTTCTGGCCGGCGTTTCGCTAGAGCAGCTCTCGGGTGAAGACGAAGACAGCAGTTCGGCCACCCAACGCGTTTTCCTGAGTGCCGTGGTTTTTGTCCTGGGATTTTCGACTGTGTTCGTATTGCTCGGGGCAACCGCCAGCCTGCTTGGCCAGTTCGTGCGTGCCTACCTCGATTATCTTGGTTATCTGGCCGGCGCCGTCATCATTCTGATGGGGCTGCATTTTCTGGGGGTCTTCAGAATAGGGCTCCTCTACCGCGAAGCCCGGGTTCATGTCGACAAGAAGCCGGCCGGTCCTCTTGGCGCCTATCTCATCGGGTTGGCGTTCGGGTTCGGTTGGACGCCTTGCGTCGGGCCGATTCTTGCCGCGATCCTTTTTGTGGCCGGTGCCAAGGAAACGGTCGGGGAGGGCGCATTGCTGCTCAGTGCCTATGCGCTCGGTCTCGGGGTTCCGTTCCTGGTAGCGGCTCTGTTTGCCGGACCGTTCCTGAACTTCATGAAGCGGTTTCGCAAGCACATGGGCGTTGTGGAGAAGGCCATGGGCGGTGTGCTGGTCCTGACCGGTCTCATGTTCCTGACCGGGCAGATGGCAGTCCTGTCTTACTGGCTCCTGGAGACTTTCCCGGCGTTGCAGACAATCGGTTAGATCTTCGATTGACCCGTTTGAAGCGTGAGGTACTGCCGGCAGGTTCTCGGCCAATGAGGGCGATTGGCTCCTAGAAAGCCGTGTCGCGGAATTCGGCGGCTGCAATCAGCGGGTCACCGGAAAAAATGGCCGGATGGCACAACTCCGTCACATCCAGCAGGTGCAGGCAGGCGACGGCCGCGTCGGCGGCATTGGCGAAGGGGCCCACCATGAGGGCTACGCCGCCCGATGCCGACTGACTGCTGACGGTCAGGGGACGCAGGTCGCGCATCCGCTCCTCGTTTTGTTCCTTGAAGTCCGCCCAGGCCTTGGCGGCCGCAGCCAGGTCACGATACCGGCCTATGACGGCACCGAAGTCACTGCGCTTGAGTGTCATGTCGCCACTGCCCCGCAAACGGCCCGCCGGGTCAGACGGCATGATGATGGCAGGTTTGGGTGTCGTCGTGGTCGGAGTGGCGTCAAATTCCGGCTGATCAGAAGACGATCCGCCTGGCGGGATGGAGCCTGTAACGATTGGTGCTCCTTCAGCCTCCGGCAATTCCACGATCCTGACCGGTTCATGGATCTTGAGGGTGGAGGGCGGTGAAACCGGTGCTGGCTGCTGCGAGGACTGCAGAGTGACCCTGCTCGGTGGTACCTGGGAACCACTGGTCTTGGGAGTTTCCATTCGCGTTCCGGAAGCCGTGTTTCCGACCGGAGGCGTTTTCCCGGCATCGGCCAGTTTTTTGCGAGGCGGGATGACGGCGGAGGGGGAGGACTGATTTGTCGGCTGAGCTTCTGCCGATGTCATTACCACACCGGGACTGGGAACGGTTTTCCGCAGTGAACCTGTGCCGGTGGCCGGTTGGTCGCCTGTCGCAGCCAGTCTGGAAGCCGTGACATCCTCTTCCAGCGCGGCAATTCGGCGGGAATAGGCTATGTTTTGTTCCGAAAGCGCGCTCAGCCTTCTGCGAAGGCCCACGATTTCCTTTTGAAGAACTTCGATCTGGCTCTGGCTGACGTCGGCAGCCTGCCTGTTTCCTTCAGGCCGCGGCAACTCCAGGACTTCGACCCTTTGTGCCCTGCCGGACCTTGCGATGGATGCGGTTGTCTCTATCGGTCCCGCCGCAGGAAGGGGGACACCTGTGATCGTCTGATTGGAAAGCGCCAATTGCGCATCGCGAGAACCGAACTGGTAGGAGGCAAGGCCGACCGTGCCCATCACCACGGCAGCAAACGCCCACGACAAAAGGCCGACACGCGAGGGCGTGAAGGTATCCCGGACCACTTCCCGGGTAGACTTCTGTGACTGCGGTTCCAACAAGACGTGGACCTTCCGACCCTCGATGCGAATCTTACTCAAGTTACCGTATCAGTCGTTAATTATGGTTAATGAAACGCAAAGCGAAATGCCCGGCCGGTCGGATCTTTCAAAGTTCTGTGGATCGGGGCATATAGTGCGCCAAAAGCAAACACGCGGCCCGCCAAAGTGACATTGGGTAATTCATGACAACTCGATCCTGCCTTTCCATCGTTCTCGCCGCCGGGCTGGGAACAAGAATGAAGTCCGACCTGCCGAAGGTCATGCACGAGATTGGTGGCCTGCCGCTTGTGGGGCATGTCCTGAAAGCGCTTGGACGAGCCGGTTCGGACCGGATCTCCGTCGTTACCGGACCGGATATGCCGGAGCTTGCAACCCTGGTGCGCGACCTCGCACCACACGCCCGCTGCTGTGTTCAGACCGATAGGCTGGGCACGGCCCATGCCGTGCTGGCGGCAAAACCGGCGCTGGAGCTCGAATCGGACGATGTCCTTGTGCTCTTCGGCGATACGCCGCTCGTGACACCGGAAACGATCGCGAAGGTCCGGCAGGGGCTGGAACGCGGGGCGGATCTGGTGGTTCTAGGCTTTCAGACCCGCAATCCTTTTGGTTACGGCCGCCTTCTGGTCGAAAACGGACGGCTTGTTGCTATCCGTGAAGAAAAGGATGCCAGTGAAGCCGAGCGGAAGGTGACATATTGCAATTCCGGCATCATGGGCATTACCGGCAAGCATGCCCTGTCTCTGTTGGAGGCGATCGGCAACGACAATGCCAAAAAGGAATACTATCTGACCGACGCGGTCGAGATCGCAAACGAACGCGGTTTGACGGTCGTGGCCGTTACCGGTTCCGAAACAGAGACACAGGGCATCAACACACGAGCCCAGCTTGCCGCCTGCGAAGCCGCGTTCCAGAACCGGATGCGGCACGCCGCCATGGACGAGGGCTGTTCTCTGCTGGCACCTCAAACCGTGTTCTTTTCGCATGACACCAAGCTGGACGCCGATGTCATCGTCGAGCAGAACGTGGTTTTTGGTCCGGGTGTCAAGGTTTCCAGTGGTGCGCGTATTCGCGCCTTCAGCCATCTGGAAGGGGCAACGGTCGGTACCGGCAGTGTGGTTGGGCCCTATGCCCGGTTGAGACCCGGAGCGGTGCTTGGCAGTGACACCCGCGTCGGCAATTTCGTTGAGGTGAAGAATGCAACCTTCGGGCCGGGTGCGAAGGTGAATCATCTCAGCTACATCGGCGATGCAAGTGTCGGCTCCAAATCGAACATCGGTGCGGGAACAATCACCTGCAATTACGACGGTTATCTCAAGCACCGTACTGAAATCGGTGCCAACAGCTTTGTCGGGTCCAATTCCACACTCGTAGCTCCGGTAAAACTCGGCAATGGCGTATTTGTATCCGCGGGAAGTGTGATCACGGACAATGTCTCCAAGGACTCCCTTGCTTTCGGCCGGGCACGGCAAGTGGTCAAGGAAGGCAAGGCCAAGGTGCTGCGCGAGCGCCTTCAGGCAGAAAAGGACGCCAAATACTGAGCCTGGCGTCTATCTTAACATTGTCATTTTCTGAAACAGGGATTGATTTCTGCTTCGGTGCAGCAGTCGTCTAAAGCAGGGCGGCCATTTGATCCAATATTTGAAGGGTGTGCTCCATGTGTGGAATTGTTGGCGTGCTGGGGAAAGTCGATGCGGCTCCGCGCATTGTGGATTCGCTGAAGCGTCTTGAATACCGCGGCTACGATTCCGCCGGTGTTGCGACGCTGGTCGATGGCGTCCTTGTCCGCCGGCGCGCGGAAGGCAAGCTCCGCAATCTGGAAGCCGCGCTTGAGAACGCGCCGCTGTCCGGTTCCACCGGCATCGGACACACCCGGTGGGCAACCCATGGCGCACCGACCTTATCGAATGCTCATCCGCATCAGGCCGGTTCCGTGGCCGTGGTCCATAACGGCATCATCGAGAATTATCTCGAGCTGCGCGAAGAGATCGTTGCCGCCGGTGCAATCTTGGATACGGAAACGGACACGGAGGTTGTCGCCCATCTGATCAATCTTGCGCTCGGCCGGGGACTGACGCCGCGCGAGGCTGTTGGCGAAGTTCTGCCGCGCCTCAAGGGGGCTTTCGCACTTGCCCTGCTTTTTGCCGGGGAAGACGACCTGCTCATCGGCGCCCGCAAAGGGTCGCCGCTGGCAATCGGGCACGGCGACGGCGAGATGTTCTTCGGGTCAGACGCGATTGCGCTGTCACCCTTCACAGACCGCATTACCTATCTGGAAGAAGGTGACTGGGCTGTTCTCACGAGGTCCGGCGCGGAGATCTTCGATCAGGCCAATCAGCCAGTGGAACGTCCGGAAGCACGGTCTTCGGTGACATCCAGTCTGATGGACAAGGGCAACTACAAGCATTTCATGGCCAAGGAAATCCATGAGCAGCCCGAAGTTCTCGGCCATACTCTTTCGCGCTATTTCGACTACGGGGCGAAACGGGCGAATGTCGCCGGGACCGAGCAGCTGAAGTTCAAGGATCTCTCTCGTCTCATCATCACAGCTTGCGGTACCGCTTATCTGGCGGGGCTTGTCTCAAAATACTGGTTCGAGAAATACGCGCGCCTGCCGGTCGAAATCGACATCGCCAGCGAGTTCCGGTACCGCGAGACGCCTGTCAGCAGCAGGGACACCGCTCTGATGATCTCCCAGTCCGGTGAAACCGCCGATACCCTTGCCTCTCTGCGCTATTGCAAGGAACACGGGGCGGCCATCGGAGCGATCGTCAATGTGCCCGAAAGCACCATTGCCCGTGAAGCCGACATGGTCTTCCAGACGATTGCCGGTCCCGAGATCGGGGTTGCGTCCACCAAGGCCTTTACATGCCAGCTTGCCGTTCTCGCGGCGCTGGCTCTGCAGGCCGGACGTGAGCGGGGCGTACTGTCTGCAGAGGACGAGCAGAAGCTCGTTGCCGAGCTCACCGAGGTTCCAAGCCTTGCGCTGAAGGCGCTTGCCAGGGAGAGTGAGATCGAGAAGCTGTCGCATCCGCTGTCAAAGGCAAGCAACGCGCTCTATCTCGGGCGGGCCACCAATTTCCCGCTCGCCCTGGAAGGGGCACTGAAGCTCAAGGAACTCTCCTATATCCACGCGGAAGGCTATGCGGCGGGCGAGTTGAAGCACGGACCGATCGCACTGATCGACGAGAACATGCCGGTTTTTGTGATCGCGCCTTATGACGCTATCTATGAAAAGACGGTGTCCAACATGCAGGAGGTTGCCGCGCGCGGCGGCCGGATCGTGCTCATCACAGACAAGCGCGGTGCCGAGGACTGCGGCAACGCTGCGGAGGATGTGGTGATCCTGCCGGACATGTCGGATATCGTCGCGCCGATCATCTATGCCATTCCGGTCCAGTTGATCGCCTACCACACCGCGGTTTTCATGGGAACGGATGTAGATCAACCGCGCAACCTGGCGAAATCTGTCACGGTAGAATGAGCATGTCGGCCCTCGAGGAATACACCATAGCCCGGTACCAGGAAGACTACCGGGCACAGATCATCGAGCTGTGGGCCAAATGTGGCTTGACCAGGCCGTGGAACGATCCGGACAAGGACATCGACCGGAAGCTGACGGACAGGAATGGCGCCTTTTTCGTACTGTTGAAGGGACGTGAAATCGCCGGATCGGTGATGGTCAGCTATGACGGCCACCGCGGCTCGATCTACTATCTCAGTGTCGATCCGGATCATCAGTCCGCCGGATTGGGCAAAATGCTGATGGAGCATTGCGAGACATTCCTGCTCGAACTCGGCTGCCCGAAGATCAACCTGTTCGTTCGCGAGGGCAATGAACAGGTGCTGCGCTTTTACGAGAAGCTTGGATTTTCGGAGGAAACAGCCGTTGCCCTTGGCAAGAGGCTCATTCCCGATATCTGATGTGTCGTTCAGGCTTCGGAGCTCTTCGAACAGTCCTCAAGCGTGAGCTTCTTGGGACCGGAAGGGCGGCTGAAGACATAGGCGGCGCAGAATATCAGGATCAGCGCGACCAGTATGGCAAGCCAGGGTGCAGGCTCATTTGTGAAAAAGAAGACGGCATATCCACACGCCATACCGGTACCGGCCAGCCACTTGGCCTTGTTGGGGATAGCGCGATGGTCGCGCCAGGCGACAACCTGCGGGCCGATGACGGGATGGTTCAAAATTCTGGCTTCCAGGGCGGGGGAAGACCGGGCAAAGCAGGCCGCGGCCAGAATGAAGAATATGGTGGTGGGAAGCAGCGGCAGGAAGGCACCGACAATTCCGAGGCCGACACAGCCGGCTCCAAGAAGTTTGAATGTGGTTCGCCGCAAGTCAGCCTCCGATTTCGGCCAGTTTCAGGTGCAACACAAAAAATAAGTCACACGTAGGATACCGCGTCGCGATAAAGATGCTTATCTAAGTGCGGGTCGGAAAAAAGACAAACCTTCAGGGATATCAAACGGGTTTCGCCCATGAGCAGAAACAAGCATAAATCAGACGAGCCTCACTTGATAGGGCACAAGGCGGGCGCGATGACGCGCCTGCGCAATTATTTTCTGACGGGTCTCGTTATCACCGGTCCCATCGGGATTACGCTCTGGTTGACCTGGACGTTCATCAAGTGGGTGGATGGCTGGGTGAAGCCGTTTGTGCCGAGCTTGTACAATCCCGACACCTATCTGCCGTTTCCCATCCCCGGTTTCGGGTTGATCGTTGCGATTTTCGTTTTGACGATCGTGGGTTTCTTTGCCGCCAACTTCCTGGGCAGAAGCCTGATCTCCGTGGGCGAACGTATCGTCGGAAGAATGCCGCTAGTACGTAATGTTTACAGTGGCTTGAAGCAGATTTTTGAGACGGTGCTTGATGAGCGTGGGAGCAGTTTCACAAAGGCGGCGCTGATCGAATACCCCCGCCGCGGTCTTTGGGCGATTGTCTTCATTTCGACGGAGACGAAAGGCGAGGTCGCCAGACGTCTCAAGGACAAGTCCGAGATGGTTTCCGTGTTCCTGCCGACGACACCGAACCCGACGTCCGGTTTTCTGCTGTTCGTGCCCCGCGAGGATATCACTGAACTCGACATGGGGGTGGAAGATGCAGCGAAGCTGGTGATATCCGCGGGACTGGTCAATCCGAAGTATCCCGAGATGCTCGAGGAGGCGATTGCCGATCCGTCACAGCTTGAAATTGTCCGGAAACCCGAGGACGCCTGACACCAGGGTCATTGGGCTATTCCACGCCGGATGTTCGCCGGACGAGTTGCCGGGAAACGGGCTTGTCCGGTTGTTGCCGCAGGACAACGGAGGTTGTCACCGGACCGAGGCGCGCGATTGAATCGACAATGCGTTCAAGGTCTTCCGGTTTCGGCACAAGGACACGCACAACAAAGCAGTCTTCTCCAGTGACCCTGTCGACAGCGATAATTTCGGGAGTTTCGGCGAACATCTGCAAGGCCCGGCTTATGTTTTCGTGCGTTGTCCCGAGGCGCAGCAGCGCCTGCATGGAAAGCCCCAAAGCCTGAGGATTGATGCGCGCGCAATAGCCGGAAATGATGCCGCGCTCTTCTTGTCGCGGTTCCCGATCCTGGCGGTCCGAACTTTCCTGCGCAGGCAAAAGGGTTTTCAATTACAGATGTGGCACGTCTCGGAAAACCTTTGCTTACGATCGCAAGTTCGAATGATCCCTACGACCCGGACGGACGCGGAATTGAACTAGGGGAACGGGCGGGAGCAGCGGTCGTCAGGCTAGGAGACCGTGGTCATCTCAACGAGAAGAGTGGTGTTGGGGACCGGGCCGAAGGCGCCGGGCTGCTGACCGCCTTCCAAGCCGGGTTTGCCGCCGGCCAAGCCAAAAACGAGGGTAGCCGGCTCTGACGGGAGAAAGGCTGCGGGGTCTTTCTGGCAATCAGCCGGCCCGCAGCAACCGGATCGCAGCATCCCGGCCGAAAAGATAGAGCAGGCAGCGCAGAGCCTGTCCACGTTTTGACTGGAGGTCCGGGTCGGTTTCCAGAATGAGCCTGGCATCGTCCCGGGCGACCTCCATCAGGTCCGCGTGGTCCTCGGCGCGTGCAATCCGGAAACCGGGCGTTCCGGACTGGCGAGTACCGAGGATTTCTCCGCCACCGCGCAGCTTCAGGTCTTCTTCCGCGATCAGGAAACCGTCGTTGGTCTCCCGCATGATGTTGAGCCGGGCACCTGCGGTTTCTCCCAGCGGGCCCTTGTAGAGCAGCACGCAGGAAGACGGCTTGTTGCCGCGACCGACCCGGCCCCTGAGCTGATGAAGCTGCGCGAGACCAAAGCGTTCGGCGTGTTCGATCACGATGATGGTGGCGTCCGGGACATCGACGCCGACCTCGATCACGGTCGTCGCGACGAGGACATTTGTGACACCGGACTTGAAGTCCGCCATGGCTGCGTCCTTTTCGTCGGCCGACATGCGTCCGTGCACCAGGGAAACACGCCGCCGCAGCGCGTGTTCCAGCACCCGGTGCCGGTCCTCGACCGCGGCCAGGTCGATTTTCTCCGATTCTTCCACCAGCGGGCAGACCCAATAGACCTTCTGACCATCGGCAATGGCCGCGCCCACCCTGGCGATGACCTCGTCCAGCCGGTCGAGCGAGACGGAGACCGTCTTGACGGGTTTGCGGCCGGCGGGTTTGTCGGTCAGCCGGGAGACGTCCATGTCGCCGAAGCAGGTGAGCACCAGCGTGCGCGGGATGGGCGTCGCAGTCATGACCAGCACATCCACGCCCTGACCCTTGCCGGAAAGGGCGAGGCGCTGGTGAACGCCGAAACGGTGCTGCTCGTCGACGACGACCATACCGAGGTTTTTAAAAGTGACGGATCCCTGAAACAGGGCGTGCGTGCCGACGACGAGATCGATGTCCCCGGCATCGAGCTGCTCCTGCCGGATGCGTCGCTCTTTCTGGCTGTCCTTGCCGGTCATCAGGGCCAGACGGATACCGGCTTTCTCGCAGAGCGGGGCCATGGATGCAAAGTGCTGCCGGGCCAGGATCTCGGTGGGCGCCATCAGGGCGCCTTGCGCCCCGGTCTCGATAACCTGGGCAAGCGTTGCCAGGGCGACCACGGTCTTGCCCGCGCCGACATCGCCCTGAAGCAGGCGTAGCATGCGGACCGGCCTGGCAAGGTCCTCGTTGATTTCCTTGATCGCGTTAGCCTGGCTGCCGGTCAGCTCGAAGGGCAATGCGCCGATGACGGCCTGCTGAAGGGCGCCGCTCGGCGCGCGGGCGATGCCGCCGAGGTTACGCATGTTTGCGCGCACCATCGCCAGCGCCAGCTGGCTGGCAAGCAGTTCGTCATAGGCAAGACGCTGCACGTAGGGTGACATCGGTTCGATGTCGCTGCGTTCCTTCGGTGCGTGCAGGGTCTGCAGCGCCTCGTTGAAATCCGGCCAGCCGGTCTGCTGCAGATAGGGTTCGTTCAGCCATTCCGGCAGGTGCGGGACCCGTTCCAGGGCAGTCTTCATCGCCTTTTGCAGCGTCCTGGAGGCAAGGCCTGCGGTCAGCGGGTAGACCGGTTCTATGGCCGGCATCTCGGCGGCTTCTTCCGGTTTCAGGGAATAGTCCGGATGCACCATCTGCGGCCGGTCGTTGAACCATTCCACCTTGCCGGACACGATCCGTCTTTCGCCCTCCGGGAAGGTCTTTTCCAGCCAGTCGCTCCGCGAGTGAAAAAAGACAAAGGTAATCTGCCCGGTCTCATCGAAGGCGGAAATCTTGTAGGGTGCCTTGGAGTGTCGGGGAGGGGCCTGATGCCTTCCGATGGTGACATCCAGCGTGACGATGTCTCCGTTTTCCGAATAGGCGATGCCGGGCCTGTGGCGTCTGTCGATCAGACTGTGGGGAATGTGGAACAGGAGATCGGAAACCGTCGCGTCCCTGTCAGGTTGCCCCCCCACCAGCCCGGACACCAGCTTGGCGATCTTCGGTCCGATCCCCGGAAGCGTGGAAACGGGAGCAAACAGGGGATCGAGGACCGGCGGGCGCATATCTGTTCGTGGAACCTATCCGATTTGGCAAATGCTCTGTGGCGAACGGGTACCAGTACTGCCACGAAGGGAAGGTGTCGTGCAACAGCAAGAACAATATGTGAACAAATTCGTCAAACTTCGTTCGAACGGCCGCTGACAACTCGCATTCGGAAGGTTATATATCCGTCACGCAATCACCCGCTCCGGCTTCTTTCGATAGTTACCCTTCTGCGGAAGGGGGCCGGTGCATTTCCAGATAGGGTCTTCATGTCAGAGCAAACCGGCAACGACGCAATCCAGGACAATCGCGATCCGCGGCGCAAGAAGATACTCTTCCGTTGCTGGCACCGGGGCATGAAGGAGATGGATCTTCTGCTGGGCGGTTTTGCCGACGCGGAAATCGACAAGCTGTCCGAGGAAGAGCTTGGTGAGCTGGAGCACCTTCTCAGCGCGCAGGATCACGACCTTTATGCCTGGATGAGCGGCCGGGTTCCCTTGCCGCAAGAGTGGGACGGACCGCTCTACCGCCGGATCATTGCCTATCACGAAGCCCACGGCCCCGCCGGTTTCGCATCTTAAGAACAAGGACATCGCAGTGTTTGACAGCCTGCTTCAGGATCAGGCCAACGTAACGCTTGCTGGCGTTCCCGACGGCGCCGAGAGTTATGCGCTTGCCCGCCTTCTGGCCGAAAGCAACCGGGAGGGATTGGCCCTGGTCTTCGTGGCGCGCGATGCCACACGCATGGCGATGGTGGCCGAAGCGCTTGCCTTCTTCGATCCGGGGGCCGACATCCTGCAGTTGCCTGCCTGGGATTGTCTGCCTTACGACCGTGTTTCACCGAACACCAGCATCAGCGCGCGCCGGCTGCTGGCATTGGGGCAGCTTGCACGCGGACTACCGGGCAAGAAAAAAACCGTTCTTCTGACCACCTTGAACGCGGCGCTGCAGCGGGTTCCGGAACGCGCCTTCATGGCCGACCAGACCTTTTCCATGGCGCCCGGTAACCAGGTGGACATGAGCGCCATCGCCAACTGGCTCGAGATGAACGGCTTTTCACGCACGCCAACCGTGCGCGAAACAGGCGAATATGCGGTTCGCGGCGGGATCGTCGACCTTTATGCCCCTGGTGCGGAAGAACCGGTCCGACTCGACTTCTTCGGCGACACGCTGGAATCGATCCGTTCCTTCGATTCTGAAACCCAGCGAACCTCGAAACAGCTGAAACGGCTCGACCTCGTACCCATGAGTGAAGTGGTCCTGTCCGAGGAGGCGATTTCCCGGTTCCGACGGTCCTATCTTGCCAGCTTCGGCGCCACCAGCCGCGAGGACGTTCTCTACCAGTCGATCAGCGACGGCCGGCGCTATGCCGGCATGGAGCATTGGCTGCCCATGTTTCACGAGCGGCTGGAAACCCTGTTCGATTACATCGGCGACACGCCCGTCGTGCTCGACACCAGTGCCGCCGATGCGGTCCACGAGCGCCTGGCGCAGATCAGCGAACATTTTTCCGCGCGCCAGGAGGCACGCGAAATGGGGGCGAAGTCCGGCACGGTGCCCTATATGCCCGTTGAGCCGGAAAGCCTCTATTTCACCGAAAACGAATGGACTGCCGCCGTTGCAGACCGGGCGAGCGCCTTCCTCGATGCCTTCACACCGCCGCCGGGAACCGGAAAGACTGTCATCGAACTCAGCGGGCGCCAGGGCCGGAGCTTTGCCGCCGAACGGGCTGCGGGTGACGTCAATATCTTCGACGCGCTGACCGCTCACGTGCGCTCCCTGCAGGACCAGGGCAAGCGTACGGTGATCGCCTGTTGGTCGGAGGGGTCGCGCGACCGGTTGGGCCAGATCCTGGAAGATCACGGCCTTGGCACGGTCAAGCTAGCCGACACGCTTGCCGAAGTCGTGGCATTGCCTGCAAAGACGTCTGCGCTTTGCGTCCTGGGCATCGAGCATGGCTTCGAGGTAGGCAATCTTGCCTTCATCGGCGAGCAGGACATACTGGGTGATCGGCTGGTGCGCAAATCGCGCCGCAAAGCCAAGGGCGCCAATGTCATCACCGAGGCGACGGGGCTGTCGGAAGGCGATCTCGTCGTCCATGTCGACCACGGCATCGGCCGCTTCATCGGCCTGAAGACCATCGAGGCGGTCGGGGCGCCGCACGACTGCCTCGAGTTGCAATACGCCGGTGGCGACAAGCTTTATCTGCCGGTCGAAAACATCGAGCTTCTGTCCCGCTACGGCTCCGAGGACCAGGAAGCCCAGCTGGACAAACTGGGCGGTGGGGCCTGGCAGGCGCGCAAGGCGAAGCTCAAGAAACGCATTCTCGAAATTGCCGACGGTCTCATCAAGACGGCGGCCGCGCGTGCCCTCAAGACCGCTCCGGTGGTGGAAACCCCCGAAGGGGTCTACGACGAATTCGCAACGCGCTTCCCCTACGAGGAAACTGACGACCAGCTGACTGCTATCGATTCCGTCTTCGACGATCTTTCGTCAGGCCGGCCGATGGACAGGCTCGTTTGCGGCGACGTCGGTTTCGGCAAAACGGAAGTCGCGCTGCGCGCGGCCTTCATCGCGGCCATGTCCGGCCGGCAGGTGGCCGTGGTGGTCCCCACGACGCTTCTGGCGCGCCAGCACTACAAGACCTTTTCAGAGCGGTTTCACGGCCTGCCGGTCAATGTTGCGCATGCCTCGCGTCTTGTGCCCGCCAAAGAGTTGACGGCGGCCAAAAAGGGGATCGCGGACGGCACCGTCGACATCGTTGTCGGCACACATGCTCTTCTCGGCAAGTCCGTTCAGTTCCGCGACCTTGGCTTGCTGATCATCGACGAAGAACAGCATTTCGGCGTGAAGCACAAGGAGCGGCTTAAGGAGCTTAAGTCGGACGTTCACGTGCTGACGCTGTCGGCAACGCCGATCCCGAGAACCCTGCAACTGGCCCTGACGGGCGTGCGTGAACTGTCGTTGATCGCGACCCCGCCGGTCGACCGTCTGGCCGTGCGCACCTTCGTCTCGCCCTTCGATCCGCTCGTTGTGCGCGAAGCGCTCCTGCGCGAACATTATCGCGGCGGCCAGAGCTTCTATGTCTGCCCGCGGCTCTCCGACATTGCCGAGCGCAAGGAGTTCCTGGAGGAGAGTGTCCCGGAACTGAAAGTGGCCGTCGCCCATGGCCAGATGCCGCCGAGCGAGCTGGAAGACGTCATGAACGCCTTCTACGAGGGCAAGTATAATGTTCTCCTGTCGACGACGATCGTGGAATCCGGTCTCGATATTCCGACGGCCAACACGCTGATCGTACACCGCGCGGATATGTTCGGCCTTGCGCAGCTCTATCAGCTGCGCGGACGGGTGGGCCGGTCGAAGACCCGGGCCTATGCGCTGTTCACCGTGCCGGCGAACAAGACGCTGACTACTACGGCGGAACGGCGCCTGAAGGTCCTGCAGTCTCTGGAAACCCTTGGCGCGGGCTTCCAGCTCGCCAGCCACGACCTCGATATTCGCGGATCGGGGAACCTGCTCGGCGAGGAGCAGTCGGGCCATATCCGCGAGGTCGGCTTCGAGCTTTACCAGCAGATGCTGGAAGAGGCCGTGGCAAGCCTGCGCGACGGCGACGAGGGCGCCGAGGCAGAGCGCTGGTCGCCGCAGA
>NZ_JBNKYW010000168.1:0-15098 GCF_050301095.1 Roseibium sp.
GTTGGCTTCACGTTTGCGATCTACATCGGCATCGCCATCTGGTCGCGCGCCTCGACGACGAGTGATTTCTATGTTGCAGGCACAGGCGTCCACCCGGTCGCAAACGGTATGGCCACCGCGGCCGACTGGATGTCCGCGGCATCGTTCATCTCGATGGCCGGCCTTATCGCCTTTATGGGTTACGGCGGTTCGGTATTCCTCATGGGCTGGACCGGCGGTTACGTGCTGCTGGCGCTGCTTCTTGCTCCTTACCTGCGCAAGTTCGGCAAGTTTACCGTTTCCGAGTTCATCGGCGATCGGTTCTACAGCCAGACGGCGCGGATTGTGGCCGTTATCTGCCTGATCGTGGCTTCAACCACCTACGTTATCGGTCAGATGACGGGCGTCGGGGTGGCCTTCGGCCGCTTTCTGGAAGTGGATAACACCACCGGCCTGCTGATCGGTGCCTGTATCGTCTTCGCCTATGCGGTGTTCGGCGGCATGAAGGGGGTGACCTATACCCAGGTCGCCCAGTATGTGGTCCTGATCTTCGCCTACACGATTCCGGCGGTCTTCATCTCCCTGCAGCTGACCGGAAATCCTGTTCCGGCTCTTGGCCTGTTCGGAAACGAGACCGGGACGGGCGCGCCGCTTCTGGCCAAGCTGGACCAGCTTGTGACGGAACTCGGCTTCAGCTCCTACACCGCTCACCATTCGAACACACTCGACATGGTGCTGTTCACCTTGTCCCTGATGATCGGAACGGCCGGCCTGCCGCATGTGATCATGCGCTTCTTCACCGTGCCGAAGGTCTCCGATGCGCGCTGGTCGGCGGGTTGGGCGCTTGTCTTCATTGCGCTCCTCTACCTGACGGCTCCGTCTGTCGGTGCGATGGCACGCCTGAACATCACGCAGATGATGTGGCCGAACGGTGGTATCGACGGCGGCGCCGTCAGCGTGGAGCAGATCGAGAACGATGCACGCTACGACTGGATGGATACCTGGCAGAAAACGGGCCTTCTGGGTTGGGAAGACAAGAACGGCGACGGCAAGATCCAGTACTACAACGACGCCAACCCGACCCTGCAGGCAACTGCCGAGGAAAAAGGCTGGAAAGGCAACGAGTTGACCAATTTCAACCGGGACATCCTGGTGCTGGCCAACCCGGAAATCGCCAACCTGCCGGGCTGGGTTATCGGCCTGGTGGCGGCCGGGGGGCTGGCTGCCGCACTGTCGACCGCCGCGGGTCTGCTGCTCGCCATCTCCTCCGCGGTCAGTCATGACCTGATCAAGGGTGCGATCAACCCGGGCATCTCCGAACGTGGGGAACTGCTGTCCGCACGGATTGCAATGGCTGTCGCCATCGGTGTTGCGACCTACCTGGGCCTGAACCCGCCCGGATTTGCGGCCCAGACAGTGGCCCTCGCCTTCGGTCTGGCCGCGGCCTCGATCTTCCCGGCATTGATGATGGGGATCTTCTCGACCCGCATCAACAACACGGGTGCCGTGGCGGGCATGCTGGCGGGACTGATCGTGACGCTGGTGTACATCTTCCTGCATAAGGGCTGGCTCTTCATTCCGGGAACAAACAGCTTCACGGATGCGGACCCGCTGCTTGGCCCTATCAAGTCGACGTCCTTCGGCGCGATCGGAGCCGCGGTCAACTTCGCGGTGGCCTATGTAGTTGCCGGAATGACCAAGGAAACGCCCCAGTCGATCAAGGAACTTGTCGCAAGCGTCCGTATTCCGCGCGGCGCAGGCGTTGCTCAGGATCACTGACGCCTGAAGCGTGCTGATGAACTTGTCCTGCCCGGCTTGTCCGGGCAGGATCAATTCGTTTTAGCAAGGCCAGAAGTATGTCCCCGAGTTCCGAGCAAATCCTCCGGTTGCTTTCGACCGTTCATCCATATGACACGTTGCCACCCGACCGGCAGGCTGAGCTCGTCGCCAAACTGGCCGTACTGGATTGCCGGGACGACACCGTTGTCTACGAATATGGCGACGACCTTCCCGGCCTGTTTCTGATTTTTGAAGGGTCGGTCGAGATCTCGGACCGCCACGGCGTGGTCGTCAGCCATCTCGGACCACGCAACTCCTTTGGCGAACGCGGGCTCTTGCGGGACGGGCTTGCAGCAACAACCGCGCGGGCAGACAAGGGGACCGTTCTGCTGGTGCTGCCGCGGGGGCTTGTCAGCGGCCTGATCGCGGAGTTTCAGAGCGTTGCCCGCTTTTTCGACCGGGCCAACAGACCACAGGCTCGCCTGAACGACCTTGCTACGAGCCTTGCGGAAACGCTCATGGCGCGCAACCCGATATCATGCCGGCCTGAAACGACGGTACAGGAGGCCGCCCGCATGATGCGGCAACGGCGGGTGTCGTCTCTGTGCGTCACGGACCCCACCGATGTTCTGGTGGGGATTGTCACGACGCGGGATCTTGCAGGCAAGGTCCTGGCCGAAGGACTTTCGGCCGAAACCCCCGTTGCGCAGATAATGAGCGAACAGCCTGTAACGCTTGCGCCCACTGCCCTCGGTTCGGACATCCTGCATCTGATGATGGAGCGCCGTATCGGACATCTGCCGATCGTGGAGAACGGGAGACCGGTCGGCATGATCACCCAGTCCGATCTGACCCGCTTCCAGGCCGTCAGCTCTGCAAGCCTGGTGAGCGAGATTGCCCAGGCGGGCTCAGCTGAAGACATGGCGAGGGTGACCGCCGGGATACCCAAATTGCTGGTTCAGCTCGTGGCCGGAGGCAGCCGGCATGACGTGGTCACGCGTTTGATCACCGATATTGCCGATGCATCAACGCGTCGCCTGCTGGCGCTCGCGGAAAAGGAGCTCGGTCCGCCACCAGTCCCCTACCTGTGGCTGGCCTGCGGGTCTCAGGGGCGTCAGGAGCAGACCGGTGTGAGCGATCAGGACAATTGCCTGTTCCTGGACGACACGGTGAGCGAGGCCGACCGGGAGGGTTATTTCGCAGCGCTTGCAAAGTTTGTGTCCGACGGGCTGAACACCTGCGGTTATGTCTTCTGCCCCGGGGACATGATGGCGACAAACCCTCGCTGGTGCCAACCGGCCCGTGTCTGGCGGTCCTATTTCCAGGGCTGGATCGACAAACCCGACCCCGAAGCGCAGATGTTGAGTTCGGTGATGTTCGACCTGCGTCCGATCGGTGGACACAAGGCTCTATTCGAAGATCTGCAGGAAGCCACGCTAAGGGCGGCAAGCGCAAATTCGATTTTCGTTGCGCATATGATCAGCAACTCTCTCAAACACTCGCCTCCCCTGAACCTGTTGCGCGGTCTGGCGACAATCCGCTCGGGCGAACACAAGAACACCCTGGACATGAAGCTCCAGGGCGTGGTTCCGATTGTCGATCTCGCGCGAATTCATGCCTTGCGGGGTCGGATTGAGGCGGTCAACACGCGCGCAAGATTGGTGGAAGCGCGCAAGAACGGACAGCTCAGCCAGTCAGGGGCGAGCGACCTTCTGGATGCCTACGATCTGATCGCCGAATCGCGGTTGCTGCATCAGGTTGACCTGGTCAAGCGGGGAATGCGGCCGGATAATTTCCTGCAACCGTCGTCGTTGTCGGATTTTGAAAGAAGTCATCTCAGGGACGCCTTCGTCGTGGTCAAGACAATGCAGTCGGCGATCGGTCACGGGCGGAGCATATTGGGTTGAATGAACAAAAGCACGACAACGCAGGGCAGGGAGATCCCCATTTTTGAGCCCGGCAAGGAAGGCAGCACATGTTTTGGGAGCTGATCGCAACTCTTGTCGCAGGGGTGGCCGCAGCCGGTCTGGTGATGCTTGTGAACAGGATTGCCGGCGGGCGCTTGCCTCGCTGGTTCGCGCCTGTTGCCGCCGGGGCGGTCATGATCGCAACCACAATCTTCAACGAATACGACTGGTATGCGCGGACCAGCGGAGCCCTGCCCGAGACCCTGGTCGTCGCACAAACCGTTGAAGGACGGGCGATCTACCGGCCCTGGACCTATCTGTGGCCGATTGTCGAGCGTTTTGCCGCGGTCGACATGGCGTCCGCGCGTCAGCATCCGGGGCAGCCCGGTCTCAAGCTTGTGGACGTCTATTTCTTCGGGCGCTGGTCGCCTGCGAGCGACGTGTCCGTGCTGGCGGATTGCCCGGGTCTCAGGCGCGCGGTGCTCGCCGAAGGCGTATCCTTCGAGTCGGACGGCCAGATCAAGGGCGTCGAATGGGTGAAGGTCGCTGACGGGGATCCGCTTGTCGGCACGATATGCGGTGCGCGATAATGCTGATGTCGCTCAGTCTCCGTCTGCGTGTCTTTCTGCTGTTTGGGGGCGTTGCCGCCGCCTGCGGCGCAATCGTGGGCGCCGCGCTCTTTTTCGGATATCTCAGAACCGCCGATGCAGGGGCAGGCACAGGTTTCCTGATCGCAGGGATCTTGTCGGGGTTCGGGATTCTCGCGATTACGGTGGTGATCTGGTTGCTGTTCGACGAGAACGTCGCAAAACCCATCGAACGCATTGCCGCAGCCATGCGGGTTCACGCCCACACGGGGGCGAATGTCAATCTGGCGCCCCATGACGCTCGGTATCTTGGCGATCTGGCTCCGGCAGTTGAAGCGGTAACGGGGCTGCTGTCGAAAGCCTCGACCGAGGCCGAAGACATCGTGGCCATGAAAACGGCCAGCCTGATGGCGGAACGGGCACATCTGTCCATTCTTCTGACCGAGATTCCCGTGGCGATCGTTCTGGTGAGCCCGACACATCAGATCATGCTGTACGACGGGCAGGCCGCCGACGTTCTGGGGCAGGTACATGTTCCAAGGCTCAGTGCTTCCATATTCGACTACTTCAACGAGGTTGAGCTCCGGGCAGCCCATGGCGAACTCTCGGAAAAACGTACCGAGGTCCTCGTGAAGGTGCGCTGTGCCCGGGGGAACCTGACCTTCGAACTTCGCCTGAAAAGGCTCAGCAAGGCGTCCGGTTACATGATCCTGGTTGACGCCGCTCAAGCGCGGATCTCGCCGGACGCCGCACGCCCGCTGATCTACGATTTCGATCTGAGTGAACACGAGGGGGAGCACGAGATCGAACAGCGGGTAATCGAGGACCTGACCTATGTCGTCTTCGATACGGAAACCACGGGACTGACACCGCACAAGGACGAACTGGTCCAGATCGGTGCCGTACGGGTGGTCAAGGGAAAGATCGTCGAAGGCGAAAGACTTGAAATGTTCGTCAATCCCGGGCGCCCCATTCCGCCGGCTTCAACCAGGGTCCACGGTATAACGGACGACATGGTTGCCGGCGCACCGGACGCGGCTACGGCCGTTTCCCGATTTCATGAATTTGTGCGCGGCGCCGTTATCGTTGCCCATAACGCGCCTTTCGACATGGCGTTCCTGCACCGGCACGGCAAGACGCTCGGCCTGGATTGGGACCATCCGATGCTCGATACGGTGCTCTTGTCCGCCGTGGTGTTTGGCGACAGCGAAAAGCACACCCTGGACGCCCTGTGCGCGCGGCTGGGCGTGACGATCCCGGAGGACCTGAGGCACACGGCCCTGGGAGACGCGCAAGCCACCGCCGAAGCCCTGTGCCGGATGCTGCCCATCCTGGCGTCCCGCGGCTATCGCACGTTTTCGGACGTCATACATCAGACCCGAAAACACGGCAGGCTTCTCAAGGATCTGAACTGACACTTCCTCGGCCCAACCCACCATCCTTGCTCAATCCGACAAGTTCCCATTGCCGTAGCGGAACGAGGTGACATAACATGATAATGAGCTTTCTACTGCCGTCAGCTTGAAGAGGTCTGGGCGAAAAGGGAATGCCGCGCGGCTATTGGGCACCGAAACCGAGCATCCCGTGCGATCTCGTGAGGATTGAAGGTTGACTATCGAAAACTGGCTCACCGCGATCGGGATGGAACGATATGCGGATGCTTTCCGGGAAAACGGTATCGACACTGACATTCTGGGCGAACTCGAGGACGCCGATCTTAGGGAGATTGGCGTTTCGTTGGGCGACCGCAAGCGCATCCTGAAGGCAGTTCGCGGCGAAGAAACATCCACAGAACCCGTGCCGGGGGCATCCGCCGCTCTTCCGGCAGCCGCATCCCAGGCCGAACGGCGGCATCTCACGGTCATGTTCCTCGATCTCGTCGGGTCCACCCGGCTTTCCGCGGAACTCGATCCGGAAGACATGCGCGACGTCATCCGCCTTTTCCAGAAAATCGTAACAGAAGAGGTGCAGCACCTCGGTGGCTATGTCGCAAAATACATGGGCGACGGGGTGCTCGTCTATTTCGGTTTCCCCGTGGCCAGCGAGCACGATGCCGAAGCGGCGGTCTCTGCCGGCCTCAATCTGTGCAAGCGCCTGGCCGAAACGCCCAGCCCCGGCAATGCGACGCTTATGGGCCGCGTCGGCATCGCGACCGGTCTCGTTGTCGTCGGTGATCTGGTAGGCTCGCAAGAGGCGCGCGAACGTGATGTCATTGGCGAAACCCCCAATCTGGCCGCCCGGCTGCAGACGGTAGCCTGGCCTGGCCGTGTGGTCATCTCCGAGAACACACGCGAATTGCTCGGCAACCTCTTCGAGGTAGAACCGATCGAAAATCTCGAGATCAAAGGTTTCTCCGAAGGTGTCACTGCCTATCGCGTCGTCGGAAAGCGCCAGTTCGAAAGCCGCTTCGCCGTCCAGCACGGTGGCACGGACATCCGCATGATCGGGCGAGAGGGCGAGTTCTCCGTGCTGGAAGACCGCTGGGACCTTGCCTGCAAGGGACGCGGCCAGGTTGTTAGCCTGACCGGCGAGGCCGGCATCGGCAAATCGCTTTTCGCCAGTTCCCTGAAGAAAGTGGTGGCCGCGGAAAATGGCACCAGTCTCGAACTCCAGTGCTCGCCGCATCATCTGGAAGACCCGCTTCATCCCTTCTTGCAGCTCGTTCGCCAGCTTGCAGCGATCTCGCCGCAGGACAGCCCCGCCGTCACCTTCGCCAGATTTTCTGAACTCTTCGGCTCTACCGACGGTGACGGCACAATTGCGGCTCAGCTCGTTGCCCGCTTCATGCGGCTCGGACTGGACCACACCGCTCCGGTGGAAAGCGCGCCACAGCAACTCCTCAACCAGACGATCAAGGTGATCTCCGATCTGATCATCAGCCTTTCGGCCGGAGCTCCGCTTTTCATAATCGTCGAGGACGTTCAGTGGATCGACCCGACGTCGTTCGACGCACTTCAGCGGTTCTTTGCGGCCATGGAGCGCCAACGGATTCTGGTTCTGATGACGTCCCGCCCCGGTGCCAACCTGCCTCGGGCCGGCACACTTGGCACCACCAGCCTTGCACTTGAGCCGCTCGACCGCATCAAGGTGGCTGAAATCGTTCAACAGCTCGCCGGCAAGGACGCCCTGCCCGAAAGACTGATTAGCCAGATTGCCGAGAAAGCCGACGGCATCCCCCTCTTCGTCGAAGAACTCACCAAGACGGTGCTTCACTCCGACGTGATCGAGCGCGGCGAAACCGGCGAACGGCCGGGCGAGGCCGACCGGGAGATCTCGGTGCCTTCGTCGCTCCACGACACCCTGATGGCGAGGCTCGACCGCATCCCCAACGCCAAGCACGTGGCTCAGCACGCAGCTTGCTTTGGCCGGATCTTCGATCGCTCGCTCCTGCAGAAGGCCTCGGGAGTGGGTGCAGCCGAGCTCGAAAACGCCCTTGCCGAACTGATCAAGGCAGGAGTGATCCATGAAACCGCCGACGAGGCCGGAGAAGTCTTTACGTTCAGTCACGGCCTTGTCAGCGATATCGCCCGTGGCTCGTTGCTCAAGTCCGAACTCACCCGGTTTCATGGCCGGATCGCCGACGTACTGGACGAAGATGGCGCCGAACCGGAAAAGCGTGCCTACTACCGCGAACGCGCAGACCAGCCCTGCAAGGCCGCGACACTGCTGCTCGAGGCCGCACGCAATCGTCTGCAGGTCTCGGCCGCAAAGGAAGCGGTCAACTACCTGACCCGCGGCATCACCCTGATAGATCCCCTGCCCGCAACACCCGAAATCAACCAGCTCCGCTTCCGCCTTCAGGCCTTTCTTGGAACCAGCTACATGGTGTTGCGAAGCTGGGGAGCCGACGAGGTCGAGCGTTGCTACACGGAAGCGCTTTCGCTTTCCGACGCGGCCACCGACATCGCCGAGAAGCTCTGGATCATCTGGGGCATCTGGGTCTTCCGGCAGGTCCGCGGCGAGATTGGAAAATGCGGTGAGGAAATCGAACGCATCACCCGGATCGCAACCGACAGCGGGGATCCCGATACGCTGGTGGTGGCTCGAATGGCGCAGTTGCAAAATGCCTTCTATCAGGGCGAGGTCGCCGAAGCTGCCCGGCTCGCTGCCGAGACGTATGCAGTCTACGATCCAGCCCGCCACGACGCACTGAAAGACGCCTATTCCGTCGACCTGTTGCTGGTGGCCCAGATTCATGCTGCCCAGGCACTCTGGATCATGGGCCGGCTCAAAGAAGCCGAGGCATTGACCTCAGCAGCCGAAGCACGATGTGCCAGCGTGGCGCACACACATTCTCGAATATGGGGTACACTTTGGGGCGCCAATTATCATCTGCTCCGGGGCAATCACCGCCGCATCCTGGAAATCGCACCCGACGCGATCCGCTCCGCCCGTGAGCTGGGCTTCGAATACGCGGAGTCCCTTGGCCGAATGATCCTTGCCTCGGCCCGAATAGCGGTTGAAGCAACACCTGAGGACGTCGATGACCTGGAAGAGGCAATCGCCCGGTTTCGGTCAACCGGCGCAGGCATCACAGTCCCCTATTTTTCAGCGCTTCTTGCCGAAGGCAGAAGTCGTCTCGGGCAGGACAGGACGGCGCTTGAGCTTATCGAGACCTCTCTCTCCAACGCCGATTCCCTGGGTGAGCGCTGGCACCTGCCTTTGGCGTTACGCATCCTTGGAGACATCCTTTCTGCTCCCGGCTTCGACGACTTTCCCGGCGCGCTTGACGCATACGACCGCGCCATAACCACGGCCGAATCCCAGGGAGCTAGGTATTGGCAGGTCCAGGCTCAACTCGCAAAGGCCCGGTTGACAGCCCGCAAGGGCCGCATTGACACCGCCCGGGATCTCGTTGCCTCCGCCGCGCGAAATTCCCAGGTCGTTGCCCATCTCACCGGCCAGAAGGACATGGAAGCAATCCTGACCTCTTTTGCTCAGTGACTTGATCGCCAAAGCCCCATAGACTGCTGCCTAGAGATAGACGCTGTTTTTCCAACTGGCTGTGACTTCATATATTCCGGCTGCAAATGCGGGAGGCGCCTTCGATGTATGACGTTGTAATAGTAGGCGGCCGCTGCGCCGGTTCTTCGCTGGCATTGCTGCTGGCACAAGCCAACCTCAAAGTCCTGATTGTCGATCGCAGCAATCTTCCCAGCGACAAGATCAATTCCACGCACCTCATCTGGCATGCCGGTGCTGCTTGCCTGCAACGCTGGGGGCTGCTTGATAGGCTTCTCGCCACCGGCTGTCCGCTACAGCGCCGGTTCCTGCTCGACCTCGGCATGTTTCAGCTTCGCAGCAACGTCGAATTACGTGATTGCATCGTCGATGGCGCAGTAGCCCCTCGACGTGACGTGCTCGACGGACTGTTGCTGGAAGAGGCGCTCGCGGTCGGCGCCGAACTCCGCGATGAGGCCCATGTCTCCGACCTGCTGACAGAAAACGGCCGAGTCACCGGTGTCCGGATCAGGACGGAAACGGGAGGAAGCGAAGATATTCCTGCCCGCGTCACCATCGGCGCAGACGGGATCAATTCCACCATCGCCAAACTGGCAAGCGCGACGGAAGCCAGCGCTCAGGACAAGCAACAGCAAACCTATTTCGCTTACTTCTCGGGTGTAGCCTTTGAGGAGGTCGAATTCTACTCCCGTCCCGGCCGGATGGGCTTCATTTGGAAGACGAACCACGATCAGGTCGTCGCCGGCCTTTGCTGCCGGCTCGCTGACGTCGATGCGCTCAGGGCCGATACCGTAAGCGCCTTTTGGGCAGAGATGGAAGCAATCTCGCCTGACCTTGCTGCCCGCCTGAAGGCCGGCCGTCAGGAGAGCGAGATTCGCACGGGCGGCACCCGCTCCTTCATTCGCCAGGCCAGTGGCCCCGGTTGGGCGCTCACCGGCGACGCCGGGATGAACATGGATCCGATTTCGGCCCAGGGCATTTCCAATTCCTTCCTGCAGGCCGAAATGTTGTCCGACGCCATCATCCGCGGTTTTGCCGAGGGAAATCCGGACGAGGCTTTGGCCGCCTTCGGCGAAAAACGCAATGAGACCCTCGGACCGATCTATGCCTTCACCTCGGAAATGGCCCGGCTCGATCCCGAGCCTCCCGCCGAGATCATTCAGTTGTTCATGGGACTGGCGAAAAGCCAGACCGATACCGACGCCTACTTCGGGGTTTTCGCGCAGACGGTTCCGGTGGCCGAGTTTTTTGCTCCCGAAAACATGGGGCGGATCATGGCGCTTGCCGAAGCGGAATAAGATCTTGTTTTTACTTACGTTTTGACGAGTTTTCCGAACAAGCCCGCTCCGAACGGAAGGCACCCGCAGGTCCGACACCTGACCGCTTCCCGGTTTCGGTCCCTTGATTATTACCCCAGTTTGAGAGACCATAATTCCTCCGCTAATGGTTGTGGCGGCGGAAGTCTTCAGGACGTCTCTTTTTTACAAATCAGCGCGCTTACGTTTTAGACAACGAGCGCCGAAGACGAGTTTGAACAAGTTGAAATAGTTACCGTTGCGCATCAGGTCCGGGGGGCATCACCATGACGACCGAGACAAGCAGTACGTTTTCAGCCAGTACGACGACCTTACCGAACCAGACCGTCGCCCAGCTCCTGCTGGAGTATCTCAAGCTCGAGGGAGTGGACAAGATCTTCGGCATCCCCGGCGGTGCAGTGATCTTCATTATCGACCAGCTTCGCCGTCAGACCCAGAACTTCGATTTCATAGTCTGCCGTCACGAAACCGGCGCTGCATATATGGCCGATGGTTATTATCGCGTAACCGGCAAACTCGGCGTCGTCCTCACCACTGCGGGACCGTCGGCGATCAATGCCGTTACCGGTTCGATGAACGCCCAGGCCGGAAACTCCTCGGTGCTCACGATCACCGGCGAGGTACCCGAAAAATTCTTCGGCGAGGCTTACTTGCAGGAAGGCGTCGATGCCCGGCTTGATGTAAACGCGATCTACCGCAATTCGGTGAAGTACAGCACTCTCATTCCCAGTCCCGTGGCCTTCAAGGTCCTGATCGAGCAGGCTTTGCGGGATGCGCGCTCGATCCCCGCGCAGGCCGCACATATCTCCATCCCCAACGACGTCGCCGGCACCTGCGTCGCACCTTCTGGCAGCTCGATTACCTTCCCCGCCAGCCCGGCCTCCTATCGCGCCTCCCCCTCCGCCACCGATCTCTCCCGTATAGACCGTGCCTTCGTCGATCTTGCCAACGCCAGGAAACCGTTGATCTTTCTGGGGAACGGCGCCCGGCATGCATTGCGTGACGGTGACCGGTTGCGGCGGTTCACCGAATTCGTCCACAATCTCGCGATCCCGGTGATGACCACACCCGACGGCAAGGGCATCTTTGGCGAAACGCAGCCGATGTCGCTGCGCAATTACGGGATGACCGCCTGCGCATGGCCACAGATGTATATGGGCAAGACCGGCACGGCGGATCATTTCGACGCACTGTTGGTGGTCGGCTCCAGCCTCGGAGAACTGGCCACGTCGCCTGCCGCCACGAAGCATTACGACCCGGTTCTGGTGCCGTCAGGACCGTTCGCGCAGATAGATGCCGACCAGTCGGTGATCGGCCGTGCCTTCCCCGTCACAAACGGCATTGTTGGCGAAGTCGCTTCCTCGCTCGACGCGCTGCTCAACATCGCCGGCGATTTCCAGCCATCGCCCGAACAGGCCGACGCCATCAATACCCGCCGCGCGCTGATCTTGCAGATCAAGCAGACCAGCCCGTTCGAATATCCGGATGCCCGCGCAGGCAATGCGGTGCCGCTTCATCCGGCCGCTGCGATGCGGGTGATCAATCAACAGCTCGACGGCGCTCATGTCTTTATCGACGCCGGAAACTGCGTGGGCTGGTCGCTCAACAATCTGGTGATCGACCCGCCGAACCAGTTCCACATTGCGCTCGGCATGGGTCCGATGGGCTTCGGCGTCGGTGCGGTGGTCGGCGGAAAGATCGGCGCGCCTGACGCCGACTGCATCGCGATTGTCGGGGACGGTGCCTTCATGATGCACGGGGCGGAAATTTCCACCGCCGCACAAAACAAGGTCGGAGCGATCTGGGTGGTCTTGTCCGACAACGATCTTTCGATGGTCAGTCAGGGCATGGCCGAGCTGTTTCCTCCCGCCTCCGACTGGACGGACTTCTACAAGCTGGGCGCCCCCGATCTGGTGAAATTCTCGCAAGGTCTCGGCGCAGATGCGGTGGCGATCACGCAAGGTCCGGATCAGATGGCTGCGGAACTGCAAACTGCCCGCACCCGCGCCCGGCAGGACCGAAAGCCCCAGGTCCTCGTGCTCGACATCGACACCAGGCCAATGCCGAAATACGGCTGGCCGGACCTGAAAGCTCCGGTCTGTTCCTGACGCCTGCGCACTCACATTTCCCAGAAGAAGGACGCACCCACGATGGCAGACGAAACCGGCGAAATCCTCGACGTCGCGATCATCGGCGGTGGTGTAGGCGGTGTCTATTCCGGCATGCGCCTGCTCGAAGGACCCCGCGCCGCAGATTCCCCCCTGGGCCAGGGGCCGCTCAGCGTCACGGTCTTCGAGATGAGCAACCGCATCGGCGGACGGCTGCTGTCGCTCAGGCCCCCGGGCATTCCCGACACCCGGGTGGAGGTGGGCGGCATGCGCTATACCTCGCAGCACAACTATGTCATCGACCTTGTGAAGAAGTTCAATCTCACGCCGGTCGACTTCCCGGTCCGCGACCCGCAGAACTTCGTCTATGTCCGCGGCGAGCTGCTGCGAAACTCTGACCTCACGGACGCCGCCAAACTCCCCTACCAGCTCAAGCCGGACGAGTCCGATCCCCAGACGCTTGGCATGGGCTTCACGGCATTGGCAGCGATCCGTCTGTTGCAGGAGATGACCGGTGAAAACTGGTCCGCAGAAAATCTCGGCAATGCCGACTGGTACAAGATTTCCCACACTTACCAGTTCGAGGGCAATTATATCTGGGATCTGCCATTCCGCTATCTGAGCGAGCGCGTAGTCAGTCATGAAGCTTTCCAGTTCAACATGGATACCAGCGGCTACGACAGCATCCTGTTCACCTGGAATGGCGCCGACGGCTTTCCCTGGAACCTCGAAGATTTCGGCACGACAACCACCTATTCGCGGCTGCAGGAGGGGTACCAGCAGGTCCCGTTGCGCTGCGCCGAAGCTTTTGCGGCGCTCGGCGGCAAGATTGTCATGGGCACGCGTATGGAAGGTTTCGACTGCGTGACCCTGCCGGACGGCACCCCCGGCGTTGAATTCGTCACAGTCACCCAGGGCGATAACAAAGAGGTTCACAAACAGGTCACCCGCGCCCGCCGGCTTGTCCTGGCGATGCCCCGCCGGTCGCTGGAACTGCTTGAAGCGCGCGGCCAGGTCATGGCCCCGGCCAACAATGCGGTTCGAGACCTGATTGAGAGCGTCACTCCGATCCCGCTCTTCAAGCTGGCGCTTTGCTATGAAACCGCCTGGTGGGAAAACCTGCCCGTTCCTCCGGGCATGCAGCCGATCACGTCCGGCGAGACGGTCACCGACCTGCCGGTCCGCCAGCTTTATTACTGGGCAAAGGACGAAATCACAGGCAAGGCGGTCGTGCTGCTCTATGATGACGGACTGGCACTTGACTATTGGGCGGGGCTGCGCAGCCACGAAGTGCCGTTCAAGGGCGATCCAGGTGGCAGCGGCGGAAACGGCCTGCCGGACTGGCGCGATTTCCCTGCACCAGCCCGCATGGTCGAAGAGGTTCACCGGCAGATCCTTGAAATGCACGGCAAGGCGGGCGATCCGGCGATTCCTCCCCCCTATGCCGCCGCCTATCACGACTGGGGTGACGATCCCTACGGCGGCGGAGCCAATTTCTGGCATGTCGGTTCGCAAAGTTACGCGGTCTCGAAGAAGATCGTCCAGCCGATGCCCGGTCTGCCGGTCTATATCGTCGGCGAAAGTTATTCGCACCAGCAGGGCTGGGTCGAAGGTGCCTTGAAAACCGCGGAGGACATGCTGCTGAATCATCTCGGCGTGTTGCCTTCACCCTGGCAATCCACCTGAGCGCAAAGGAGTCGTGCCTTGGCATCCTTTCTCAACCATGTCGCCTGGGTCGTCGAAGACCAGCAGGCCGCCATCAACTTTCTCGTCACCCATTTCGGTTGCGAGGCGGGACCGCCCCGGGTCATCTCCGGCGCATGGGCCGAGGAACTTGCCCAGATCAAGGGTGTCCATGTCACCTATGTCGGCGTCACCAGCCCCGGTACCGAGACCCGTATCGCGCTTCTGAAGTTCGTGACCCCTCCGTCTGAGCCGAATAACAGCGTAGACGTGCTTTATCTGAAGGGGTTCCGACATATCGGCTTTCTGGTCGATGACATCGACGCCAAGAAATCCGAGCTCGAAGCTGCCGGTTTCAAGTTCTTTTCGGACGTGGTGACAGTCGACTCATTCAATTCCCGTACGGTGTATTTCCGGGGCCCCGAGCGAGTAGTGGTACAACTCACCGAACAGCTGTCCTCCTGACGCGATCGGCGGGCGGATCGTTGTCTGGATCCGTCAGACTTGTTTCTGCGATGTGAATTGCCCAAAAACCCCGAGAGCGTTGCTGACGGGGTTGTTATTTGATTTCGGGTTTCGTCTTTTGTTGTTTTTGCCCTGCAGCGTGGGGCTTGGGCCGGTCATGCGGGTGCCTACCAGTTTCAACTCTGTAACCAGTTTGCCGAACAAAAAACCCGGCACGAGGCCGGGTGTTTTATTTGGTTTTGTGAGCAGGACTTGAACCGTTCGGTCTACAATCGATCCACTGGATCGATTGTTTGACGTCCTCACCCTTCA
>NZ_JBNKYW010000169.1:0-22569 GCF_050301095.1 Roseibium sp.
ACACGACGCTCTTCCGATCTAGTCAGAGTTACCCGACGCCGGCAGCGGTTATGGCCGACGATGGTTCGACAACAGTCTACTTTGCACCTGAAAAACCCGAGGGGATCGAAGCGGGCAACTGGATCCAGACCGATCCCCAAAAGGGCTGGTTTACGCTTCTGCGGCTGTACAGCCCGCTGCCGACGTTTTTCGACAAGAGTTGGCGTTTGAGCGAAATCGAACCCGTGAACTGACCGAAAAACGGCTGGAGATGATGCGCGGAACGGCAAGTTGCCAGCGCATCATCTCTGGCCGGTTCATTTTGATCGCCGCAGCCAGCCGTTTTCGTCACCATCGATCGACAGAACAGAGGAGGCGGGTTCGGTTTTTACGTTCACGCAGCCGGCTTCAGCGGCAGGCAAATATCGGTCAGAAGGTCGGCAGGCGCCGTGTCTCTCGGATTGTTGAGATAGATCTCCATGCAGGGCGCGTCGGCCGGTTCCCGGCCGGACCGCGCCAGCCAATCGCCGTAAAGCCAGTCATAGGCCCGCTTCATATCCGCATAGGGCCCCTTGTAGCGCAGCACGGCATAGTCTCCGCCCCTGGTCTCGAGTGCCTCGAGCGGCGCATCGACCGGGAAATCCTCCCCGACGACCACGCCTGCGACCGATTGCAGCTCATCCTCGGGAACCTGGGTCGGATCTGAAAAATAGAGCGCCTTCGCCGGTCCGGCCCTGCCGATGAGCTGACGGCTCACCAGCAGGCCGAGCAGGGTCTCGAAGGCCTTGCCGATTTCCATGTAAGGGCCCTTGTGCCGCAGAACGGCGAGCTTTTCGGACGGCAGCGATTTGATCTCAACGTCATGCATCAGCAATTTTCCTTGTGAGAGGGGAACGGGTGCGCCGCCATGGGCGGGCTGGAGCCGGTTCTTCAGGGACGCCGCGCGATAGGAGGAAGGTGTCTGGCCATAAGACGTCTTGAAACTGCGGCTGAAGGCCTCCTGGCTGCCGTAACCGGCGCGCCTGGCAATCGCCGCCAGCGTCATGTCCGTATAGGCAAGGTCGGCAGCCGCCCGATGAAGACGCAGGCGCTTCACCGTCGCCACGACGGATTCGCCATAAGTGGACTGCCAGACACGATGCCAGTGCCAGGGCGACAGGGCCGCGACCTCCGCCAATGTCGTCAGATCTGGATCCTCGTCCAGATGCGCATAGATATATTCGATGACCCGCGTGAAGCGGCGGACATATCCATTGTCTTTCGGCGAGACCGATTGTTTTTCATGATGCGACATGGGCAGTTCCTGAATGAAGGGACGAAACTCGGATCGGCGCCCCGCAAAGTGATCTATCATTTGGCGATCTGATAAATCTTGCTGACTTGAGCTGCTCTTTCAGCTCTTCCGACTTCCCGCCAAAGCATCTATTCCAAAACGGATAAGATTGCGCACTGGCTTCTGCCGGCGGAAACGGCATGATGTACGCTCCTCATCTTGGAAAGGCACAGGCACATGAGCACACCGAAACGCATTCTCTTCACCGGCGGTTCCGGCAAGGCCGGCAAGCATGTTGTGCCCTATCTGCTGGATCGCGGTCACCGGGTCGTCAATGTGGACCTGACCCCTCTGGACCATCCCGGCGTCGACAATCTGACGGCGGACATCACCCAGTCCGGCGAGATGTTCAATGTCATGACCAGCTACGCCAATTTCGACGAACTGGAGCCGGGCACCGGCGTGCCAAAGTTCGACGCGGTCGTACACTTTGCCGCTGTGCCGCGCATTCTCATCCATCCGGACAACAAGACATTCGCGGTGAATGCGGTCGGCACCTACAATGTCATCGAAGCGGCGGTGAAGCTCGGCATCCGCAAGATCGTCATTGCCTCCTCGGAAACCACCTACGGTGTCTGTTTTGCCGATGGCGTGGCCGACCCGAAAGTGCTGCCGGTGGAAGAAGACTACGACGTCGATCCGATGGACAGCTATGGTCTCTCCAAGGTCGTCAACGAACAGACCGCCCGCGCCTTCCAGCGCCGCTCCGGCTTCGACATCTATGCGCTTCGAATCGGCAATGTCATCGAGCCGCATGAATATGACCGCTTTCCGGATTTCTTCGAAAATCCGGCACAGCGCCGGCGCAATATCTTCTGTTATATCGATGCCCGCGATCTCGGCCAGATCGTCGACCTGTGCCTTGAAAAGGACGGCCTCGGCTATCAGATCTTCAACGCGGGCAACGACACCAACTCCGTCGATATTCCGAATGCCGAAATCCTGAAACGCTTCTTCCCGGATGTTCCGGTGAGCCGGGAGCTCGGCGAGCACGAGGCCCTGTTTTCCAACCGCAAGATCAGGGAAGTCCTGGGCTTTCGGGAAGAGCATGACTGGCGCAAATACGTGAAGGCCTGAATGGCATTTACTTCGCAAGCCGTGGAGATTAGCTTCTGGGCGCGTTCAATTCTGCCATTGCTGTCCGGAGACAACAGTATGAAATTCTTGAAATCCGCCGTGATCGGTGTTGCCCTGCTGGTGTCCGCGACAGCCGCGATAGCGCAAGGAACCGGATCGGAAGGATATTTCCAGATTCACAACAACACGGAAGGCAATGTCGTTGTCGGTTTCTACACCAACGACGGCAACGGCTGGAGCGACAACTGGCTATCCGAAGCGCTTGCTCCGGGTGAAACCGCCACCGCGAATTTCCTTGCCGACACCGGGAATTGCGCCCAGACGCTCCAGGTCGGCTGGCTTGGCGACGACGACAGCGAGGTTCTCGACGATCCGATCGACATCGACATCTGCGAAGCCAGCAACGTCTATCTCGACGACAACGATATCTACTTCGACTGATCGGGCCTCATGCCCGCCCTTCGCTCTGCAACGCGGCACGCCGCGTTTCCTCCCCTTGAAATCACCTACCGGGTTCCATGTCCGACCTGATTTATTTTGAAGACTTTGCGCCGGGGCAATCCTTTGACCTCGGCTCCGTAACCGTCAGCAAGGAAGAGGTCATCGAATTCGCCTCCGAGTTCGACCCTCAGCCTTTTCATCTTGACGAGGAAGCCGGCAAGGCCTCGATCCTGGGCGGGCTGGCAGCCTCCGGCTGGCACACCGGTTCGCTCACCATGCGGCTGCTGGCCGAAGGGCTGCTGAACAAATCCTCGGGGCGAGGCTCCCCGGGCATCACCAGGCTGCAATGGAAACGCCCGGTCTGTCCGGGCGACACGCTTTCCGCCAGGGCGGAAGTACTTGAAACAAAGGACCTGCGCTCCAAACCGGATCTCGGCATCGTCACCGTGCGCGTCACCGCCGCCAACCAGTCCGGCACGGAGGTCGTGCTCTGGGAAAGCCCCATTCTTTTCGCCAAACGGGAGGCCGGAGCATGACAGCCTTTTTCGACGATGTTCAGATCGGCGACGAACTGGCACTCGGCCGCCATGTTTTCACGCGCGAAGACATCATTCGCTTTGCGGAAAAATACGACCCGCAGCCCTTTCACCTCAGCGAGGAAGGCGCCGCCCGGACCCA
This sequence comes from Roseibium sp., assembly GCF_050301095.1. Classification (GTDB taxonomy): domain Bacteria; phylum Pseudomonadota; class Alphaproteobacteria; order Rhizobiales; family Stappiaceae; genus Roseibium. The sequence goes on from NZ_JBNKYW010000169.1 coordinate 3,509, forward strand.
TTTCGGCCGGCTGTGCGCCTCAGGCTGGCACACGGCAGCCATCTTCATGAAGCTGTGGGTGGAAACCTACGAAGCGCAGAAGAGGGAAGTCCTGGCAGCCGGCATCACGCCGGCCAAATATGGCCCCTCACCCGGTTTCGAAGACCTCAAGTGGCTGAAGCCCGTCTATGCGGGCGATGAGCTGACTTACAGCCAGGTCGTGACCGGCAAGACCGAAAGCCGGAGCCGGCCGCAATGGGGGCTCATCCACTTCCAGCTTGAGGCCGTCAATCAGGCAGGCGAGCTCGCCTTTTCCTTCAAGGGAAACGTGTTTCTCGAACGGCGCAGGACGTAACAGGCCACGTCCTCCCGGCGAACAGGCAGGGGCAAGCAGAACTAACTGTTACTGAGCCTACGCCGTTCGCACTCGCCTCCCCTCAACGAGGGAAGACGTGTTCATCCGAAACCAAAGCGTCCCGGCTCCTGCTTCGGGATGCGTCATGCGGGCTTGCGGCCGTGTACCAGCATTGTCATGCCCGGTATCATCTCTCCTGTGACGATCTCTTGAAAACCTGCCGCTTCCATCAGTCCCGCCACATAGGAACTGGTGATGGACCGAGCCTCGGGATTGAAGGCAGTGTGCTGGAGTTGCCAGAGTGCCGCCAACTTGGGCCCCTCCCGGTTTTCGTCCACCATGAAGTCGTGCACCATGAAGCGGCCACCGGGCCCAAGCACCTCGAAAGCCTTTCGCACGAGTGCCGGGATCGATGTTCCCGGCACTCCTGAGAAGAGATACGACATCAGAACCGCATCGGCGCTTTCGGGCCACGGATCGTTCAGGGCGTTGCCGGGACGGTAGCTGATCCGGTCGGCCAACCCTTCCTCGGCTATGAATTCCTCGCCTACCTTCGCGACATTCGGAAAATCGAGAATGGTGGAGGTCAGTTCTGGATAGGCCTTGCAGAGCGAAATAGAAAAGGCACCGGTCCCGCCACCGACATCGAGCAAATTCCGGGCTGCGGACAAATCCACCAGCTTTGCCAGTCCGCGCCCCGGTCCAAGCGAGCCCGCATGCTGGGACCTTGAATAGAGCCGCGCTTCTTCCGGGTCTGAGAACCAGTCCTCGTAGGATGCGATCTGGTCCTCTTTCAGATTGTCCGTCAGAGCATCGTTGAGCTGGGTCATGAAGGGATACATCTGCTTGTCTATCTGATAGCGCAGATAGTCGCCGAACTCATATTTCCGTCCCTTCACCAGAAACGCTTCAGCTGCGGGCGAATTGGTGAAACCGGCTCCTTCGCGGCGTACGAGACCAAGGCTCGCAAGCGCTGTCAGAAGCGTTGTTGCGCGGTCAACGTCGAGAGCAGTTTTTTCCGCCACTTCTTGCGGCGTAAGAATACTTTCCGAAAGAACAGAGAATAACTTTAAATGAAGCGCAGAAAAGAGCGCCTTCGACCCCATAAAACCAAAAGCAATTTCCGAAATTTCCTCAGCCGACTCCAGTAATTTGGCTGTGGTCATATATCTTCCTCCTCAAATTTTCAGCACGCATAACGTGCGAAAATTTTGCAATTCGAGTCATGAACTTGGAAGATTTGAATTATAACTATTGTGCATCGCAATGCAAATCATGACGCGTCCGTCTTCCCGATACCAGGCACAGCGCAGTCACGGAAAAGATGCCCTGGCAGGGGCTTACAAAGTGCGGGCGAAAAGCACTTCGTCGTGGATCTCTATACCGTAGTCTCCCCGCAGCGGGATCTCGGGTCGCTTTTCCCGTTCGGCGTCGATCACACCCTGCACAACCCGCTCCAGCCGGAACCTTCGGCGTTGATAGAATCGGAATGCGTCGAGATTGTCGTTGGACGTGCGCACCACGATCCGATTGATCCCGCTGGCGCGCGCTTCCTCGATCACCGCATCCAGCAGAAGCGTTCCCGTGCCGCCCCAGCGACTGAGGGAATCCAGCGTCAGGATTTCCCATTCGTTGTCCCGCTTGATCAGGGTGACCAGGCCGACGAGATCGCTGCCGTCATAGGCCGTATATCCGGGCAGGCTGGTGGCATCGATGATTTCGCCGTCCAGCAGCATTTCCGGGCTGGCCCATCTTTCGGTCAGCAACTGAAAGACGGCTTCCTTGTCGTCCTCGGTGATCCGGTGAATGACTACGCTCATGGTTTGCCCTCATCGGTGAAACAAGCGGGATGACAGGGGAGTGCGGGCCTGCCACCGCACCCGTTCAAGCTCCGGATCGACATGTTCTTCCTCCGGATAGCCGACGCAAAGATAAGCCACGAGCCGCCAGCTCTCGTCAACCTGCAGCGTGCGTGCAACCTGCTGCGGGTCAAGAATCGACACCCATCCAACCCCGACACCTTCCGCCCGCGCCGCCAGCCAGAAGGTGTGGATCATGCTGACCGTTGAATAGGCCAGCGTCTCCGGCATGGTCATCCGGCCGAGCCCGGCTCCCTGTTCGGGGTCCTCGTCGCTGAATATCGCCAGGTGAACCGGTGCTTCCTTCAGTCCGGCCAGCTTGAGCTGCCGGTAAAGAGAAGCCTTTTCGCTCTGGTATTGCCTTGCCGCCGCCTCGTTTTCCGCCTCGAAGGAGGCGATGATCCGGTCCCGGCACGCCTTGCTGTCGACGACCACGATCCGCCAGGGCTGGCTGTTGCCGACCGAGGGCGCGAGATCGGCCAGTTGCAGCAGATGATCCAGTGTGCCTTCCGGCAGAGGATCTGTCCTGAACCGGCGCACATCCCTTCGCCACCTCAGCAGGGTTTCGAATCTCTGCTGGAATTCTAGTGAAAATTCCGGTTTTTCGACCGCTTCGCCGGCTTCCCCCACCATCGCGCGCTAGTGTCCCGGGAACTCGACCAGTGTCCGCACGGGAACATTCATCGCTTCCAGTTTCTTGCGCCCGCCGAGATCCGGCAGATCCACGATGAAGCAGGCTGCCTCGATATTGGCACCCATGGAGCGCAGCAGCTTGCAGGCGGCCTCGGCCGTTCCGCCCGTTGCGATCAGGTCGTCCACCAGAATCACGCGGTCGCCCGCCTGGATAGCGTCCTTGTGCATTTCCATTTCATCAAGGCCGTATTCCAGAGAATAGGCGATGCGCACGGTTTCATGCGGCAGCTTGCCCTTCTTGCGGATCGGAACGAAACCTGCGGAAAGCTGATGTGCTACGGCGCCACCCAAGATGAAGCCGCGTGCTTCGATGCCGGCGATCTGGTCGACCTTGGAACCCGCCCAGGGCTGAACGAGGGCATCCACCGCGCGGCGGAAGGCCCGTGCATTTCCCAAAAGCGTCGTGATGTCGCGAAACAGGATACCTTCTTTCGGGTAGTCCTTGATCGTGCGGATCGCAGAGACCAGTTCATCCTGGATCGACTGTGCGGTCATCGAGCTGTCTTTCTGTTGCTGAAGGTTCCATCCCGACCGACGCTTATAGCAAGTTTGATCCGCCGGTCGAAGCGTTTTCGCATTGGCTCAAGGGCTTAGGCAGGACTGTTCAGTATGCGGCCGGCCACAGCATCCAGCTTGGCAACCAAAGCCGGGTCGCGCTTCTCGGGCGCCGTCATCATGGCAAATTCGAGAGCGGTATCGGAACCGGCCGGGCAGGAGCGGTGTTCGCGCGGCAGGTCACGGGCGACCCGCGCGACCAGGCGCTGCGCATTTTCCGCATTGTCGTGCAGGACCTTGATGATCGCCTGAATGTCGACCTCGCCGTGGTCCGGATGCCAGCTGTCGTAATCGGTGACCATGGCAACGGTTGCGTAGCAGATCTCCGCTTCCCGGGCGAGCTTGGCTTCCGGCATGTTGGTCATGCCGATCACATCGCATCCCCAGCTGCGGTAGAGTTCGCTTTCGGCCAGAGAGGAGAACTGCGGGCCTTCCATCGCCAGATAGGTGCCGCCCTTGTTGCAGGCCAGCCCCTCCGCTTCGGCAGCAGCGGCAACCGCATCGACCAGCTTGGGGCTGACCGGGGTCGCCATGGAGACATGCGCGACGCAGCCGGTACCGAAGAAGCTCTTTTCCCGGGCAATGGTACGGTCGATGAACTGGTCCACGAGCACGAAGGTTCCAGGTGCATGCTCTTCCTTCAGCGAACCGCAGGCGGAGACGGACAGGAGATCGGTAACACCGCAGCGTTTCATGACATCGATGTTGGCGCGGTAGTTGATGGTGGTGGGCGAATAGACATGACCGCGTCCGTGACGCGGCATGAACACGACCTTGAGGCCGTCAATGGTGCCGATGCGAACCTGGTCGGACGGTGTGCCCCAAGGGCTCTCCACGGTGATCCACTCGGAGTTTTCCAGACCTGGAAGGTCGTAAATTCCCGAACCGCCGATGATGCCCAAGACTGCGTCTGCCATGTCCGCTCCTGATCTGTCTTTCGTAGAAGGTACCTGCCGCAGGGATCGATTTTGGCGGCAATCCGAAAGGGTTATTTCAACTGTTCGCCGATGGCGTCAAGTCCGGCCCTGGCACATTTGGCATCGATTTCACCACTGGAAGCGCCGGCAACACCGATGCCGCCAAGAAGCGCTCCGGATTTGGCGACGATAGGCAGTCCGCCGCCGAGCGTCACCGCACCCGGCACCGTCGTTGCAGCAGACGCCAGCGCTTCCCCGGCCTGCCCGTTCAATTCCGATGTCGGCAACCTGAAGCCGGCAGCTGTCCAGGCCTTGCGCCGGGCGGTTTCGGCAACGTGTGCGCCCCCCATGTTGCCACGGAGCGTCACCTGCTCCAGGCCGAAGCGATCAACAACGGAGGCGCCCACCTGATAGCCCGCCTCGGCACAGACCTCGACGGCCCTGAGCGCAGCCCGCATGGCAAGGTGAACATCCAGAACGTCCACCGAATGGGTCGCGGTAGCTTGCGAAAACGCAGATGTTGGAAGAATTAACAATGCAAGGCCTGTCAAAATACGCTTCATTCCACCACCTCTCAAAGAAAAAGCCGCCGGAGAACCGGCGGCTTTCATCATGCACTGTGTTGGCGCTTAATCAATGCTCGACGTTGCGCCACAGTTTCTGTTTGGTGAAGTACAGCAGTCCGGCAAAGACGATCAGGAAGATCATGACGCGGAAACCGATCTTCTTGCGCTCTTCCAGGTGCGGCTCGGCAGCCCACATCATGAAAGCGGCAACGTCCCGGGCGTACTGGTCGACCGTCATCGGCGTTCCGTCGGTGTATTCAACCAGTTCGTCGGAAAGCGGTGCAGCCATGCCGATCGGACCACCGGTGAGGTGCTCCTGAGCACATTCTTCAGCCGACACCGACCCGCCGAGGAAGGCCGGGTTGAAGTTGCCGGAGAAATCCTCACCGAGGCAAGCCGGGTTTTCTTCCGGGTAGCTCGTCAGCAGTGCGTAGATATAGTCGGCACCCTGCTCCTGGTACTGGGTGAAAGCGTCGAAGACAAATGCGGGAAATCCGCGATGTCCTGCGCGTGCCTTCGCCAGCAGGGAGAAGTCCGGCGGATAGGCACCGCCGTTGGAGGCGCGGGCAGCCTGCTCGTTCGGGAACGGAGACGGGAACTTGTCCGCCAGAATGCCCGGACGATCGTACATGTCGCCATCTTCGTTCGGTCCGTCGACAACCGTGTATTCGGATGCGATCTGCTTTGCCTGCTCTTCGGTGAACCCAGGTCCGCCGTCTTCCGCAAGGTTGCGGAAGGACACCAGACGCAGGCCGTGGCAGGAAGCACAGACTTCCTGGTAGACCTTGAAGCCGCGCTGCAGCTGGCCGCGGTCGTACTGACCGAACGGCCCGCCGAAGGACCATTGCTGGCGCTCGATATGAGGCGCATTGCCTGCAGCGAAGGCCGGGGTTGCGATGGCGACAGCCGCCACCGCTGCGAAGGAACGAACCAATTTGATCATGGTGCTCATTGTCTCGAATAACTCCTGATCGGTTCGCGTTACTTCGTGTCCGGTGCGGCAGTCGCACCAGCCGGATTTCCGGAACCGCCCTTCAACACTGCTTCGGAAATGGAAGCCGGGAGAGGCCGCGGTTTTTCCAGGAAGCCGAGCAGCGGCAGGATGATCAGGAAGTGAGCGAAGTAGTAAGCCGTGCAGATACGGGCGAGCAGAACGTAGGTGCCTTCCGCCGGCATCGCACCGAGGTAACCGAGGGCTACGCACACCAGGGCGAAGATCCAGAAGAACTGCTTGAACAGCGGACGGTAGGTGCCGGAGCGGACCTTGGACGTGTCAAGCCAGGGCAGCACAAACAGGATCGCGATGGAACCGAACATGGCCACGACGCCGCCGAGCTTGTCCGGGATCGCACGCAGGATCGCGTAGAACGGCAGGAAGTACCATTCCGGAACGATGTGCGCCGGGGTCACGAGCGGATTGGCTTCGATGTAGTTGTCCGGGTGTCCCATGTAGTTCGGCACATAGAAGGCGAACCATGCGAACAGGATCATGAACACGACAATCGCGTAGAGATCCTTGACCGTGTAGTACGGATGGAACGGAACCGTGTCCTGCTTGGTCTTGGGCTGGACACCGGACGGGTTGTTGTTGCCCGTGGTGTGGAAGGCCCACACGTGCAGCAGAACCACGCCGAAGATCATGAACGGCAGCAGGTAGTGCAGCGAGAAGAAGCGGTTCAGGGTCGGATTGTCGACGGCGAAACCACCCCACAGCCAGGTGCGGATTTCCTCACCGACCAGCGGGATTGCCGAGAACAGGTTGGTGATGACCGTTGCGCCCCAGAAGGACATCTGGCCCCAAGGCAGCACGTAGCCCATGAAGGCGGTGCCCATCATGATCAGGAAGATGATCACGCCGAGGATCCAGGAAATCTCGCGCGGTGCCTTGTAGGACCCGTAGTACATTCCACGGAACATGTGGATGTAGACGGCGATGAAGAACATCGACGCGCCGTTGGAGTGCAGGTAACGCAGCATCCAGCCGAAGTTCACGTCGCGCATGATGTGCTCGACGCTGTCAAAGGCAGAACCCGTGCTCGGCGTGTAGTGCATCACCAGAACGATACCGGTGAGGATCTGCGCGATCAGCACGAAGAACAGAATGCCGCCGAAGGTCCACCAGTAGTTGAGGTTCTTCGGGGTCGGGAAATCGACGAAGGAACCGCGAACTAGCGAAATCACCGGCAGGCGGCTTTCCAGCCACTTCGCCGCAGCGCTCTGCGGTACGTAGTTTGAATGTCCAGCCATGGCTGTCTCCTAAAAAATCTTGCCGTTAGCCGATCTTGATCGTCGAGTCGCTGACGAACTCGAGCGGCGGAATCAGCAAATTCTCGGGAGCCGGGCCTTTGCGGATACGGCCGGCAGTGTCGTAGTGAGAGCCGTGGCACGGGCAGAACCAGCCGCCGAAGTCACCGGCATCGCCAAGCGGCACACAGCCCAGGTGGGTACAGATACCAACCTGAACGAGCCAGTTTTCCTTGCCTTCGACGCCGCGGTTCGGGTCGGTGGCCTCAGCGTCGGCCGGCAGGTTGGCGTTTCGAGCCATCGGATCCGGAAGGTCTTCAAGCGGTACGGATTTGGCTTCTTCCACTTCCGTTTCGGTCCGGTTGCGGATGAAGACCGGCTTTCCGCGCCATTTGACGGTAATTGACTGCCCCTCTTCAACGGCAGACACATCAACTTCAATGGATGCCAGCGCCAATGCAGAGGCGTCCGGGTTCATCTGATCGATGAACGGCCATGCCAACGCGCCGGCGCCCACAACGCCCATTGCACCGGTCGCGATGTAGAGAAAGTCACGGCGGTTCGGTTCGTCCGTGTCCGTGTTGTGTGCCAAGGTCGCGTCCTCTTTTATGTTCAACCTGTACCGAAAGCCCGCATCACGTCCGAACTCCTTCTGCCCCAGAAGGAAGACGAAACCATGCCGGGCTCTTCGGAGACCGGAACACCAGAAATTGGGCTCCAGTCAAGCGGCTTGTCTTTTTGCACCCTTCGAAACGCTTGTCCAGTTCAACAAACGCCTCAAAACAACTATGTCGCAGTCAAAAGACCCACCGCGCCGCTTTTCTGCCCTTTTTTTGCGAAAGAGCGCAAGACCGGAATTCAAATGAATCCCGGTCTTGCATCGTAAAAGCGCATTTATGCCGCCTGAACCGGGGCCAGAAAGCCCCCGGACTGGTGCTGCCAGAGCTGCGCATAAAGCCCGTTTCTGTCCAGCAGCTCCTGATGGGAGCCTTCCTCGATGATTCGTCCCTTGTCCATGACGATCAGCCGGTCCATCGCCGCGATGGTGGACAGCCTGTGGGCGATCGCAACCACGGTCTTGCCCTTCATCAGGTCGAACAGGCTTTCCTGGATGGCAAGTTCCACTTCGGAATCGAGCGCGGAGGTCGCCTCGTCCAGGGCCAGGATCGGCGCATCCTTCAAGAGCACCCGTGCGATGGCGATCCGCTGGCGCTGACCGCCGGACAGCTTGACACCGCGCTCGCCCACATGGGCGTCCAGTCCCTTGCGGCCCTCCTGATCGACAAGACCTTCGACGAAGGGCATGGCATGCGCCTTTTCCAATGCCGCCCTGACCTCCTCACGGGTTGCTTCCGGCTTGCCGTAGGCAACGTTTTCGAAGATCGACCGGTGCAGCAGCGAGGTGTCCTGCGTAACGACGCCGACATGGGCGCGGATGTCGTCCTGGCGCACGGCGGAGACATCCTGACCGTCGATCAGGATCCGGCCGCCTTCCAGGTCGTAGAACCGCAGCAGCAGATTGACGAGGGTCGACTTGCCCGCACCCGACCGTCCGATCAGGCCGATCTTCTCTCCCGGCCGCATCGTCAGGCTCAGATCGTCGATCACACCAGCCTTCTTGCCATAGTGGAACCGGATGTTCTCGAAACGGATTTCGCCTCGGGTCACATTCAGCTCCCTGGCTTTCGGAATGTCGACGACCTCCCTCTCCCGCGAGATGGTGGTGATGCCGTCCTGAACGGTGCCGATGTTCTCGAAGAGGCCCGCCAGTTCCCAGAGAATCCAATGGGACATGCCCTGAAGACGCAAGACGAAGGCAACCGCAATGGTGACCTCGCCGATGGTGACCGTTCCGCTCTGCCACAGCAGGATCGACAGGCCGCCGATAGACGTCAGGAGCACCATGTTGATGAACACCAGGACAATGTTGAGCCCCGTGACCAGACGCATCTGCTGGAAAACGGTTTTCAGGAAACCCGTCATCGAGCGCCTGGCATAGTCCTCCTCCCGTTCGGCGTGGGAGAACAGCTTCACCGTGGCGATGTTGGTGTAGGCGTCGACAACGTGACCGGTCATGACGGAGCGGGCGTTTGCCTGATCCTTCGAGACGTCCCGCAGCTTCGGAATGAAGAAGCGGATCGTCAGGAGATAGGCGCTGACCCAGACCAGAAACGGCAGGCTTAGCCAGATATTGGCTTCCGCCACGACGATAACCGCCGCGGTGAAATAGACCGCCACGTAGACCATGATGTCGGCGATGCGCGAGACGACCTCGCGCACCCCCAGGGCCGTCTGCATCAGCTTGGTCGCGATCCGCCCGGCAAAGTCGTTCTGATAGAACGAAATGCTTTGCCTGAGCAGGTAGCGGTGCACCCGCCAGCGAATGGACATGGGGTAGTTGCCCATCAGCCCCTGGTGGAAGAACAATTGCCAGACGACTTCCAGAAGCGGCCGCAGAACCAGCAGAATACCCAGCATGAACAGGAGCGTCGGCCAGTTCTCCGTCAGGAAGGTGGCCGGATCCGATTTTTCCAGCCAGGTGACGAGATCGCCCAGGAACGTGAAGATATAGACTTCCGTCAGGGCGACCAGTGTGCCGAAGAGCGACACTGCCGCCAGAATCGGCCACACGGGTTTGGTGTAGTACCAACAAAAGGCCCAGAAGCCCTTCGGCGGCACGTCGAGTTCGGTTGTTTCGAACGGATCAATGAATTTTTCAAACCGGTCAAACATGATCACCTCTCATGCCCGCTCAACCGTAGCACGGTCAGATGCGGGAGCGCATCGCCGCTGGCTGCCGGCCGGGAACGCGGGCGAATAATTCGTCCGGGGGCATGACGGAGCACGCGGACGATGAAGCTTGTGAAGGCCAGGGCCAGAATGAAGGTTCCCCAGAACAGCGCGCCGAGCTGGTCGACGAACCCGGATACGGAGATCTGCTGTCCGGCGATTTCCAGGGCTTCAATCCGGCACAGATTGAAAGCGAGCACCGGAAGGAAAAACACGACGGCGATCGCAAACGTGGCACCGAGAAACAGCCCCGAGGCCACCACAAACTGGCGAAACCTGTGAAATCCACCAACCACTGGTTGGGTTGGCAGAGGCACTTCGAAATCCGGAAGGTCTGCCCGCGCAGACAGGTCCGGCAAATAATGAACTGACATCGGAAAATCTCCGAAAGGGATAGAGAGTCTGGTGACGGCAGACACGCAGGAAATGCGTGCAGCTCCTGGGAACGGCTTTAGCCGGTCACCGCAAAGTCCTGGATTTTGAAGAGGAGCTGTGGCCCCCTAGCGGAGGCGGACAGTGATCCCTGGGCAACCCACAAGGGCGGTGAACGCGTGGATCATGCAATGATCTGTCATGAATGCCCTCCTGGTTGCGCGGCCGGGCGGCCACTGGGGTAAAGGAAGTCAACCATCAGAAGTTGACTGGTTGCGTTGGTAACCGCTTTTGCCGGGCTTGAAAAGCGCTAATGCGTCAAATTGCTGCACGAATGCATCGACTGTTGCCATTGCGCCACAGGCACTGTCGCAGCACTCCGGAAGCTGCCGATGGGTCAGGAACACGAGAAAGCACAGAGCCCGCTTATGGCGACTCACATCCAGTCTTCGGGGACTGGATTTTGCGGCCCTGCCTGGTCCCAGGCATGGGCAGCGATCGCCCAACTCCCTTCTGACTTCACCAATAGGTAGCCGCTGATGTCGTGGCTGGTCTCACTGCCGTTCTCCAGCAGTTCCGACATTGCCAGCACGACAGCGACATTGCCGAAACGCAGGATCTTCATCTTCCGCGTATGTTCCTCGAAGGACTGCAGATTGGCGCGGGCGACCGTTTCCATGCGTTCGATAAAACCTTCCAGCGTACGGGGCTGGATCGGGCGGGCAGTTCCGAACAGCTGCGCTTCGGGAAGGTAATCCTGACGAAACCGATTCCAGTCGGGGGGCTCGCCAGGAGCCCAGCGCATCGCCTCGAAATGCTCTTCAATCAGCTGGCGGATTTCATCTTCGTCCTGCATGCGTTTCTCCCGTCCCGAATGCATGGCGGTTGGCCGACAAGACCGGTATCTACACCTCGCCGCGCCTCAACAGCCGTGTGTTCTTGCTGAAATCCTGCAGGTGGATTTCAGCTTCCCGCGGTGACAGCGGTGCGGAGACCGCCTCTCCCTGAATGATGGTGCACCCCAGTGCTTCCAGCATGTCGATCTGCTCAGGTGTCTTCACTCCGGCGGCTGATACCACCAGCCCCAGGTTCTTGGTCAGGCGGATAATCGCCTGGACGAGTCGGTGCTGCTTGGAACCAGGGGCGAGCCCTTTGACCAGGCCCGGACTGAGTTTCAACCTGTCGGCATTCAGATGAATGAGCTGTCCGGCGCCGCCATGTCCACTACCGAACATGTCGAGCGCAATCTGGCAGCCGAAGTCTGTCAGCCCCCCCAATGATGAAACCAGTCCATCGGGCTCGTCTAACCGGACGATGCTTTCATCGAGTTCTATCACGATGTCCCTGCAGTCGAACTGGTGGTCGTCGCACAACTGGGTGAACCATGTCAGGAATCCGGGTTCCTTGATGCTTGCGGCGGTCAGGTTGACGGAGAGAAACAGGGGAAGGTCCGAGGTATCCCGCAGGTATTTCACCTCGGCAAGTCCACGACTCAGCGCAAAGCGCTCGATCTGGGCAAAGCGCTTGAGATCTTCCTGCGAGGACAGCAAGCCGACCGGATCGACGAGCCCTTCGGTGGGGTGCAGCCAATAGGCGGAGGCTTCGTATCCGACAATCCGCTCCCGCACCAGGTCGAATTGCGGTTCCAGAAGCAGGGTCAACCCGCCGTTCTCCAGGTCCTTATCCAGCTGTGCCATGGTCATGCGCCGATGCCTGTGGGCAGCGCCGAGCGCATCCGTGTACCAGGCAATCTGGCGGCGGCCCGATTTCTTGGCTGCATAAAGCGCAAGATCGGCCCGGTTGATGAGTTCGGAAACACCGGTCTTGCTGCCGTCCGCCAGCACCAGACCGACACTGCCGGCCACGCTCAGCGTCTGATGGTCCACCTTGACCGGCCTGGAAAGGCCTTCCAGAATTTCCTTGCCCAGGGTTTCCATCTGCTGGGGTCCGGCCGGGTCGGAAACCACGGCAATGAACTCGTCTCCGCCAATGCGCGCTACAAGCCCCTTGCCCCGGAGCACAGTTTTCAAGACCTCCGCGGCATGACACAGGACGGTATCTCCGGCGCTGTGGCCATGACTGTCGTTGATATCCTTGAAGTGGTCGAGATCGCAGTGAATGATCCCGATAAGACCCGGTTCGTCCTGACGGGTGGACGCCCTTTCGTGCAGAAAGGAATTCAGCTTGTTCCGGTTTGCGACACCGGTGAGATCGTCGCGCTCGGCCTGAAGCTTCAGCTTGTTGCGGGCCTCCTCCAGTTCCCGCATGTGCTCGACCTGGCTGGTCACATCGCGGCAAATGAGAATGATTTTGGTGTCTTCGAGCGTATCACCTTCGACCACGGCATAAGTGAGCTGGTTCCAGAAGTATTCGCCGTTCTTGCGCTTGTTCAGGATCAGTTCGTCAAAGCCGGACTGGAATTTCGACAGGTCGAACCGGAAGCTCTTGATTTCATTTTCGGAAAGCTGGTTCTCCGGCGTCAGGATGAACTCCTGCGGCCGGCGGCCCCGGATTTCGTCCGCGGAGTATCCGGTAATACGGGAATAGGCAGGATTGGACCATTCGATGCGCCCGTAGATATCCTGCAGCATCAGGCCTTCATGGGCATGTTCGACGACCAGTTTGAGGATGGCGGCATCATTGCCGAATTTGGAAACAGCCGCTTTGCCAGTCGTCGCGACGCTGCGCCGGCCCACAAAGAACCCCGCGCCAAGAAGAGCCACCACAGCCCCCAGGAGGAAAACCAGATGCTGAACGGACCCATCACCCAAGATTTCCGCCATAACCAGACTTCGTATTAGAACATTGATTTATTTGATTTTACACGCCCAACTCTAAAATAATCACTAAACACAATTCTAATTGAATCAATATTGATATTTTTATCAATATTTACTTGAAGTCCACCATCACGCAGCCCGGACGCTCTGGAGGAACTGTCGCACCTGCGACTGAAGACTGTCAGAAAGTTCGCCCAGTTCGGACGAAGCCCGATGCATCTCGCCGGTTGCCGTGCGGCTGGTCTCCATGACATCGCTCAGTGTGGCGACATTGCTGGAAACCAGTTCCGAACTGGAACTTGCCGTCTGCGCGTTGCTGCTGATTTCCCGCGTGGCGCCGGACTGTTCTTCCACCGCCTCTCGGATCTTCCCGGAGATCTCGCTGACCCGCCCGATGGTCTCCACGATGGAGCGGATCGCGGTTTCGGACAGTTCCGCAACTTCCTGCACGGAGGCGACCTGGGCGGAAATGTCATCCGTTGCCTTGGTGGTCTGTTCCGCCAGGGCCTTGACTTCGTTGGCTACGACCGCAAAGCCCCGGCCGGCCTCGCCTGCGCGGGCCGCCTCGATGGTCGCGTTCAGGGCAAGAAGGTTGGTCTGGCTGGCAATCTGGCTGATCAGTTCGACAATCTCGCCAATGGCCCGGCCGGTTTCGGAGAGACGGCCGACGATCTCGTCTGTCTTGCGGGCTTCCTCGACCGCGGTGCTGGCAATTTCCGTCGCCTGATCCACATCCGTGCGGACGCGCATCAGCGAGCCGGACAGCCGTTCCGCGGAATCGGACACGATCACCACCGAGCTGTTGGCCTCCGACGTCGCCATGTGCACTTCCTGCACGGCCTGAAGGGAGGACTGAACCGCTTCGCTCAGTTGCATGGAGTTGCTTTCAACGCTGCCGGCGGCCTTGGTCAGGGACGAGACAACACCGATGACGGAACGTTCGAAGTCGTCGGCGACATCCTGCATGAGCGCCTTGCGCTCCTCGCTGAGCGCTTCCTGGTGTGCCAGTTCCTGGCGGGCCTGCTCCTGAGCCCTATCCGCGAGGTTCGCGCGGAAAGCGGTCACGGACCGCGCGATCGCACCGATCTCGTCGTTGCGCTCGTTCCCGTGGATCTCGACATCGAGATCGCCTGCCGACAGCTTGTCGAGGCACAGTTGCAGGCGGTTGAGCGGCCGGGCGATGCCCAGCGCCAGCAGAATTGCAAAGCCGAGGAAGGCGAGACCGACCGGCGAAACAACGAGGCCGATGGTGATCATCTGATCCAGAATGAGGCCGTCGACGCGGCCCGCGACGTCACCCGACAGAAACTGTTGCGCCTCGGCTGCCGTTCCGATTTCCTGCATGAGTGCCTGACGGAACGTGTAGAAAGCGAATGCGGTCCCGGCCATCATGATGACGGCGGCGGTGAGAACCATGGCGACAAAACGGCCCTTGATCGAAAGCGTCACGCTAAAACCCCGAAAAATTATCCCAGGCCCAAAGGGCGGTTGCCAAACCGATCCGCTATCAGGCCGGGCAGAATCTACTCCGGCGTGTGTAAATTTTCGGTAACACCAAGAGCTTCCGGGACCGGCCTTCAGACAGTTTCCGTTTCAGGCTTCAGGAAACCGCCGGACTGACGGTGCCAGAGCTGCGCATAAAGTCCGTTCTCCTGCCGCAACAGGCCATTATGCGTGCCTTCCTGCACAATCCGCCCCTTGTCCATCACGATCAGACGGTCCATCGCGGCAATGGTGGAGAGCCGGTGCGCAATCGCGATAACGGTTTTGCCGGCCATCAGCCGCTGCAGGTTCTCCTGGATGGCCGCCTCCACTTCCGAATCGAGTGCCGAGGTCGCTTCATCCAGCACCAGGATCGGCGCGTCCTTCAGCAGAACCCGCGCGATGGCAATGCGCTGACGCTGCCCGCCGGACAGTTTCACTCCCCGCTCTCCGACAAAGGCGTCGAAACCCTTGCGTCCACGCTTGTCCTCCAGCTTCTGAATGAAATCGTAGGCATGGGCCTTGCGGGCGGCCTCGATCAGCTCATCCTCGCTCGCCGCGGGCCGCCCGTAGAGAATATTTTCGCGGATGGACCTGTGCAGCAGGGACGGATCCTGCGTCACCATGCCGATCGACCGCCGCAGCGTTTCCTGGCTGACTTCCCTCACGTCCTGTCCGTCGATCAGGATCTGACCGCTTTCAACATCGAAAAACCGCAGCAGCAGGCTCGTCAAAGTGGTCTTTCCGGCACCGGACCGGCCGACAAGACCGACCCGCTCTCCAGGTGCGATCTCCAGATTGAGGTGTTCGATCACGCCACCGCTTTTGCCATAGTGAAAGCGAATGTTGTGAAACGTCACCTTTCCCTGGGAAACCGCCAGCTCCCTTGCCTCCGGTTTGTCCTGCAGCAAGATCGGCTTGACGACGGTCTCCATGCTGTCCTGCAACGAGCCGAAGTGCCGGAACAGGCCGTTGAGCTGGTTGAAGAGCCTGTTCAGCAGAATGTTCAGCCGCAGGATCAGGCTGAGCGCAAAGGCAACATGGCCGGAGCTGATGCCTCCGTCCTGCCAGACCTTCAGGGCCAGCGCCGCAATGGCGACGATCATCAGCCCGTTGATCACCGACATGACCATCCGGATGGACGTCAACAGGCGCGTGAAGACCTGCAGCTTGCCGATGAAATGCTCAAAGGACTGTCTGGCGCCGCGGCTTTCCTCCTTCGCGGAACCGAAGAGCTTCACCGACTGGATGTTGGTGTAGGTGTCGACCAGGCGGCCCGTGACACCGGAATAGGCGTTTGCCACGTCCTTGCCTGCCTGACGGACCCGCGGCACGAACTTCCAGGCGGCAATCAGGAAACAGGTCAGCCAAACCCCGACCAGAACACCAAGACGGATATCCAGATCGGCGATCAATACCAGCGTGGTGAAGGCGTAGACCAGAATGAACCAGACGACCTGGAGCAGGTTGACCATGAAGTCACCGGCCGACATGCCCGATTGCATCACCTTTTGCGACAGCCGGCCGGCCAGATCGTCCTGAAAATAGCTCAGGCTTTGTTTCATGACCCGCTGGTGGCACTGCCAGCGGACCAGGTTGAAAAAGCCGGGAACGATCGTCTGCTCCTCCAGAAGCGCCATGAGACTGTTGACGGCAGCCCGGATCACGAGGATGACGAAGGCCATCTTGAACAGCGTCCAGGCATGATCGCTGAAAAACGTCTCCCGGCTGCCGGCGTCCAGAAGGTCGACCAGTTCGCCAAGAAAATTGAAGATCGCGACCTCGACAAGGGCCGCGGCTCCCCCGGCAAGAAGCATGGCGGCGAACGGCCAGCGAACCTGGCTGATGAAGTAGGCCAGAAAGGCGCGGCCGCCACGCGGCATGTCCTTCGGCGGGGACGCCCGGAAAGGGTCGATCCATTTCTCGAACGTACTGAACAACGGGGACAAGGGAGTTCTCCTCGGGAGGCGGGAGCGAATCTGGTCTATCCTACGCAGCAGCCACGAAGTTGGCCCAGTGAATAATGAATTGTTTTCGTGCCGTCCGCGCAACGGCCGTTGGCCGGCGGAGGCCGGCTGTCCTGCCTGATCGCCGTCGCGGCCGGAATTGGCGCTTTCACCAGCCGGTCTTGAACCGGCCCGCGAAAACCCGGTACATCTCGCCAGCCCTATTTCAACAAGACACCGGTCAGGATCCGGTCGATCGTCCCATCCTGCCTCATCTCCAGGAAAACACGGTTCAGTCTCGCAATGAACCTGTCGGAAGTTTCGGACCTCCACTGATCCGAATATCCCACATAGACCGGTTCCGAAGCGATCTGCTTCACGGGAATGATGTTGTCATACGCATGCTGCCGCAGGATCGGGTCCACGACAATCTTCTCCTGCACGTAACAGTCGGTCCGGCCAAAATGAAGCACCCGGAGGCTCAGTTCCGTGTTGTCTTCTTCGGACAGAAAAATCCTGCCATCTTTCACCAGGTTGAAAAACGCCGGACCGGGCGTTTCAAACCCCCGGTTATTGCCGAAAGTCAGCCCGGCATAATCCTCGGGATAGGACCAGTCCCGCCCGGCCACACCCTCGCGGCAGAAAACGAAGACGTTCTCCTGCATCATCGCCACCGAGTATCGCCGAACCCAGGGCCGCTCCTCCGGCCTGCGATAAGCTCCGACAATACCGTTTACCTGTCCGCTGCGGACAAGATAGAGAGCCCGGGACCATGGCACGGCTTTCAAGTCGATTTCAAAGTCGGTCAAACGCCGGTCGGCCTCGTGGATGATGTCCGCATAAACGCCGGCGGCCCCCTCCTCCGTCGCCATCATGTAGGGAGGATACTCCGCGTCCTGCACCATGGTGACCGTCTCCGCGGCCGTCCGCACCGGCTGCACGCAGGCAACCGAGACAAGCGCGGTATAAATTGCAAAGCAGCAGAACCGCCCAATTCCGGTTCGCGGATCTGGCAATTTTTCCTCCCGGGCAGGTTCGGTGAAACGGGATGGAGAATTTGAATATTACCATAAATCCCTGCCCCTCAAACCGTTCGCCGCCGCAGCCCTTGCCGTCTCCCTTTCCTCCGGCAACGCAATCGCCCGCATCAGCATTGCGTCGGCACGATAGATTTCGATGTCATCGGTCTTGCTGTTTGAAAAACAGCATGAAATCAGAAGCCCTGGCTGCTATGCAGCCGGATCGCAATGCAAACGGCCTCAAGCAGACCATGCCAGACATCGCCCTCTACCAGCCGGACATTCCCCAGAACACCGGTACGATCCTGCGTCTTGCCGCCTGCTTGCGGGTGAACGTGCACCTGATCGAACCGGCAGGTTTTCCGATCTCCGACAGCGCCTTGAAGCGGGCGGGAATGGATTATCTGGAACGGGCGGCCATGACACGCCATACGTCCTTCCGGGATTTCGATGCCTGGCGGACCTCGGGGAACCGGCGGCTGGTCCTCCTGACGACAAAGGCCGCGCTGCCTTACACGGATTTTTCATTCCGTCCTGGCGACATCCTGATGACGGGACGGGAAAGCAGCGGTGTGCCGGAAACCATTCACGCGCTGGCCGATGCCAGGGTGACCATTCCGATGGCGGAAGGCATGCGCTCGCTCAATGTGGCGGTGTCGGCCGGAATGGTGCTTGGCGAAGCCTTGCGGCAAACCGGCACATTTCCTAAAAGCCGGAGTTAATTTCAAATTCCGCTTTCTGCGGACAGATCAACCAGTCAGGGCCAAATTCATGAGCGCACCATCTCCGGAAAACCGCGGCGGCCCGATCCCGGACGGGATCGAGGACAAGAAAGTCACTGCTCCGGCCTGGTTCCAGGATCTCAGGGACCGGATCTGCAAGGCGTTCGAAGACCTGGAAGACGAGATCGGAACGCTTGGCGGACCGCTTGCAGACCTTCCGGCAGGCCGGTTCGAACGCACCCCCTGGGAGCGGACCGACAGCACGGGCGCCAAGGGTGGCGGCGGTGTCATGTCGATGATGCATGGACGTGTCTTCGAAAAGGTCGGTGTGCATATTTCGACCGTTTACGGCGAGTTCTCGCCCGAGTTTCGCGGACAGATTCCCGGCGCCAGCGAAGATCCCCGCTTCTGGGCATCAGGTATCAGCCTGATCGCTCATCCGCAGAACCCGCATGTTCCGGCCGTCCACATGAACACGCGCATGGTCGTGACCACCCGCCAGTGGTTCGGCGGCGGCGCCGACCTGACGCCGGTGCTCGACGCGCGGCGGACGCAGGACGACCCCGACACCGAGACCTTCCACGAGGCGATGCGTGCGGCCTGCGAGGCGCACGACGTTGCCGACTATGATGCCTACAAGGCCTGGTGCGACGACTATTTTTTCCTGAAGCACCGCAACGAGGCCCGCGGCATCGGCGGGATCTTCTACGACTATCTCAACAGCGGCGACTGGAACGCGGATTTTGCCTTTACCAGGGATGTTGGCCTGGCCTTCCTGGAGG
>NZ_JBNKYW010000170.1:0-82135 GCF_050301095.1 Roseibium sp.
CAGGCGTGCCATGATGCCGTCTGACCGTTTGAACTGGTGTAGTGAAGCAGGTCCGGCCTGCCTGATTGCGGCTTTCCGTTCGCGGTGGTCGGTTATGTTATGATGCCTGTGGTGCCTTCGGTGAGGTGAACTTTTCATAACCTCGAGGAGATATGTCGTGCTGTCCATGTTTCGCCGACTTCTGGGCAAAAGCCCGCCTGTGAGACCGGACGAGCAAACGCACAACGCATCCGGTGGTTCGGCACCATCCTCTTCTTCGGAAGACACCCCCAAAGAACTTGATCTGGACGAAATGGTAAAGGCCGTCTTGCGGGCGGACGACGGGAATGTGTTCGAGACGGTGATGGACCAGTTCGCCACCTTTGCTCTTGCTCGGCGCGAGCTGCCTGGCGGCACGGTGGACGATGTGCTTGGCGCCATGATCTCGGCCATCGACGCGCGGCTCTGCGCACAATTGAACGAAATCCTTCACCACCCTGGTTTTCAGGCACTGGAAGGCGCCTGGCGCGGTCTGGAGTATCTAATCGCCAACGTCGAATGGGACGCAAAGCTGAAGCTTCGGGTGATGAATTTCAGCCGGGACGAGCTGCAATCCACGCTGAAAACTGCTTCCAGGGGGGCCTCGCCGCACGGGCCTCTATCAAATGCACTTTTTGAGGAGGTCTATCGAACTTCGGAAGGTGAACCCTATGGCGTCATGGTGCTGGACCAGGGGATCGCGAACAGCGCAGAAGATGCCGAGCTCCTGACCAATCTCGGACGGATCTGCGCGCGTGCCCAGACCGTGCTTCTCGCCGGGCTGTCACCGGCTCTCTATACATCCAGGGATATTGCCGGTGCGCAGGGGGCGAGCGGAGAAGGCGACCGGCCTGAGCTCGATCATCCTGCCTGGACTGAATTGCGTCAGAACTTGACCAGCCGGTACATTGGCATGTGCTTGCCGAGAATACTCGGACGGTCGCCCTATCGCGGCAACGCCGATCCGGGCGAAGGCTTTGTCTTCAATGAGGATGTATCCCCCGGGACGGCATCCGGCTTCCTGTGGATCAATTCGGCCTATGCCATGGCCGCAAACATTGGTCGCTCAGCCAGGACGTATGGTTGGGCCGTCCGAATTCGGGGTGTCGAAGGCGGCGGCGAAGTCGATGGCCTGCCGGAGGTTGTCGTGCCGTCCGCAGGCGGGAGTTCGGAGGTGATGCCGCCTGTCGAAATCGTGCTCGACGAGCGCCGCGAGGCAGAACTGGCAAAAGCCGGTCTGATACCGCTCCTCCATCGAAAACGCACCGCAAGAGCCGTGTTTTTCAGCGCGCAATCCCTGAACCTGCCACGTGCGGGGGAGGTTCTTGACCCTGAGCAGAAGGCCCGTGATGCCGTGCTTCGCCGGCTCCCCTATACGCTTTGCGCGAGCCGTTACGCGCACTGCATCATGCGAATGGCTGCTGATTGGCGCGAACCTTTGGGTGAAACGTTCGAGCGGCACGTTCAGGCCTGGCTCGACCGGTCAGTTCATCCTCGGCCCTGGGAGCTGAACCCGGAGCAAAGGGCTTTGTTCCCGCTCCAGGAGGCAAGGTTTACCTTGACCGGGGAGGGCTCCGGACAGGCGGCAGTGCTTGAAGTCATTCCGGGCTTTCAATTCGAAGGCCTTGGCGTTTCGATCAGGCTGCAGCTGACGCTGCCGGCTTGATTTTGGGGCAATGTCTTTGAAAGCCTGCTGGCAGCGTCCGGCTTGCCCAGGTCTCGTTCGGCAAGCGAACCGAGTGTTGGAGGATCAGGTGCCGCAGAAGGTCCGGTACGGGCCAAAAGAGTCCGGTGCCGGCTGGGCATAGGCCTCACGATCCTGCTGCTCCGTGAAGGGGTGTTTCAGGACTTCGAGCAGGGACACAGCGGGGGCATAGTCACCGGCTTCCGCCGCTGCAAGAGCTTCTTCCACCTTGTGGTTTCTGGGAATGTAAAGCGGGTTGGCCGTGTCCATCTGTTCTTTGGCAAGGCGGGGAGAAAGGTCTTCAGCGGACAAGCGGTCCTGCCAGCGGGTCAGCCAAGGATCTAGAGAGGTCGGGTCGACAAAGAGCCTGCGCGCCTTTTCCGGATCGCCGATTGCCGCGTCGCCGAGATGGCGGAAGAGCAGGGTGTAGTCGACCTTTTGCTGCTGCATCAGGGAAAGCAGGTCTTCAAAAAGGTCCTGATCGCCGTCAACTTCCCTCGTCAGGCCCAGTTTGCCACGCATGCCATGCAGCCAGTGCTGGCGGTACAGATCCGGGAAGCGGCCAAGTTCCGTGCTCGCCAGGTCCACGGCCTTGTCGAGATTGTCCGGCTCGAACAGGGCAAGGAGCGCTTCGGCGAGGCGGCCGAGGTTCCATTGCATGATTGAGGGCTGGCGCCCGAAGGCGTAGCGGCCGCCATGGTCGATGGAGCTGAAAACCGTCGCCGGGTCGTAGGCATCAAGGAAGGCGCAGGGGCCGTAATCGATGGTTTCGCCGGAAATCGTGGTGTTGTCGGTATTCATGACGCCATGGATAAAGCCGGCGAGCATCCAGCTGGCCATCAGCTCTGCCTGCCGTTCGATCACTCGGCTGAACAGACCGAGATAGCGGCCGTCCTGTCCGGAAAGATCAGGGTCGTGGCGGAAGATCGCATAGTCCGCGAGCTGCCGGACCTTGTCGGTCTGGCCCCTTGCGGCGAAGAACTGGAAAGTGCCGACACGCAGATGGCTGGCCGCGACGCGGGTCAGAACCGCACCCGGCTTCGGTCCCTCCCGGTGGACCATCTCGCCGGTGGTTACGGCGGCGAGCGCCCTTGTGGTCGGGATTTTCAGCGCATGCATGGCTTCGCCGAGAATATATTCGCGCAGGACCGGACCGAGAACGGCCTTGCCGTCGCCGCCACGGGAAAACGGGGTTGGGCCGGAGCCTTTCAGATGAATGTCCCGCCGTTTGCCGTTCCGGTCGATCACTTCACCGACGAGCAGTGCGCGGCCGTCACCAAGCTGCGGGGAAAAGCCGCCAAACTGATGGCCTGCATAAACCTGGGCGAGGGGAGAGGCTCCATCGGGTTGCACGGCGCCGGCAAAGACCGCAGCGCCTTCGGCTGTCTGAAGAGCGTCTGCCTCCAGTCCAAGCTCTTCCGCCAGTTCGCGGTTGAACAGCACGAGTTCAGGCGCCGGAACCTTCGCGCCTTCCCAGGCAACGTAGAACCCCTGCAGGTCGCGGGCATAGCTGTTGTCGAACTGAAAAAGAGGCGGTTTGGCGGTCATTGCGTGCTCGTGTTCGGTGCGCGGACAAGTGTCCCGTCGCTCCGGAATTGTGGGCCTTCATTCACAATATAGGTGTGTTTGCGGCCGTGTCCGCAGTTGTTTGGCGCTTAGGTCAGCGGAATCAGGCGCCATAGGCTGCCAGGAACACCTTCACGGCCGCATCGATGTTCATCTTGATTTCGGCTTCGTCAGGCGCCGGCCCGGCATTGAGTAGCATGCGGCGCAGAACGCCGGCAACGCAGAGGTCGAAGAACTGGCCCGCGGCAAGCTCCACGTCGCATGGTTTCAGGTCGCCTTTTTCGATGCGTTCCTGAATGAACTTGCCGAGTTCCCTCCGGCCCTGGCAGGGACCTGCCTGATAGACGAGATTGCCGAACTGGGGGAATTTCTCCGCCGCGCCGATCACCATGCGGAGCGTCGACATCTTTTCCGGACGGCCCATTTTTTCAAGGTAAATCCGGCCGATACGGCGCAGATCGGTCGCGATGTCGGACTGGCTGGTCAGAACGCCTGCCATCAGCTCGGCCTGACCAAGCCTTTCTTCCAGGATCAGAGCCTCGAAAAGCGCTTCCTTGCTGTTGAAATAGACATAAAGGGTTCCCTTCGACACACCGGCTTCGCGCGCGATGACCTCCATGCTGGCGCCGTCAAAGCCCTTTGCCCGGAAGACCTTGCGTGCGCCTTCCAGAATCTGGCGGCGTTTGGCGTTGTCGGACTTGTGGCCCGGATCTTCCGCCAGCTCCGATCTTTCACGGGTCAGTGTCTTCATTTCTTCCCTACTGAGTTCTTTTCCATTTTCACTAGGAGGTCACACGGCCTCTGTCAAACACCGGCCGGAAACCGCGCAAACAAATGAAGCGCGTACTTGTTCAACAATTCTGCACCCACCTCTTGCATCCACCAAGCCTGTAAACATATAAATGTCATTGACCGAACCGTTCAGTCAATGATTGGACGATCCATTTTGGGGCAAAGGAAATCGACGTGGCATTAAGGGAAGGCCGTACGGATGGCGGCGCAATCGGTGGTGGCCCGCAGGCTTCAGGCCCTTCCGATCCGGACTTGAGGGGCGCGCAAGCCGAAGACGCGGATTTGCCAGCGTCCGGAACGGCGGTTTCGCTGGACAATGGCGCTGAAGGGCACAGCGGCACAACACCGGCAATCCGGCCTCAAGCCGTTGAGACTGCTGAACCGCCGAAGAAAAAGGCAGGCAAGGCAAAACGTATCTTCACGCTCGTTCTGCTCGCGGGCCTCGGCTACGGAGGTTACCAGGGCTATCACTGGTGGACCGAAGGCCGGTTCTTTGCCAGCACGGATGATGCTTATGTAACCACGGACATCACGGTCATCCTGTCCAAGGTTTCGGGCTATGTTTCGTCCGTCGAGGTCGGTGACAACCAGCGTGTGAGCGCCGGGGAAGTGCTCTTCCGCATTGACGATGGCGACTACAGGCTCGCGGTTCGCTCGGCGCATGACGCGATCGAAAGCGCCCGGGCGACTGTGAACCGCATCACCACGCAGATTGCAGCTGCACGGGCATCTGTCCTTCAGGCCGAGGCGGCGGTTGATGCCGCCAGGGCGCAGCGGGACGAAGCCTACGCCAATTTCGACCGGCAGAAGAAGCTCGCGGACAACAAATTCGCCAGCCAGGCAACCCTCGACACGGCCGAAGCCGGCCGCAAGCGCACTCAGGCCAATGTTGAAAGCGCAGAGGCTTCCGTCAAGCTGGCCAAGGCCAATATCGACGTGCTGAACAGCCAGAAAATGGAAGCCGAACAGGCTGTCGCAGCGGCGAAAACCGCTCTTGCGAAGGCTGAGCGGGACATGAACTTCACGATCGTTCGCGCGCCTGTCGACGGCATTGTCGGCAACAGGGCGGCGCAGGTCGGGTCGCTATTGCAGCCCGGCAGCAGGATAGCGGCCATCGTGCCGCTGGCCGATGCCCATATCGATGCCAATTTCAAGGAAACCCAATTGGAGGGCATTCGTCCGGGGGCGGAGGTCCTGGTTTCCGTCGATGCCTATCCGGACCAGCCGATCAAGGGAACGGTCGAGAGCATTGCGCCTGCGACCGGTTCCGTCTTCAGTCTGCTGCCGGCCGAAAACGCCACGGGCAATTTCACCAAGGTTGTCCAGCGCGTGCCGGTCAGGATCCGGGTGCCTGCCGAAGAATTCGCCAGCGGTCATCTGCGCGCAGGCATGTCCGTCATCGTCGATGTCGACACCAGAACAGGCGGCAAACCTTCGCCAGTCAGCGTTTCGGCACTTCATTGACGGTCTCGGTCGCTCCTCCGGCCGCCACTCCGACTGATTGACTTCCATTCCATCCCCGCGGCCTCCAACCGCGATTTCCTGCCGGTGTCCGCCTTGGCGGGCACCGGTACAAAGGCAATTCGACATGAGTGAAGCGGTTCAGAACGCCTCCATCGACGGACGCAAGCTGTTCACCTTTCTGTTCATGGTGTTCGGCATGTTCATGGCGATCCTGGATATCCAGATCGTCTCTGCTTCCCTGTCGGAAATTCAGGCAGGTTTGAGCGCCTCCCAGGACGACATCCCCTGGGTTCAGACCAGCTATCTTATTGCTGAAGTCATCATGATCCCGCTGTCGGGATATCTGTCGCGCATGTTGTCGACCCGCTGGATGTTTGCTTTTTCCGCCGCCGGTTTCACCATAATGAGCCTGATGTGCGCGACGGCCACGTCCATTGAGGAGATGATCGTCTACCGGGCGCTCCAGGGGTTCCTGGGCGGAGGCATGATCCCGACCGTCTTCGCCACCGCCTACCTGATCTTCCCGCGCGAGAAATTCAGCATCATTTCCCCGATCATCGGTCTGGTGGCAACCCTGGCACCAACCATCGGCCCGACGCTTGGCGGTTATCTGACCGAATACGGGTCCTGGCACTGGCTGTTCATGATCAATGTGGTTCCCGGCATCGTGGTAACGCTGGCCGCCATCACCCTGATCGACTTCGACGAACCGGATCTTTCCCTGCTGGACCATTTCGACTGGTGGGGCTTTGCCGCCATGGCGGTTTTTTTAGGCTCGCTTGAGTTCGTGCTGGAAGAAGGATCAGGCGAAGACTGGTTCCAGAGCCATGAAATCCTCTTTTTCACCCTGCTGACCGCTGTCGGAGGGCTGGTGTTCTTTTGGCGGGCGTTTACCGCGAAGGAACCGATCGTGGATCTCAGGGCCTTTGCCGACAAGAACTTCGCCATGGGCAGCATATTCAGCTTCACCATGGGGGTCGGGCTCTACGGGCTGACCTATCTTTATCCGGTCTATCTGAGCGGTGTGCGTGACTACACTTCGCTGCAGATCGGCGAGACGATGTTCGTCAGTGGTCTGGCGATGTTCCTGACCGCGCCGCTGGCCGGCCGTCTGATGAACGTGCTGGATCCAAGGGTGATGATGGCGATCGGCTTTGCCGGTTTTGCGATCGGAACCTGGATGGTTACCGGGATCACCCATGACTGGGACTTCTGGGAGCTGTTCGTGCCGCAGATCCTGCGTGGCTGCTCGCTGATGATCTGCATGGTGCCGATCAACAATATTGCGCTCGGCATGCTGCCGCCGCAGATGATCAAGAACGCCTCCGGCCTGTTCAACCTGACGCGAAACCTCGGCGGCGCCGTCGGACTTGCCGTGATCAACACGCTTTTGACCAACCGGCAGGACTTTCATTACGAGCGTCTTTCGGAAACGGTGAACTGGTCGCGCCCTGTCGTCAACGAGACGCTGACGACTATGTCGCACGCGTTTAAATCGCTTGGAGAAAACGCGGAGAGCGCAGCGATCAAGACCCTTTCCGGCATTATCTCGCGGGAGGCGTTTCTGATGTCGTTCTCTGACATCTTCCTGATCCTGACGGGGTTGTTCCTGGCACTTGTGGCCGCGCTCTATTTCGTCGACAAGCCAAAGCCCGCCGGCTCCGCCGCTGGCGGTCATTGAGGACAGCGTCCCGGGTGAAGTTTCCGCAAGAAGCAGTCCACCGCCGCTTGCCTGGTGATCACTCTCCCGTCGCTTACCGGGGCATGACTACGGCACCTTGCCGGAATGCTTGCCGGCGCCGTAACCCGTTTTCCAGGCAGGGGGTGAAGACACGGCAGACAGGTTTCGCTTATCTTTGGATCCTGGGCGCAGCTGCTGAAGCCGCCGAACTGGAACGGGACAGGACAGGCGATCCATCGGTTGGAAACAGATCGGGCGGAAATCTCTTGCAGGAACTCATCAACCAGATCCGGGAAGCCTTCGATGCGGTCCCTCAGCCATCGGACGAGGAACTTCTGCATCCGGATTGCATGGACGATTGCGATATCCTGCAATTCTACGGCGGTGTGCGCTGGCAGGATATGAGCGATGAGATGATCGTCTATAACTACGCCGCGCTGACGGCCTTCAGCCCGAAAGCCTTTCGCTACTACCTGCCGGCCTATCTTCTGTGGACCTTGAGAAACGCCGACAGCATCGAATACGTGGGGGAGGCGGCCTTGCGGGCGCTCGATCCGGGAGCACCAAGCGAAATGCTGCATGACTTCCGGAAATCGCACTATTCAGATCTGGATGCGGGGCAGATCGAGGCGGTCAAGGTCTTCCTGACACTTCTCGGCAACCATCCGGATCTCGGAGAATACGCCGATGAGGCTCTGTTGAACCATTGGCTTGAGGCCTGATGCGATTTCGTCAGGCCGCGGCGGCTTCCTCGGCCTTCTGCAATCCTTCGCGCAAATGCTCAAGGTTGCTCTCTTCCGCGTAATGCATCGTGGAAAGGAAGGTTTCGATGGTGAATTCCGGATCGAGGCGGATCGCCCGGTCGAGATGCGCGCCGGCAGCCATCTTGTCGCCGAGCCAGCTGTAGGTGGCCGCCACAAAGGCGTGCTGGACGGCATCCATGGTCGACAGATGCATGAAGGCTTCGATGGCTTCCTTGTACTGCCGGCTGGCAAAATGGGCTTTGCCGAGATGGCTCCAGAACCGCTCGGGATGATGCGGGTTGAGCCGCATTGCCTTGCGGATCCACTCGATGCCTTCCTGTGGCCGTCCGAGCCAGGTCAGCAGTTCGCCCTGCTGAACAACGACGAGGTCGTAATTGGGATTGAGTGCCAAAGCCCGTTCCTGGTGGTAGCGCGCCCGGGTCAGGTCGTTCCGGATCACGCTGATGGACGCCAGGATCCGGTGCACGTCGGCATCGTTGTCGTCCAGCGTCTGCGCCTTTTCCAGCGAACTCACGCAGGTCTCGAAAGCCTTGTCAGGATCTTCGTTCCAGCCGTAGACCCAGGACTGTCCCAGGATACAGCCGCGCCAGGCATAGGCGTGGGCGTAGTCCGGGTCGAGCTCAAGCGCCCGTGCGATCAGTTTCTGCGCCTCGGCGTTTTCTTCCCGGTTGGAGCGGTGGTGACGAACCTTGGCGGCCAGAACGCACTCGTAGGCGGCAAGGCTGGAGGGCTTCTTGCGGGCCAGCTGATCCTGCTGCGCTGCCTCGACCCGGCCGGGAAGCGTTGCGACGATGGAGCTTGTGACTTCGTCCTGGATGGCGAAGATGTCGTCGAGCGTGCGGTCGTATTTCTCCGCCCAGATATGGGAGTCCGTGGCGGTATCGATCAACTGGACGGTAACCCGCAAGCGGTCGCCGGCTTTCCGGACGCTGCCTTCAACCAGATACTGGGCGCCGAGTTTCTGGGAGACATCCCGCAGGTTCACCGCCTGTCCCTTGTAGACGAAGGTGGAGTTGCGGGAAATGACGAACAGCTCGTGACGGCGGGAGAGTTCCGTCAGAATGTCCTCGGTCAGGCCATCGACAAAAAACTCCTGTTCCGGATCGCCGCTCATGTTGGCGAAGGGGAGGACAGCAATCGTCGGCTTGACCACCGCCTTGCGCTCGGCGGGAGCGCCGCCGGCCTCGGCAGTGCGTGCTTCGTCGGCAGGCAACGCCTGCCAGACGCGTATGGGCCGGGCAATATTCTTCAGGGTCCGTTCGCCAAGGTCCTCGAAGGCGATGTCGAGCCGCTCGGAGACCTGGTCGTAAACGGCCTGACTGACGCAGATGCCGCCGACTTCGGCAAGCTGTTCCAGCCTTGCGGCGACATTGACGCCGTCTCCATAAATGTCATCGTCCTCGAAAATGATGTCGCCGAGATTGATGCCGATGCGGAACTCGATCCGCCGGTCGGCGGCAACGTCTGCATTGCGCCGGTGCATCCTGAGCTGGACTTCCGCCGCGCAGCGTACCGCATCGCAGACGGACTGGAACTCGACCAGCATGCCGTCACCGGTGGTCTTGATGATGTTGCCCTGGTTCTTGGCGATCGCCGGGTCGATCAGTTCGATCCTGTGGCTGCGCAGGCGCGCAAGCGTACCTTCCTCATCGGCTTCCATCAGCCGGGAATATCCCGCCATGTCGGCGGCAAGGACAGCGGCAAGCTTGCGTTTCATGCGGGGCCTCCAACCTGATTGTGAATCTAGCAGGTTGGCGGCGAAAGGAAAGCGTGATGGAGACTGAGGGAGGACGAATACATGTCCGGACGGCAAATGGTCTTTCTTCGCTGAAGAGGCGTTTATTTTCATTCACATCCAAACCAACACGTATGACGGGAAAGGAACCTGCAGCCCTCTCAAAAAGGTGCAATCCGTCAGACATGGCCCGTGCGAACGGGAGACACCAGCAGAACTCCTGTCCTGCCGGGCAACCTTTGCAAGAACGCCTGAACTGCGGGTGTTACGTGGTCCTGGCTTTAATGGTTTTCCGGCCGCCTTATGCTATTCTGCCGGGATCCCGGATGATCTGTATTACCGTCTGCCTACAGGCCCCGTTTGGGTCCGAAACGAACCCTGCGTTCCAGACGTCCTCCACCGACACGAGTGAGTGCGGGCTTTGGAGGAGGCGGGGCATCGTCGGCAGCTGCCTGTGCGTTGACGGCGACACGGTCGCCGCTCAGTCCCGCGGCCAGCCTTTCGGCGATCCAGCGGGCTGCCTGGGGCGCGGCGACGCTCGAACCACCGAGGGCAACCCGTGACCCGCTGCGCGAGCCGGCGCTCAAAATGCCGCCGAGAACCGGCGTATCGTCGCTGACCGCTGCCGCGTCAGGACCGGTCCGTGTCGGATTGAGGGCTCCGAAGGCCGTCGTGATCGGACCTGCGGCGGAATAGTCCGCCAGCCTGTTGCTGGTTTCGACATATCCCGCCAGCACCGAGGGACGTTCGCCACAGGCAAATCCGCTGAGTGTCCCGCTGCGTGTCACGAGGCAGCCGGAGCCTGACGGGTCAATTGGCAGGGACGCGCCGTAACTGTCAAAGCGCTGGTAACAATCGTTGTCGAAATAGGATTGGCGGCCGAAGGCCGGAAAACCGGGCAACGTTTCGTCACGCCGGATCCACACCTCCAGCCGGTCGGTTTCCGTCAAGGACACGTTCAGGATCTCGATCTTCCAGACGCCGGAGGGCGCGAGGCCGCTGGTGACGTCGTGATGAAAGGTCGGATGGGCGCATATGGTGATGCAGCCACGGTGTGTGGGATCATGAGGCGGCGCGTATACGATCCGTCCGACTTCCTCACCCTGAGCAGAGTGCAGGATGGCGAAAGAGCCGGTTGTCGTCGTGACGGGGTCGCTTTGGGGGCCGCCGGGCGGCGTTACGCGCACGCTTGCCAGATTGGACGTGTCGGTAAGCGGTGGCATCCAGATCTCTACATAGCTCGCCGTGCGGTCGTCGGGCTGTATCCGCCAGTCGAGCAAGGCAGGGTCTCCGTTCGCCGTCGCTTCGGCCGTGAACGTGATTTCCGCATGGGTCCTGGCCAGGTTGCCGTTCCCGGCCGGTAGGGTGACCTGGATCTGGTGCTGAGCGGTCGCCGCGAGTTCCGTGTCGATCTTGGCTTCTATGATGCCGGTTCCGTCATGTGGCCCGGCGAAATTTCCGAAACTGAAATTGACCACAAGGGGAACGATCCTGGTGTGGTCGTTAGTCTGCCGGAAGCGTTGCGCGTGTTTCTTGATGAAATCGATCGCGCGTCCGAGAGAGGGAAGGATCTGCGTGCCGCTGACGTCCATAGTGATGTCGGTTGGCAGCTGAACGCAGATGATCGGGCGCCTGTCGTCCATCGTTCCCGGTTCGTAACCTGCCGCGAGGCCCATTACATGGGTGCCGTGCGAGATACGCAAGGATGCGGGCTTGAAGCCCGGTCGATCAAAGTCGATCAACCCGCATTGCCTGTAGAAGCGGTCCTCGTTCAGCAGCTTGCCGGAAATGTTGGCCGCCAGGAAACCGTCGATCTGGTCCTGTGTCAAAGCCCGTCCCTGCGGGACGACGGGGCCTCCGGATTTGGGCTCTGCATCCATAATCCAGGCAAATGCAATCCGCGATTTCTTCAGATCAGATTTTCTGAAGAACTCATGCCCGAAGGCAATGCCGTTGTCGATCACAGCAATGACGACCGCCTGATCGTTGACCAGGATCTGTGAAAGATCTTCCGACATCGTCACCGCGCTGGTTGCAAGCTGACTTTCGGGAACGATGGTTCCCATTAGGAGGCGCCTGACGTGGAACGATTTGGGTTTCTCGTTGATGGCGCGTAGAAAACGCTCCTTCGCATAGAGCGCGGGGTACTGGATATCGGGCCTGGCCGAGCGCTCTTTCTCCGTGTAGCTGTCCGGAACGATCAGCGACCCCTTGAGGCCTTCGCTGCGCTCGACCATGTCGAGCAGTTCGTTCAGCGCGACGCCCTCAAGTTCCAGAAGAACATCCCACCAGGGATCGTCACGCCCGGATGAAAACTTCCGGGTCACCGCGAGGCGCCATTCCAATACGGGATCGAACAAGCCGTTCTTGTAGATATCGTCTGATGTGGTCATGGGGCCGAACCTCCAATGAAACTGCAAGCCGGTTACACGCCACCGTTTTCCGAGGCGTCGTCGCTGTCGCTGCCGCCTGCCGGCACTTCGTCACCAATGCCTCCCGAAGGCATCGCGCCACTTGCCGAGCCGCAGATGTTCCGGATGTCGAGCCATTCCCGTTTCGCCTGCCTCCAGAGCCAGGCCAGGGGAGCGGATTGGAGAGCGTTTGCATCCAGCGCGGTAGTCGTCTCATCGGCCCAGGCGCCGGGATCGAGTTGCGCATGGGTTTCCGGGTTGTAGAGTTGCGTCCAGTCGAAATCCCGTTCATCCGGGTACTGTTCGCCGTCAAAGGTCCAGCCCTTCAGTTCCGTTGCACCCAGGCACCGGCCCGCGAAATAGGCGCCAAGCGTCAGTCCGAGGATTGCACCGGCCTCGCTGTCGACTGGAAAATGCACGCCCGCCACGGTCCGGTTAATAGCGATCCGCGCAGCCTGACGCATGAACATCCGGCCCCAGATCGCATCGTCATAGGGCACGACGCCAGCGTCTCTCAGCAAGAGCCAGAGCACCCTCGCAAGGGTGAAGGATTCGGTGGCGTGGCCGCTCGGTAACGTGCCATGCGTCGGGGTCAGTATCATCGGCTGAATCTGGGGCGAAAACTCAATCGGCCGCTTGCACGCCAGGGCATATTTGACCCTCATCTCGGCCAGGTTGGCCAATCCCTGCGCCATCGAAAGAAGTTCGATCGTATAGGGTGTCCGGGAGGGGTTGATGAAGGCAATGGAGCGCAGGAACTCGATCGGCGTGCTGAGCTGGGCAATGACTTCTGCTGCCCGGTCCGGCCGCAGGTCGGCGTAGTTGGCAACCAGATCAAGCTGTTTCTTGAAAATGGCCATGGTCGGCCGAACCAACGTTGCCAGCATCTTGTAGGCGGCCGCGGGCGGATCCCCCTCGCTGGAGGCGGGTGTCACTTCCAGATGCCAGACCCGGGCCTGTCCCGAGCATTCCCCTTCTCTTTGAAAGGTGAAGCCAAGTCGCGAGGCCAGTTCGAAAACGAAAATGCTTCGCCGGACTTCAGGTGACAGGCGTGCGAGATAGTGCTCCTCTTCGGGGCAGTTTTCCACGATATCGGCGGTGACCTGCTGCCAGGTCCCGGCAATGCCATCGCGGTTTGTGATCAGGGCATTGACCACCAGGGGAGCATCAAAAGAGGGGATGCCGCCGAACCCTCCAAACCCGCCGAACCCTCCAAAACCGCCGAAGCCCCCAAACCCTCCGAAACCGCCAAAGCCGCCAAAGCCTCCAAAACCGCCGAAGCCCCCAAAGCCGCCTTCCTGAAGTGATGTTTCCTGAAACGTCATGGCTCAATCTCCTTGTTTCATAACTCCCGGCCCACGAGTGGGCTATCATGGCGGCAGTCCTGCCAGACTCAGGGTTTCGGCAAAGTCTTTTCCGATCTGGAAGGGCGCGCTGGGCGAATTCTTCAGCCAGTCGCTCACCGTCAGACCAGGCTGGCGTTCAAGAAGTTCCCTGACCGTTTTTTGGGCTTCGGAACTCTTTCCCAGCCGCATTTCTGCAACAGCCTTTGCGCGGAGCGTGGAAGTGTGTGCCCGGTTCGACCGCAGCGACCGGTCTGCAAGTTCGAGCGCGCGTTCATAGTTTTCCGCCGCAATACAGGCGGAAGCGGCAAGCGAGAGATAGAAATAGCGATAGGGATCGATCGGAGACAGGTGGAGGGCCAGTTCCGTATCTCTCATCGCTTCGTCACCCTGTCCCCTGAAGGCATAAAGTGTTCCGCGCAACAGCCGTCCCATCGGGTAATTCGGATTGTATTCAAGCGCCATGTTGTAGCGCCGTTCCGCCTTGTCGAGCTGATGGGCAAGGTTCGTGAGGGCAAAGCCTTCGGAAACCAGCGCGGTGACATTCGTCGGGTCGAGGTCGAGCGCCGTTTGCGTGCAGTTGAGGGCAAGCGCGGTCTCCCGCCCGGGCGAGGCGGTCCAGCCCTGCTGCACCGCCAAAACGTGCCACTTGGCCTTCCAGGCGAGCGCCGTGGCGGGTTGGCTCGAAGATCGGCTTATCAGTTCATCGAGCATTTGCGCTGCGTATTCGAAATGGCGACGCGACAGCCTGTAGATCAGTCCTATCGCGCTCATGAGCAGCGAATAGGCGTCAAGTGTCTGCATCGGCCGGGACAATGCCCGTTGCACTTCGCTTCTGATAATGGCTGCCTGACAGTTCTTGGCGAACTGGTAAATGGCGGATGTGTCACTCAGGAGGGCCGGGACCTCTTCGCTCAACCGGTCGGACCAGATTACCCGTCCGCTCCTGGCATCAGCAAGTTCCACGTCCAGGATGACGCGTTTCTCGTCGCCGCTGTATGCACCCGAAAGAACAAAGTCGGCCTTCAATGTCCTGGAAATTTCAGGCAGGGACGTGTTGCGGTGGCGGAAACCTGTTGTCGACAGGCGGGAAATGACACTCAGTTCCGTCGACCGCGACAAGGCGACTATCAATTCCTCGGCGAGCACTTCTCCGAGCGCATAGTGGTCCCGGGACCGGCTGCGCGGAGTAAAGGGAATGACCGCGATTGTCGGGAACAGGTCCTCGCTTCGCAGCATCGGTACGATATTAGGATGGGTGCCGACCGGATGAACCCGGAAGGCGCGAACCAGTTCGGCGACGTTCTTCAGATGACAATCGCCCATGTCTTCGAACTCGGCGTCCAGTTCGCTCGCCAGGGCGTCCCTGACACCGGCCGACGCGACGATTTCCCCAGGACGCGCAAGTGCCATGAGGCGGGCTGCGATGTTGACGTGACTGCCATAGAGATCGTCATCGCCGGTGGTTATCACGTCGCCCGTATCGATACCGATGCGGACCAGAAGCCTGTGGTCGGGCGGAAGATGGCTGTTGACCTGTTCGAGTTCGGAAGAAAGTCTCATCGCGAACCGGACCGCTTCGGTTGCGTCCGCGATTTCCGCGAGGATGCCGTCTCCCATTGTCTTGACCAATCGGCCCTGATGATCGGGAAGAAGCCTTTCTTTCAGGTATTCGACAAAGGACAACCAGGCACGAATAACCTCATCGTCGTCAGTCTTGAACAGCCGGGCTGATCCGACGACGTCCGCAAATAATATAACCTTTTGCCGACTCTCCCATTTTTCGAAAAGCCGGACATGCTTCCGATGATCAGGGGCTGCCTGCATGCAAATTCTCGCAATGACTTAGCCATGCCCCCCGAAAATGGCTAGATATGAAATATAGCCGTCTTTGGGTTGTGCGGCGAGTCCGGTGAACCAAATACGTTCGATCGGAAGGGCAGGGAAGTCGACACCCGCTATCGGACGAACGCCTGGGTTCAGGTTGTTTGCGGAGGGTCGCCGAGACAGTCCGGCGTCTTTCGGACAGGGCGGCGGCCGGGAAGATCCTTTGATATCACCTGCCCAGCTTGTCCGGCCGCGGAAGTTCAGGAGGCCTGTTCCTTCGGCCTCTCGTTCTGTCTGGTCTGCCCGTCGTTTGCGACGGGCAGACTTCCATGTCGGGCAATTGTCGTCGGCTTGAAAACAGCCGCGCGTTTCTAGATGCGCATGCGCGGCACGTCGTTGGGGTCGAGTTTGAGTTCGATCAGGAGCGGACGGTCGCGTGACTCGATTGCCCTGATCGCGGTGTCCAGATCCTCGTCAGACTGGACGCAAATGCCCTTGCCGCCGAGCGCGGTCGCCACTTCGGCGAAGCTGGGCCAGTCGAACTGCGACAGGCCGGGGTCCATTTTCCGGTCCAGGAACTGGATGTGCTCAGCGCCATAGGCGGAATCATTGCAGATGATGACGATCAGGTCCTGCTTCAGGCGGACGGCCGTGTTGAATTCGTTGATGCCACCCATCATGAAGCCGCCATCCCCGGTGAAGAGCACGACCGAGCGGTCCGGCGCAGCCAGGCCCGCTCCGATTGCCTCCTGCAACCCGAGGCCTATGGAGCCGAAATTGGCGGTGACAAGAAAGCTCTTGGGGTCGGGCGCGGAGATCCGGCACCAGACTTCCGTCATGAATCGGCCGCCGTCGGTCGTCAGAATGCGGTCCTTGGGCAGAACCTGCTCCAGCCGGTCGAGGGCATAGACATAGTTGATGAAACCGGGCTTGCCCTGTCCGGCCTTGCCGGGCGGATGATAGGTGAGGGAAGCGATGTCGAGTTCCTTGGTGAAGCCGCTGGCGGGAATTTCCGCTTCATCGAGCCAGTAGACGATGTTGTCGGCGGTCAGGCCCGCATCGGCCACCAGAGCCGCGTCTGCATGAAAATTCTTGCTGACCTCGGTCACCGTGTCGTTGATCTGCACGACACGCTTTCCCTTCATCAGCGCGCCCCTGTCGGTGGTGAAGTGATGCAGGCTGGTGCCGAAACAGACCACGCAGTCGCAACTGGCGATGACGTCATAGGCGGCCGGTGTGCTGAGCGTGCCGAAAATGTCCATGTTGTATGGATGGCCGTTGAACAGCCCCTTGGCCTTGAGGGACGTCGCCAGGGGCGCCTCCAGCCGGTCGGCCAGGCGGATCAGGTTTTCCCGGGCCCCGACTGCGCCACCGCCCGCAAGAATGATCGGGCGTTTTGCCGAGGCGATCATCCCGATGGCCTCGTCCAGGTCGTTGCCTTCCGGAACATAGGCGGGGGCCGTGAAGGCCCGGAACACCGTCTTCTTGTGCGCGACTTCCTGCCACATGAAGTCGGCGGGCATGTTCACGACGATCGGGCGTTTTTCGACACGGGCACGGAAAAAGGCATGGGCGATGTCATAGGCTGCGGTCTCCGGAGACCGCATTTGCTCGAAACCGGCGCCGGTGACCTTGACCAGCTCGCATTGGTCGATGTTCTGCAGGTTCTGCGGGTTCATCACCGGCGTGTCGCCGGCCAGCAGGACCATCGGCAGATGGGCACGGGCGCCTTCCGTCAGTGCCGTGACGCAGTTGGACAGGGCCGGTCCGTGAGTGACTGTCGCCACCCCCGTCTTGCCGGACACGTGCGAATAGGCGAGCGCCATCAGAACCGCGCTGCCCTCGAAGGCGACCGGAACGAAGGTGCCGCCGCAGGAGCGGACATAGTGGTCGACCATGAAGAGGTTGGCGTCTCCCATGAGGCCGAACATGGTGTCTATGTCGTGGTCGAGGACGGATCTGGCAATCGATTGATATGTGTATTTCTTTTCGTCGGTCATAACCTGTGCCCGCGTTGAAGTGCCCAAGCGCCAGACCGGTTCTGCGGAGGTTGCCGTCTCGCGGTCCCCCAGACCCGGTTGCCGATTGGTTCGTTTTCAGAAATCGCCGCGGTTATCACCGTCCCACGGGCGGCAGCGTTTCACCATCAAGTGCATAGAGCAACACCACAAACAAGAAAAGCCGCCTCGGTATCAAAGGCAGGCTTTGCGGATAGGGCCAGGAGGTGCGCTGTGGCCGAAGGGGGGCAGATCAGGTTGCAGACCCATGAAATAAAATGTTCGGGCCGTTCGGGAATGGGCTGTATCCAAGGCCAGAAAGAGCGGAAATCCCGGCTGGTTGCCAGACTTTCTTATCGCGGGAGGCAGTCCATTCCCGAGCGCACCGAAAGACGTCGATTAGGTTTTGAGCAGCAGCGTCGGAGCCTTTGCAGTCATGACCCCGATTGACGCCTGTCCGTACGGATTCGTGTGACCGCCCCCTGTTCAAACGCCAAAAGTCTTGGCAATGAGAAGGGCATTGTCTCGGGTCTTTTCCGAAACCGTTATCAATTCAAGTCTGTCCTGAGTCGTCACCCGTTCATGCAACTCCTGCTCGCTGCGAATGCGATATTGCGGCATTTCGCTTGCGAATGGCAGTAGCGCCGTGATGTGGAAAGTATCTGACGGTGTGACGGTTCGCCCCGGATGACGGCTTTTCATTCTGACGATCTGTCCGATCGTGAAACGGTGCGCCGCGCCGGGCGAACGGATCTCGTTTTGCTTTTTGGGTAGATGGGGACTGTTGGTCATTTTCTTGTGGTCCTTGTTGAGTTGTCGTTTGATGTGTGAATCGGGATTTGGTTCGCGATGCGACTTCCCGGGGTTTGGAACGGCTGCCGTGGCATTCCGGGTGACGATGTTTTGCCACACCGGCAATTCACCGGCTTACCAGCCTTAGTTGCTTGTTACCCATGACAGGCCGAGAGCGGTCAAACGATTGGATCAATGCGGTGATTTTGCCTGCCGGGCTGTTAATCCGCAGATGCAATTCGCCAGAGGAGAAACCTGCTCCGGTTGCCGTCCGTGCCTTCGGCATCGAACTTGCCTGATTTCGGAAGCAGTATGGGTGTCAGGAAAAATCACCTGTCGAATACAGATATTTTCCGATTGAACTTTCTTTTATTTAAAAAAATAAAGTCAACAACCAAATACTCATTCAATATAGGGTCTGTATAAAAAATAATCAATTAGAAAATAAGTATTTTATAACGCGTGATGGAAAATATTATTTTGTAACAATACCCGGCTTCTCGTCTGAAGACGATGTATTGGTTAAAAGAAGAATCGATGGCGCCCAAACAGGGCGCTGTCGGCCGGTGACAAAAAACTTCGCCCAACAACAGAGGGAGACATGTCTTTCAGTTTTCAGGCCATACGCAGTGACCAGGGCTTCGGCGGATCGGGTTTGGGCAAAGCAGGCTTATCGACATTGTTTCTGAACTTCGCGTTGGTTCCATACATCACCATCGAAGGGGACTTTTGGTAACCAACAAGCGAGCGTTCCGGCATCAAATGATCCATCATGCAAGCAGAACGCGGTAACAGTTGCTGGCCGTTGCAACGGGCATTGGCCGCTCATACGAAATCGCGGGGATCGTAGGGCTCTATCCCGATCTGAACGTCAACGTCCATGCCATGATAGATGGTTCCGGGGCGTTGATCGTATGTTCCGCTGATGGGAATGGCCTGGTAGGGCGTTCGGGTAACGGCGACGCGGATCAGGTTCGGACTGCCGATGATGCGGTTTGTCGGATCGAACTCAACCCAGCCCTCATCCGGCAGATACGCTTCCGCCCAGGCATGGGTTGAACCGCCGCCTGTCTGATTTTGCCCGTCTTCGCCGGCGTCATTCAGATAACCGGTAACAAATCTGGCCGCAAAACCGAAGTGGCGCGCTGCTTCCATGAACAGAAATGCGAAATCGCGGCAACTGCCGGTTCCCAATTCGATCGTGGCGGCGGCGGTTTGCGTACCTGACCGTTCACGGCGAATGTAGGTCAGCCCGTCGTTTATCGTTTCGGACAGAGAGCGAAGAAAGGCGAGTGTCTCATCAGATGAAGTGCCGAGTTCCCTGCTTAGCCAGGCCTCCAGCACGGGCCGGTCGTCAGGATTCTCAAGTCCGATGAACGGGGCGAGGTCTATCAGATCTTCGTCCGCGTAAGTGAACGGATAGACGCTCCTGCTTCGGCTGGGTGAAGCCAGATAGTCTTCATGAGAGAATCTGCGTATCAGCAGTTCGCTCTGAAATGACAGGACATCGGAAGGAGCGGAAAACTCGGCCGTAGCGACGGAGTTGCCGAAGGTATCGAAATGCCATCTCAGCCGGGATTCAGGCCAGATTGCGATTGCCGAGGAAAGCAGTCGCATGTCATGGCCGTCTCTCGGGCGCAGAAGAAGCCGGTGAGCGCCAAACTTTACCGGTTGGCTGTAGCTATATCGTGTAGTGTGCAGGATGCGTATCGCGGTCGTCATGGGAACCTTGCCGCCGCCACATGCAGTTGTTGATTGTTCTTCGCTTGGGAGGCGCTTCAGCTTGGACGCATTTCCACACGCACACAAGGATGATCACCGTGCTTATTCGACTTGGATTCGAAATAACCGTCACGTGCCCCGCTCCAGTCCCCATGTTGCTCGCACTGTCCGTTCACAGTGATTTTCGGGGCAGAATGATCGGCTCCGATTACGTTCGCAACGCAAGGGGCCTCGACATGAGTGAATACACCGACGCATACGGTAACCGCATAACGCGCGTGACGGCGCCTGCCGGAGTGTCCACCTTCTGGTCAGACGCTATCGTGGAAGTGGACGGGTTGCCGGACGTGGTGCAGCCTCAGGTGGGCCAAACCGCCCTGCAGGCACTTCCGAACGATACACTTACCTTTCTCCTGGCCAGCCGGTATTGCGAATCCGACCTGATGGGGGAATTCGCCTGGAACCGGTTCGGACAGACGGCCGAGGGGTGGCCGAGGGTGCAGGCGATCTGCGATTTCGTTCATCACCACGTTACCTTCGGCTACAATTTCGGCCGGCCCGACAAGACGGCCGGAAACGTGCTTTCGGAGGCGACCGGTGTTTGCCGGGATTTTGCTCATCTGGCGATAAGCCTGTGCCGGGCGATGGGAATACCTGCGCGTTACGCCAGCGGGTATCTGGGTGATATCGGCGTTCCCGATGCTGGTTTCGATGACTTCTGCGCCTGGTTTGAAGTGTTTCTGGACGGCAACTGGTACACCTTCGATGCCCGTTACAACGTGCCGAGGATTGGCCGCGTGCTGATGGTCCGCGGGCACGATGCCTCGGATGTTGCCATGATGACATCCTTCGGCGTCTACGAACTCACGGGATTCCGTGTCTGGAGCCATGAACTTGCGGACGAGGACGATGATGCTCTTTTGCTCCAGACCCTGGAAAAGAGACCGGATCCCCTGCAACGCGGCCTTGGCGGGCAGGTACATGCGGCGGCCTGGGGGCTTAACGCCTGAGCAACCCGGTTCCGGAAGTGATCCCGTTTTGGCGGGGATCCGCGAACTTGTTTTGGGTGGCCGAGGAGGAACTGCACCGCCCTGACGTGTTTCCGGTCTTCTCTGAAATTCAGGCGGCCTTCGTCCGTTGCGCGGAATGGCTGCCGCGGTTGTTCGGCTCCGCGCTGATCAATTCAAGACAACGCTCAATGGCTCCGGAACAGCCGACACCGGAGGCTTCGTCCCGACTGAAAAACAAATACCAAAGTGCGTCCAGAATGCGGGCAGGGAACGGACTTTCGCCGCAGTATGAGCGCAAGGATCCCGGTTCGACCGGCGTACCGTCGCGCGGCATCGAAAAACCAGGCACTTGATTCCCTGTGGCGGTGGGAGAGTTTTTTCCTTTCCCTACACCGAAAGCCACATGACGAGTCCGCCGAAGTATCTGGATACATACGTCCAACAGGCAGACAAAAAATTGACCTTCAAGATGCCTGTCTGTGCAGCCCGTCGACCCGAGTTGTCGGAGTTTGTTTTCATCATGTGGTCCGCGGCGGCGGTGGCGCTCATTCCTTGCATCCTGTCACCGCCGATTGTAGCCGGAACGCCGGTGAAGACATGATAGATCGTCCAGGAACCGTCAGTTTCGATACGTCTCCCATATTCGCTGTGCATTGAATCCTGCCTGGGTGCGCCCCCTTCATCGTCCCAGTTTTCATGTGCCCCGGTCATGAAGTCTCGTCGACTTGCCGAGCCATTGCGCACCGGTTTCGGTCTTGCGGCGGGCGGCGGGCCATCTGGTACCGGCCAGCAGCTGCCGAGAGGAGCAGCATCGGCCTCCTTGCCCAACGGCTCGGTATCCGCAACGGCGCGAGATCTCGGCGGAACGGCTTTGTGGCTTGCCGGGACGGTGTGTTTTCCGAGCGCATGTGTGGGCAGACGCTTAACTTTTTTCGGCATGTCAGAGCCCTTGTTCTTGCGCCGCTGGAAGTAGGGGTCGTCTCGGATCAGAAGACG
Source organism: Roseibium sp. (assembly GCF_050301095.1). Taxonomy (GTDB): domain Bacteria; phylum Pseudomonadota; class Alphaproteobacteria; order Rhizobiales; family Stappiaceae; genus Roseibium. The sequence continues at coordinate 21,803 of NZ_JBNKYW010000170.1, forward strand.
CACGCGACGCGGTGCAGGTTCTGGATGTCCAGGCTTCGTACGCAGTAAAGGCTCGAATATCGGAGAAGGAAACCTGTTGGCCCCGGTAACCCAGGTGCTGCCTGAGGCCGGCTGCCCCTTGCCGCTCCCTGCAGATATTATAGCGCCGCAATTACGGTTTATCAGTGGCTCACGTGCGCGCAGGTGTCTGTAAAAGGTCTTTGAGACCGAAGGCTCTCCGCAGCCTCCAGCGCCCGACTGCAAAATCGCTCTCTGGTTCGAGCATGGGGCCCTCAACTGGCAATAATGTTTCGGTCAAACCGGAACAAACTCATGCCTTCAAACACAAAACCCGCCCTTTGTCTCGAAGGGCGGGTTTTTGATGTCTGGGTGCCGGGAGCCGCGCTGTGGCCGGGGTTAGCCGGCCTGGGCGAACTCCCGGCTGAGCTTTTAGCTGCAGCCGCTGGTGCTGCCGCAGGTGTCGCACTTCAGGCAGGTGCCGTTGCGGACCATGGTGAAGTTGCCGCATTCGGCGCAGCTTTCACCTTCATAGCCCTTCATGCGGGCCTGGGCGATCTGCTGGGCGGCCGTCTTGACCTGCGGGGCAGGGGCGGCGGTGACTTCCGTTGCCGGGGCTTCGGAGCCGCGGGCAAAGGCGGTCGCAACTGCCGAGGTCTGGGCGGCAATCGTGGTGCCGAGTTCGACCTTCACCGTTTCGGTGATCTCGCCGGTCGGCTCATTGCCGGAGACGAGGCGGAAGCGCTCGGTCTGGCCGCGCACGAGGCCGTGGGAGACGACGCCACCTGAGCTGCCTTTGTCCATGGTCTTGACGGCACCCGCGGTAACCGGGCCGTTGCCGAAGGCTTCCGGCGGAACGTGGGCGAGGTCGTGGCGGCCGAGATAGGACACCGCCAGTTCGCGGAAGACATAGTCGAGGATCGACGTTGCGTTCTTGATCGCATCGTTGCCCTGGACCATGCCGGCCGGCTCGAACTTGGTGAAGGTGAAGGCGTCGACATATTCCTCCAGCGGCACGCCATACTGCAGACCGAGCGACACGGAGATGGCGAAGTTGTTGATGAACGCCCTGAGGGCAGACCCTTCCTTGTTCATGTCGAGGAAGATCTCGCCGAGACGTCCGTCGTCATATTCACCGGTACGCAGGAAGATGGTGTGGCCGCCGATCTTCGCCTTCTGGGTATAACCCTTGCGGCGTGTCGGCAGTTTTTCCTGTTCGCGCACGACCCGTTCGACGATGCGTTCGACAATCCGCTCCGCCACAACCTCGGCCTTGGCCGCCAGCGGCTTGGCTGCCAGTTCCTCGATCGCGTCCTCCTGGTCGTCCTCGTCGTCGGCCAGCAGCTGGGAATTGAGCGGCTGGGACAATTTGGAGCCGTCGCGGTAGAGCGCGTTCGCCTTGAGGGCCAGCTTCCAGGAGAGCATGTAAGCTTCCTTGCAGTCCTCGACGGTCGCATCGTTCGGCATGTTGATCGTCTTGGAGATCGCGCCGGAGATGAACGGCTGGGCGGCGGCCATCATGCGAATATGGCTTTCCACCGACAGGAAGCGCTTGCCGATGCGGCCGCACGGGTTGGCGCAGTCGAACACCGGATAATGCTCTTCTTTCAGGAAGGGGGCACCTTCCAGGGTCATCGCACCGCAGACGTGGGTGTTGGCGGCTTCGATCTCGGACTTGGAGTAGCCGAGGAAGGACAGCAGGTCGAAGTCCCCGTCTTCCAGCTGTTCGTCAGAGACGCCGAGCGCCTTCATCTGTTCGTCGCCGAGGGTCCAGCGGTTGAATACGAACTTGATGTCGAATGCCGACTTCATGCCGTCCTTCAGCTTGGTGAGGCTTTCGTCAGTAAAGCCCTTGGCCTTCAGCGCGGACGGGTTGATGCCCGGTGCCTGGTCGATCGAGCCGTGGCCAACCGCGTAGGCTTCGATCTCGCCGATCTCGCTTTCCGAATAGCCGAGCACGCGCAGCGCTTCGGGAACGGCGCGGTTGATGATCTTGAAGTAGCCGCCGCCGGCCAGTTTCTTGAACTTCACCAGGGCGAAGTCCGGTTCGATGCCGGTGGTGTCGCAGTCCATGACCAGGCCGATGGTGCCGGTCGGGGCGATCACGGTCGACTGGGCGTTGCGGTAGCCGTTCTTTTGCCCAAGTTCCAGCGCGCGGTCCCAGGCCTTCCTGGCGCGTTCCACCAGAACAGGGTCCGGGCAGGAAGCGTGGTCGAGGGCGACCGGTGCGGTGTTCAGGTCCTCATAACCTTCGCTCTCGCCATGGGCGGCGCGGCGGTGGTTGCGGATGACGCGCAGCATGTGCTTGGCGTTTTTCTTGTAGCCCGGGAAGGAACCGAGTTCGCCGGCCATTTCGGCGGAGGTTGCATAGGCAACGCCGGTCATGACCGCGGTCAGCGCGCCGCAGAGCGCACGGCCTTCATCGCTGTCGTAAGAGATGCCGGAGGTCATCAGCAGGCCGCCGATGTTGGCGTAGCCGAGGCCGAGGGTGCGGAACTTGGAGTAGAGTTCCGCGATTTCCTTGGACGGGAACTGCGCCATCAGCACCGAGATTTCCAGAACGATGGTCCACAGGCGGACGGCATGCTCGTAGTTGTCGATGTCGAAGGAGCGGTCTTCCTTGCGGAACTGCATCAGGTTCAGCGACGCCAGGTTACAGGCCGTGTCGTCCAGGAACATGTATTCAGAGCAGGGGTTGGATGCGCGGATCTCCCCGTCGGCAAGGCAGGTGTGCCAGTCGTTGATGGTGGTGTGGTACTGCAGACCCGGGTCGGCGGAGGCCCAGGCGGCATAGCCGATCTGTTCCCAGAGATCCTTTGCCTTCACGGTCTTCAGAACGTCGCCCGAACGGCGGGCGGTCAGGTCCCAGGTGCTGTCGTCGACAACGGCGTTCAGGAATCCGTCGGTGACGCGCACGGAGTTGTTGGAGTTCTGGCCGGCCACCGTCAGGTAGGCTTCCGAATCCCAGTCCGTGTTGAAGGTCGGGAACTCGATCTTGGTGAAGCCCTGGCGGGCGAACTGGATGACGCGCTGAATGTAGTTTTCCGGCACCATCATCTTCTTGGCGGCGCGGATTTCACGCTTCAGGGCCGGGTTCTTGTTCGGGTCGAAGCAATCGCCGTTGTCGGCCTCGCAGTTGACGCAAGCGCGCATGATCGCGGAAAGGTGCTTCTGGCAGATCCTGGAGCCGGTGACGAGGGCAGCCACCTTCTGCTCTTCCTTGACCTTCCAGTTGACGTATTCCTCGATGTCCGGATGGTCGACATCGACCACGACCATCTTGGCCGCGCGGCGCGTGGTGCCGCCGGACTTGATGGCGCCGGCAGCCCGGTCGCCGATCTTCAGGAAGCTCATCAGGCCGGAGGACTTGCCGCCGCCGGACAGCCGTTCGCCTTCTGCACGCACATGCGAGAAGTTGGAGCCGGTGCCGGAGCCATATTTGAACAGGCGCGCTTCACCGACCCACAGGTCCATGATGCCGCCTTCATTGACCAGGTCGTCGCCGACGGACTGGATGAAGCAGGCATGCGGTTGCGGATGTTCGTAGGCGCTCTTGGACTTCACCAGCTTGCCGGTCTGGAAGTCGACATAGAAGTGGCCCTGGCCCGGACCGTCGATGCCATAGGCCCAGTGCAGGCCGGTGTTGAACCACTGCGGGGAGTTCGGCGCCACCTTCTGGGTCGCCAGCATGTAGCGCAGTTCGTCGTAGAATGCCTGGGCATCGGCTTCCTGATCGAAGTAGCCGCCTTTCCAGCCCCAGTAGGTCCAGGTGCCGGCCAGACGGTCGAAGACCTGGCGGCCGTCGATTTCCGAGCCGTAGCGGTCCTCCTCGGCAAGGTCTGCGAGGGCATCCTCGTCGGCTTCATGGCGCCACAGCCAAGACGGAACGGTGTTTTCCTCGACCGGCTTCAGTTTGGCGGGGACGCCGGCCTTGCGGAAATACTTCTGCGCCAGGATGTCGGAAGCAACCTGGGAGAACTGGGCCGGAACCTGAATGTTTTCCAGCCGGAAGACAATGGAGCCGTCCGGATTGCGGATCTCACTGGTTGCCGTCCGAAATTCAATGTTGGCGTAAGGCGATTGACCTTCCCTGGTATAGCGCCGCTCGATCCGCATTTCCTAAGTCCCCTTGTATCCCGCCGGTTCGCCCCGAACCGGGCAAAATCCGCATCTCATTCGGCTTGGCGTTTCCGCCGGCCTCACTTGCCGAATGCCGCCCCTGCTAGTCACTGACGTAAGTCTGTATGTAGCGTATCTTGTATTTTGATCCACTATATATAGTGGTCATCAACAGGTTTGTCACGACATGCGCCCGCAAATCGGCACGAAAAATCCCGTCTTCCGGCTTTGGTCAGAAAGACCGGAAGCGGTACTCGGTTACTGATCGGATTGGATGACCGGAGCGCCTGGAGAGGGCTCCGGTTACGCACATCGCAATGATTAGGAAACTAATGTAAATCTTTTCTTAAGGTCAAGGCTGGAGTGACAACAGGTAGTGCTCACATTATGGGCAAACGCAAAATATTGTGTGCCTGTGTGGATAATGGGGAGTGGAGCGGGGAGAGCGCTTTCCTCAAGAAATTAGCGCTTGCTTTCCCGGCGAAGGGCTGTGCCGAGGCCCCGTTCACGTAGCTGTGGATGACAATAGGCGCGATTTTATGAAAGTTTGAAGAAAATCGCGCCTAACCGGTTCAACCGGGTTTAAAGCGGATCTGGTTAACTGCGGGCAGGATTGGGAAAGGGGCCCGCATACATGAAGCATCACGCAGCCTACGGACTGACAATGGAGGAAATCGACGCGGTTGTCGTGGAAGACAGCAAGCCGATGCAGACGATTCTGCGGTCGATCCTCCTGAGTTTCAAGGTTGCCCGCGTGCGTGTTTTTGATTCGGTTGATGACGCGCTTGAGGCCTGCCTCGCCGAACCGCCCAATGTGATTCTCACAGACTGGCGCATGACGCCGACAACGGGATTTCAGTTCCTGCGCCTCGTCCGGCACCGCCATATGGAGCCGCTCTGCTATGTGCCGATTCTTTTCATCACGGCCCACGGCACGCGTAACCTGGTCGACAAGGCCCTCAGGGCCGGCGCCCACCATGTCCTGGTCAAACCCGTTTCCCCGTCCACGCTGTTCAAACGCCTGCAATGGCTTGTGAACGACGATCGCCCGATGATTCTGGAACATTCCGGCTTCTACAACATCTATGGCATCCACAAGGCCATGAACGAGCAGGCGGAGAAATTGCAATCGCTTGACGGCGCACGTCTCCATCACCGCATAGCGATCCAGAAGCGCAACAAGGTTGAAGACGCAGTTGAGGTGGCGCTGGACGAAGACCAGGCTGCAGAGGAGCAGGCGGCCGACGGCGGCGATGAGGTGATCTTCAAGGAAACGCCTTCGGCCGCGGTGAAACACATCCGCAACACCGAATTCGCAACGATCAAGGATGTGAAACTGCACTGACGCGGCATGCGGCGTCAGACCGATCCGTCCGGCTTCGGAAAAACTGCTCAATCCCTTCAATTTCTTTACCTCTGCGACGGTGCGCCACTAGACAGACGCTGTCGTTGAGGCCATAGTCCGCCAAAATTCCGGGGGCTGTAAAACGCCCCGGGAAACGAAGCTATTGAATCGAAGGACCTTCTGAGGGCCATGAAAACTCTGCTGCTAGAACTCTTCACCTGGTGGAACGGCCAGACCATGGGCACCCGCTTCTTCACGTGGCGCAAGGGTGAATTCGTCGGGGAAGACGAGTTCGGCAACAAGTACTACAAGGAACGGGCCGGCAAGAAGCGCTGGGTCATCTACAACGGTCTTGCCGAAGCTTCCACCATCCCTCCGGGCTGGCACGGCTGGATGCATCACCGCGTGGACACGCCTCCTTCAGAAGAGACCTATCACGCCAAGCACTGGCAGCAGCCGCATCAGGCGAACCGCACCGGCACGCCGGGCGCCTACCGTCCGCACGGCTCCATCCTGACGCCGGAAGCGCGACCGGAAGTCAGCGGCGATTATGAGGCCTGGACGCCGGGCAGCTAAGTGCCACGGCAGGCTTGAGAGATTTGAGGAGCCCCGCATTTGCGGGGCTTTTTTTGTTCAGCCGGGTTTGTTGCCGCTGGCGAGTACATTCAGAACATCCTCACCCGAGGCCTGCGGCGACAGTGCGTAAAAATCCGTTTCCAGTTGCAGTGCCTTGGCGAGCAGCTTGTTGTAGTCGGCCTGCGAAACCTCGACAGTGCCGAACTTGCTCAGGTGTTCGGTGACGAATTGCGTATCAAGCAGGGAATAGCCGCCGGCAATCAGCCGGGCGACCAGATGCGCCAGGCAGACCTTGGAGGCGTCCGTCCGGAACGCGAACATGCTTTCGCCGAAAAACGCGCCATTGAGGCTGACGCCATAAAGGCCGCCGACAAGTGCTCCATCCTGCCAGGCTTCGACCGTGTGGCAATAGCCCATGTCGAAGAGTTCGCCGTAGAGGCGGCGGATTTCCCGGTTGATCCAGGTCTTCTGGCGGCCGGGCATCGGTTCCGCGCAGCCGTCGATGACACCCTGGAAGTCGGTGCTGACCCTGATCTCGAACACATCGCTGCGGATGGTCCGCTTCAGGCGTTTCGGAATGTGGAAACTGTCGAGCGGCAGGATGCCGCGATGTTCCGGCTCCAGCCAGAACAGGCCCGGATCATCCGCGGATTCGGCCATGGGGAACAGGCCGCAGGCATAGGCTTTCAGAAGCACCTGCGGCGTGATTTCCATTACGATGTCGTCTTTGTAACCAGCCATGTGGCCTCGCTGTCCAGACGGGAAGGGGCCCTATCATTCAGGATCGATCAGCTTTTGGGCTTTCAGCCGTTTCCGGTTGATTGCCCGCTGATCGAGACCCCTTCACCGGAGACCGGTCAGCTCGACTTGTCGGCCAGGTATTTCTCCAGCCAGTGAATGTCGTACTGACCGTTCGCTATATCCTGATTGTCCACCAAATCGCGGAAAAGCGGAATAGTCGACTTGATTTCGTCAACGACAAATTCGTCCAGGCAACGGCGCAGGCGCATCATGCATTCCACGCGGTTTCGGCCGTGAACGATCAGCTTGCCGATCAGGCTGTCGTAGTAGGGCGGGATCTTGTAGCCCTGATAGACACCGCTGTCGACGCGCACACCCAGACCGCCCGGCGGGTGATAGTAGGTGATCGTGCCCGGAGAGGGCGTGAAGGTGACCGGATCTTCCGCGTTGATGCGGCACTCGATGGCATGGCCCTCGAAGGTGATGTCATCCTGTGTCATATCGAGTGAACCGCCGGCGGCGATGCGAATCTGTTCGTTGACCAGATCGATGCCGGTGATCATTTCGGTGACCGGGTGCTCCACCTGCAGGCGGGTATTCATCTCGATGAAGTAGAATTCGCCGTTTTCATAGAGGAACTCGACCGTGCCGACGCCGCGATATTTGAGCTTGCGCATGGCACTGGCAACGACTTCGCCGATCTCGCTGCGCTGGCTGTTGTTGAGACAGGGAGACGGTGCTTCTTCCAGGACCTTCTGGTGACGGCGCTGCAGGGAGCAGTCGCGCTCGCCGAGATGAACCGCGTTGCCCTTGCCGTCGCCGAGAACCTGAATCTCGATGTGGCGCGGCTGTCCGAGGTATTTTTCCATATAGAGGGCGTCGTCGCCGAAGGCGGCTTTCGCCTCGGAACGGGCGGTGGAGAGAGCGGTGTCGAGTTCCGCCTCGCTGCGGGCGACCTTCATGCCGCGGCCGCCGCCGCCGGCAGCCGCCTTGACCAGAACCGGGTATCCGATCTGGCGGGCAATCGCATGAGCGTCGTCATGAACTGTCACTTCGCCGTCGGATCCCGGGACCACGGGAATGCCGAGATCCTTGGCCGTCTGCTTTGCCTGGATCTTGTCACCCATGATGCGGATATGTTCCGCGGTCGGGCCGATAAACTCGATGTTATGGGCCTCCAGGATCTCGGCGAAACGGGCGTTCTCGGACAGAAAGCCGTAGCCGGGATGAACCGCGTCAGCCCCGGTGATTTCGCAGGCCGCCAGGAGCTGCGGAATGTTCAGATAGCTGTCGCGGGCAGCAGGAGGTCCGATACACACGCTTTCGTCCGCCAGGCGCACATGCATGGCATCCGCATCCGCCGTGGAATGGACCGCAACCGTCGAAATGCCGAGCTCTTTGCAGGCGCGCAGGATGCGCAGGGCGATTTCGCCTCGGTTGGCAATAAGAATCTTGGAGAACATAGCCGTACCGGCTCCTTATTCGACGATAATGAGCGGTTCGCCGAATTCCACCGGCTGAGCGTCTTCCACCAGGATCTGTTTGACGGTACCGGCCTTGGTGGACGGAATGTGGTTCATGGTCTTCATCGCCTCGACGATCAGAATCGTCTGGCCTTCGGTAACCTTGTCGCCGACCTGAACGAAGGGCGCTGAGCCCGGTTCAGCGGCAAGATAGGCGGTGCCGACCATGGGCGAGGTAACGGTTCCAGGGTGGGAGGCCGCGTCAGCGGCGGGGGCCGCTGCGGCGGCCTGTTCGGCGGCAGGGGCCGCTGCGGGGGCGGCCGGCGCGGGCGCCGCTGCCTGGGTCGCCATGCTGACGGGTGCCGTGATCGACATCTGGCGCGCGACGCGGATGCGCGTGTCGCCCTGTTCCAGCTCGATCTCGGTGAGATTTGTCTCATCCAGCAGAACCGCAAGGTCCCGGATCAGGGCCGTGTCGAATTTCTTGTTATCATTACGCATATCGTTTTGCTTTCGTACTCGGTCCGCAAGATGCGCCATGCAGGATCAGCCCGGCAGACCGCACCATCCGGTCGATGGGGTCTCAACCGCTGAACCGGTGCCGCGGAGTTTTTCCGTCAGAAACCGGCCTGCATCACGCACTTTGCTCCGCCGAAAATAAGCGGACAAAGGTTTGTGGCCCGCAACCGGTCCGGACACGAGCCACGCCTCTTATAGGCATTCAATCCGGACAGGAAAACCCCGATTTTTCATTGTAAACGCGGAAGCGGGGTTTCCGGCAGCCGGGACTGCGGCCCATGCGGCCCTCAGGCCCGAACCGCAGATAGATACCAGAGCAGGGCGGATCTTCTTTAGCAGGTCGCCTCGCTGCAGTTGCGGACGGCTTCGAGCTTCTTGTTCAGTTCGTCATAGCCAACAGCACCCATGACGACTTCGGTTCCCACCACATAGGACGGAGTGCCGGTGAGCCCGAGCCGGTTGGCAATCGAGTAGACTTCCTCGATTGTCTGGCCGGCTTCGTCCGTTGCCATCGCTGCCATCAGGCTGTCTTCGTCGATGCCGATCTCCCTGGCGGCAGCAAGTGCGCTCGCCCGGTTCGCCTGTCCACGGCTCAAGAGCAGCTTTTCGTGAAAGTCGTAGTACTTCTCCGGGGCGACGGTGTTGACGGCAACGGCCACCTGGGCAGCTTCAACCGAACCTTGTCCCAGAACCGGGAACTCCTTCAGAACGAATCTCAGGTCGGGGTTCTCGTTGATCAGCTTGACCATGTCGCCGTGGGCGCGCTTGCAGTAGCCGCAATTGTAGTCGAAGAATTCGACCAGGGTCGTCGAGCCTGCCGGATTGCCGAGAACAACCTGCCGGGCCGAATTGAAAAGCACGTCCGCACTGTCGGTCAGCACCTGCAGGCGGGCGGCTTCGGCGGCCGCCTGTTCGCGGCGGTTGAGTTCATTCAGGGCATCGGCGACCACTTCCGGATGTTCCAGAAGGTATTCCCGCACGATCTTCTCGATTTCGGCGCGATCAACGTCCTGGGCGGCCGCGGTTCCGGTCAAAAGGGCAAGAACCAGGGCACAGGCGGACAGGATCCGCAGGAGCGCAGGTGGGCACAGTTGCCGGGAGAAAATGGCGGATTGGGTCATTCAGGTCTCCTTGAGCGGCAGGTCCTCCTGACCCGTTCCGCCTTGAGTGTCTAGGAATTCAGCGGCCTTTCGGCAGATCTGGTGGTTTGTACGCTACTATGTCGTCGGCTTGAAGCCATGCTGGCGTTCCGCGCTTCAAACTTTTTTGAGCACGGGCGGCATAACGTTTCGCTGACTGAAAGTCTCCGATCACCATCAACCCCTTCGCCGTGGCAAGATCGGCCTCGGCGCGTTCGCCCTGACGGCCATGTGCGATGGCAAGCTGACTGTAGGCGACCCCGGAATTCGGGTCCCTCTGGATCGCCTGTTTCAGGACACGTTCAGCTTCAGGCAGATAGGCATTGTTGTTGGACGCCACAAGGGAATAGCCCAGCCACACAAGAAACTGGGGTTCCTGGGGCTTGAACGACAGCGCCTTGCGAAACGGAGCAATCGCCGATTTCGGGTCACCGCCCTCCAGAAGAGCCTGCCCCTTGAGCTCATAATAATAGGGATTGTTGGGCTGGGTCCGGATCAGGGCGTCGATCTCCTTCACCGCGCCTTTGCCCCGGCTCTTCATGGCGGCGATCGCACGCGCGTATTGCGCGGCCGGGCTCTTGTCGCTGCGCGGGTAGGCCCGTAACGTCGACGAGGGGTGATTGGAAAAGGCAAACAGCTTGGCCCGCACCTGGTCGTGCCGGTACTGCAGCACGTAGTCGTCCTGCTTGTTGAAATACTTCGACTTCTGCGCGTCATTGACCAGTGAGTTGTAGCGGTCCTGGGCCATTGGGTGGCTCTGGGCGTAGGGGTCGGCGTATTTGCGCGCGAAGAATTGCTGTTCGGACATGCGCTCGAAGGTCTTGAGCATGCCGCGGGCGCTTTGTCCGGTGGCATTGAGATACTTGAGCGCGGCCCGGTCCGCGGATGCCTCCTCGCTGCGTTGATAGGAGAGCAGAGAACGTTGGCCGACCGCCCCGGAGCCCAGAACGGCGGCCGCGCCGCCCGAAGCTGCCTGACCCGAACCGGCGGCCGCTCCTGCTGCTGCGGCGCCGGCACCGAGAATCATGCCGATGACCGCAATGATCTGGGCATTGGCGGCAGCCGAGCGCAGCCGTACGAGATGCCGGCCTGAGATGTGTCCCGTTTCATGGGCGATGACGCCAATGACTTCACTCGGCGTTTCAGCCTCCAGCAGGACACCGATATTGATGAACATGCGCCGTGAATCGGGGACGAAGGCATTGAAGGACTTGTTGTTGACAAGAATGATCTCAGGCTCGGAATTGGAAATACCCGCTGCCTTGAAGATCGGCTTGGCATAATCGCGCAGCAGCGCTTCGGTTTCCGCGTCTCTTACGAGCGGCAGACTGCGGCCCTGCGCCTGGACGGGAGCGGAAACGAACGGCAGCAGGATGGCCGCGGAACAAGCCAGGGAAACAGCCTTTCTGACCAGGTGGCTTGCCCGCGCACGGGGCTGTGCGGGAACGGGCTCGAGTTGATGCAAGTCGCAGATCTCCGGTCCGGAACATTGGGAGCACGTCTCACGTGCATGACTATTCACACACATGATTGTGTGGCGAAGGTATGGAGACGCAAGAGCCGGGTCAAGAAAGCCAGGATGACAAAACGGTAAGGTTTCCCGGATGTGCCTGGGCCGATGGGGCGGCGCCCGGTGCTCGCACGTTGCATCGAGCCGCAAAATCCGCAATACGAAGGCCAGAGTTTCAACCTCCAGCCTACAGGTTCCCATGACGTCCGATGCCTTTCAGCCGTCCCGCCGCAGCGATGTCGCGCCCTTCATTGCCATGGACGTTCTGTCCGAGGCAGCTTCTCTTGAGGCAAGCGGACGGAACATCATTCACATGGAAGTCGGGCAACCGTCCGCGCCGGCTCCCAAGGCGGCTCTGCGTGCCGCTGAAGATGCTTTGAAACACGGCCGCCTCGGCTATACGGAGGCCCTTGGTATCAAGCCACTGCGGGCCGCCCTGGCATCTCACTACAAGAAAACTTACGGCGTCGATGTCCCGGCCGAGCGGATCATGGCAACCACCGGTTCGTCCGCGGGGTTCAACCTTGCCTTTCTCGCGGCATTCGATCCCGGCGACAGGATTGTGCTGACCGCGCCGGGTTACCCGGCCTATCGCAATATCCTCAAGGCGCTCGGCCTCGTTCCGGTCGAAATCGAGGTGGGGGCGGAAACCCGCTGGAGCCTGACGCCTGAACACCTGAGAGAGGCCAGCCAAGGAGGGCCGGTCAGGGGTGTCCTCGTGGCCAGTCCGGCCAACCCGACCGGCACCATGATGTCGGCCGAGGCGCTGGAGGCACTCATCCTCTACTGCGAAGATGAGGGGATCTGGTTCATTTCCGATGAGATCTACCATGGTCTTGATTACGCGGGAGAACAGAAGACCGCACTCGAGACGTCGCAGAACGTCATCATCATCAACAGCTTCTCCAAGTACTACTGCATGACGGGCTGGCGGATCGGTTGGATGGTGCTGCCGGAACAGCTGGTCCGGCCCGTGGAGCGTATCGCCCAGAGCCTCTATATCTCGCCCCCGGAGCTTTCGCAGATCGCGGCAACGGCAGCTCTCGACGCCGTGCAGGAGCTGGAGGCGGTCAAGGACGGATATGCGGCCAACCGGGCTTTGCTGCTGAAGGGATTGCCGGAAATAGGGCTGGACAGGCTTTTGCCGGTGGATGGTGCCTTTTACATTTATGCGAACATCAGCCGGTTCAGCTCCGACAGTCTCGAATTCGCGAAACGCATGCTGCATGAAGCCGGTGTCGCCGCGACGCCGGGCGTCGATTTCGACCCCGTGCATGGTCATGAGTTCCTCCGCTTTTCGTTTGCAGGCTCTCACGGAGACATGAAGGAAGCTCTGGCAAGGCTTTCCGGTTTCCTGAAGTAGTCAGTCGGAAAAGACGCCTTCGCAGGTCAAATGGTCTGGGCGCAAGTGCAAAAAAAGGCGGCCGAATTGGCCGCCTTTTTCATGTCTGTTTCAAAAACCTTCAGAAGAAGGAACGCCCGCGCTGCCACCAGCCGACGCGTTTGGGCTTGTCTTCCTTGCCCTCTCCGGAGGTTTCGCTCGTGACGACCGGTTCGGCGGGGGCGGAGGGAACTTCCTCGGCCTGTTCCTCAGCCGCCTCGTTCGCAACCGGTTGTTCGGATGTCGGCGTCTCCACGATGATGGTGTCTTCGGGAGCCGCTTCCTCGTCCGAACCTTCTAGTTTCTCTTCCGGTTCGACAACTTCTTCTTCGGCAACCGGAGCATCGGCCGTTGTGGCGTCCGCTGCTTCTGCCCCGGCCAGTTCGGCTGCCTCTACAGGTGCGCCGTCAATCGCTGATGCGGTTTCGGATGCATCCGTTTCAGGTGCGATCTCCGCATCGGAGGTTCCTTCCGCGGACAGCTCTTCCGGAGCCGAAACATCCTGTGCGGCTTCAGCGGTTTCATCAGGCTCGTCGTCGGACGCAGCTTCCGCCTCTGTCTGGGCTTCGTTGCCTTCCATGTCCTCGGCACCGCGGCGCCCTCTGCGTCCGCCCCGGCGACCGCGCCGGCGCTTGCGGCGGGGTTCGTCGCCATTCTCCTCGTCGTCGGAGCGTGCTTCCTGCGGCTCATCGTCGTCGCCTTCGGACGCTTCGTCTGCTTCAAGCGGCTGGTGATTGTCACCACCTTCCTGCTGCCCTTCGGCACCACCGCGCCGGCGCTTGCGACGGCGTCTGCGGCGGCGGTCGCCGCCTTCCTCGTCCTGGGCCTGTTCCTCGACGTCCGGTTGTTCAGTTGTCTCGTCGATAAGGTCGATCGTGTCAGGCTGAATGATTGGAGAGGGAACCGGAATGCGATCCCTGTCCGCCGGCGCGCCCCGTTCGAGCACGTAGAGCTGGCCATTGACCATGTCGTCCGCGTGGACTTCAAGCTCGATCCCGAAGCGGGCCTCCAGATCGACAAGGTTTGCGCGCTTCTGATTGAGAATGTAGAGCGCAACCTGGGTCGTGGTGCGGATGATCAGGTTGTGGGACGCCCCCTTCAACAGGTTGTCCTCGACAGAACGCAGGACGTGCAGCGCGACGGACTCCACAGACCGGATCATTCCCGTTCCCTGGCAATGCGGGCAGGGCGTCGTGGAGCTTTCCAGAACACCGGTGCGGATACGCTGGCGCGACATCTCCAGAAGGCCGAAATGGGAAATCCGGCCGACCTGGATACGTGCGCGGTCGTTCTTCAGGCAATCCTTCAGCTTGCGTTCGACAGACCGGTTGTTCTTCGACTCCTCCATATCGATGAAGTCGATGACGATCAGGCCGGCCAGATCGCGCAGGCGCAATTGCCGCGTGACCTCTTCGGCCGCTTCCAGGTTCGTCTGCAGGGCCGTGTCTTCAATATTGTGCTCGCGGGTCGATTTGCCCGAGTTCACGTCGATCGACACCAGTGCCTCTGTCTGGTTGATGACGATGTATCCGCCCGATTTCAGCGTCACCTGAGGCGAGAACATCGCATCGAGCTGGGGCTCGACACCGTACCGGATGAAGAGCGGCGAGGGATCGCGGTAGGGCTGGACGTTCTTGGCATGGCTCGGCATGAGCATGCGCATGAAGTCCTTGGCTTCGCGATAGCCTTCATCGCCCGACACAAGGACTTCATTGATATCCTTGTTGTATAGGTCCCGGATCGACCGCTTCACCAGACTGCCTTCCTCGTAAACGAGGCTTGGCGCACTGGACTTCAGCGTCAGTTCGCGGACGTTCTCCCAAAGCCGCATCAGATACTCGAAGTCGCGTTTGATTTCGGCCTTGGTGCGGCTGGCGCCGGCTGTGCGCAGAATGACGCCCATGCCCTCCGGCACATCCAGCTCGGAGGCAATCTTCTTCAGGCGCTTGCGGTCGGTTGGCTGTGTGATCTTGCGGGAAATTCCGCCGCCACGGGCGGTGTTCGGCATCAGGACCGAGTAGCGGCCGGCAAGCGACAGATAGGTCGTCAGGGCTGCGCCCTTGTTGCCGCGTTCTTCCTTGACCACCTGAACCAGGATGATCTGACGGCGCTTGATGGCTTCCTGGATCTTGTACTGCTTGCGCAACGGGGGGCGGCGCTCGGGAACTTCTTCCATGGCGTCTTCGGCACCGACGGATTCAACGGCATCCTCATCGGAATCCGCGTCGTCGTCGTCCTCGGACTTGCGGCGGGACCTGCGGCGGCCGCGTGAGCGGACCGGTGCTTCTTCTTCCTCATCGGCCGCTTCGACGCCAGCGGAGGATTCTTCGCCGTCGTCATTATCGTTGTCCGGTTCGTTCTGTTCCTCGTCGGAACCTTCTTCGCCTGCCGCTTCAACGCTGCCGTCTGCCTTCGCTTCAACAGCATCGGCATCCTTTTCTGCGGAGGCTCCGCCGGCGTCTGAGTTGTCGGCTGAATCGTTTTCCTCGTCCGCGTCCACCTTCTCGCTGGCAACGGTTTCAGTCGCCTCGTTCTTGGCGGCACGGGACCGGCGGCGCCGTTTCGGCTTTTCCTCAGTCTCGTTTTCGTCGCGCTGCCGGTCGGCCGCTTCAGCGGCCAGCAGCGCTTCCCGGTCGGCGACAGGGATCTGGTAGTAGTCCGGATGAATTTCGCTGAAGGCAAGGAACCCGTGGCGGTTGCCGCCATACTCGACAAATGCCGCCTGCAGGGAAGGTTCGACCCGCGTAACTTTCGCTAAATAGATATTTCCGCGCAGCTGTTTCCGGTTTGCTGCTTCAAAGTCGAATTCTTCAACCCGATTTCCACGCACGACGACTACCCGGGTCTCTTCCGGGTGGCCCGCGTCGATCAGCATCTTGTTTGCCATTATTGAACGTCTCCACGGCAGCGCCTGGCGCGTGTCGATAACGCGCATCGCCCGAAAGGAGGAAGGCGGCCGTACTTGTTTTGCTAAGTGGGGGAAGGGCGTCTGCGCCCGGCGCGGTCGTATGATCAACGCAAGCGGCCGCAAAAGCGGCGCCTTGCTTTATGTCGATCATCATGTGCATCGCGCGGGTCCTTCGGGGCAACGCAGGCCCTTGGAGTTAAGTCGTTGTACCTTGTGCCGGTATGCAGCCAGGCTTCGCCGTATCGGCTGCATCCGTGTCCGGAATGGGTTCGCTCTTTCAGGGGCCACTTTAGGACGTCGCCGGGAGAATAGCCGTTTTCATTCAGGCGTGCCGCAGCGAATCCGGGTGGTTTCGAAGAGGGCCGATACCTGTTTCTCCACGATCCAGCCACTTCCAGTGTCGGCAGAACGGCCTCTGTTCTGTCGATAAAAGGCCTCGATCTTGATGACGTTGTGGATAGACACCCAGTTTCGTCACCTGGGAAGGTATCGGTTTCGAACCGAAATCCGTAAGGTACTTTTACGATCCGCCGCGCCGCATTGCAAGCAATGTGAAACGGGCAAAGCATTTTCCTTCCACGGAAGATCGCGTAAGAAGGAGCCCGAGGGGCTCAGCGCAGACAGTTTGCGAACGAAATGACCGGATATATTGAGTTGAAAATCGGGGCAATACCGCAGGTTGGCTGGTTTAACCGCGCAACCGGAGCGTCGTTCCGGCTGTCCGCTCTCATCATCTTGTTGTGCTCACTTGTTTTTTTCGGGCAGGCGGAAATTGCGGGCGCAGAGACCGGGAAACCGGTCGTAAGCGGCGCAAGGGTTGCCGGTGACGATAGCCGCACGCGATTCGTCCTCGATTTGGACAGGCAGGTCACGCCTGCCATCTCTGGCCTGGCAAATCCGTACCGTCTGATTATCGACATGCCCGAGGTTTCCTTCAACCTTCCCGAAAGGTCAGGGGAAGCGGGCAGGGGACTGGTTGCGGATTGGCGGTATGGCCTGTTTGCGGTCGGCAAGTCCCGGATCGTGATGGATCTGACGGGGCCGGTCCTTGTCGACAAGACTTTTTTTCTGCCTGCCGTCGATGATCAGCCGGCACGGCTCGTCATCGATCTTGTAAGGTCCACTCCAGACGAGTTTGCGGGTTTCGTAACGGCGTCCAGAACCGTTCGGCCCCGGGCCGAAAAGCAAAAGGCTGCCTCCAAAAGCGACAAGCTGACGGCGCCGAAGAGCCGCCTGAAGCCGCTGATCGTTCTCGACCCAGGCCATGGCGGCATCGACAACGGGGCAACAGGGGTTGCCGGCACGCTTGAAAAGGCAATCGTGCTGGATTTCGCCATGCTGCTGAAGGAGAGGCTCGACGAAACCGGGTTATACGATGTCCGGTTGACCCGGGAGGACGACACTTTCATTCCCCTCGGACGAAGGGTTGAAATCGGTCATGAACTGGCTGCGGACCTGTTCATTTCCATTCACGCCGATTCTGTTCGACGCGGTCAGAAATATGCGCGCGGTTCGACCGTCTACACGCTCTCCGACAAAGCGTCGGACCAGCTTGCCGAGGATCTGGCGGAATCGGAAAACATGTCGGATGTGATTGCGGGTGTCGATCTGGAAGTCGAGGCTCTGGAAGTCACGGACATCCTGCTGGACCTGGCTCGCAGGGAAACACGCTCGTTTTCCGCCTATTTCGCCAAGACGCTTGTGAACGAACTGAAGAGCTCCGTCCGCCTGATCAACAATCCCCACAGGTCCGCGGGCTTTCGTGTCTTGAAGGCACCAGACGTACCTTCCGTCCTGATTGAGCTCGGTTATCTTTCTAACAAGCATGACGAGAAACTGCTGGTGTCCGACGAATGGCGCGGTCGGATGGCCGGGGCCGTGACGGAGGCGGTGAACAGCTTTTTCCGTCCTCGGCTCGCGCGGCAGCAGCAGCCCCCCTCGCAGTAAAAAGCTTTGATTGCTTTCCGAAAATCAGGGTCCAGGCTGGCAATTGCCTCAGCATCGCCATATTGGTGCACGAGGAAGGCTGATAACAATGTATAACCTCCGGCGCGCTGGTGTCGGACGACTGCATCCATGTTACAAAGCCGGAAGCGCTTGACGACGGGGAAAGACGAGCCCGCAGTATGAAATTTTTGGTGAAATTATTTGGCTATCTGTTCGGGATTGGAACCGTCATCGGTCTCCTGATCGCAGCCGGCGTATGGATCTACCTGCAGCATCTCAATGACGGTCTGCCCGACTATACCGCGCTGAAAAACTACGAGCCGCCGGTTATGACCCGGGTTCATGCCTCCGACGGCAGCCTGATGGCCGAATACGCCATCCAGCGTCGCATGTTTCTGCCGATCCAGGCCATTCCGGACCGGTTGCAACACGCTTTTGTGGCTGCGGAAGACAAGAATTTCTACACCCACATCGGTGTCGATCCGGAAGGTATCGCCCGCGCAGCCGTACGATTTCTTCAGAACTACGGTTCCGGGCGCCGTCCCGAGGGGGCGTCGACAATTACGCAGCAGGTCGCAAAGAACTTCCTGTTGTCGGATCTCGTAAGCGAGGAAAAGAATCGCCGGTCGGCGGCCTACGAGCGCAAGGTCAAGGAAGCTATTCTGTCGCTCCGGATCGAACAGGCCTACACCAAGAACGAAATCCTCGAGTTGTATCTCAATGAAATCTACTTCGGTTTCGGAGCCTATGGGGTTGCGGCGGCATCGCTGATCTATTTCGACAAATCGGTGCATGAACTCAATCTTGAGGAAGCTGCCTATCTGGCGGCACTTCCGAAGGGCCCGAGCAACTATCATCCCTACAAAAAGACGGAAGCTGCGATCGCCCGGCGCAATTACGTGCTCGAGCGCATGATCGAGGATGGCTACGTCACCCGGGAAGAGGGCGAGGAAGCCAAGAAGAAGCCGCTGACGGTCAAGCCCCGGGAATCCGGTTCCAGGTTGTTTGCCGCGGAATATTTCACCGAGGAAGTCCGCCGCGAGGTCGCGGACATCTTTGGCGACAAGCGGCTTTATGAGGGTGGGCTCTCCGTCCGGTCCACGCTGGATCCTGAACTCCAGAAAATGGCCCGAAAGTCCCTTATGGACGGATTGATCAAATTCGACCATGAGCGTGGAAGCTGGGGCGGCCCTGTTGACCGGATCACCATCGGTGCCGACTGGGGCGTAGATCTTTCGAAGGTCGAAGCCTTGAGCGACATTCCGGAATGGAAACTGGCAGTTGTTCTTGAAAGCGGAAGCGGCGAAGCACGCGTCGGCCTGCAGCCCGAACGGCAGGTCAGCGGCCAGTTGTCCAAGGAGCGCAAGACCGGTCCGCTGTTCCTTGACACAATGAAGTGGGCTCGGGTGAACAGGGCGGCACCGAAAGCGGTTTCCGATGTGCTTGCTCCCGGCGACGTCGTCTATGTCGAGGAAAGCAAGGTTGCTCCGGGCACCTTTGAGCTTCGCCAGATACCTAAGGTCTCAGGTGCGATCGTCGCCATGGACCCCTACACGGGCCGTGTTCTTGCCCTGGTCGGCGGCTTCAGTTTTGCCCAGAGCGAGTTCAATCGTGCGACACAGGCCTATCGGCAGCCGGGATCTTCCTTCAAGCCGTTCCTTTATGCCGCGGCTCTCGACAACGGCTATACGCCGTCGTCCGTGATCATGGATGCGCCGCTGGAAATCAGCCAGGGGCCGGGACTCGGAACCTGGCGCCCGCAGAACTACGGCGGCAAGTTCTACGGTCCGTCGACATTGCGTACGGGGGTCGAATTGTCCCGTAACGTCATGACGGTCCGTCTGGCGCAGGACATGGGCATGCCTCTGGTGGCCGAATATGCCAAGAGGTTCGGCATTTACGACAATATGCTGCCTGTTCTCTCCATGTCTCTGGGGGCGGGTGAGACCACGGTTCTGCGTTTGACGACCGCTTATGCGACCATCGCGAATGGCGGCAAGAAGGTGCGTCCGACACTGATCGACCGCATCCAGGACCGCTATGGCCGGACCATCTACAAACATGACAGCCGCATCTGCGACGGCTGCACGCAGGACGACTGGGAAGGTCAGGACGAGCCGACGCTGATCGATGACCGCGTGCAGGTGCTCGATCCGATGACTGCCTATCAGATCACTTCCATGATGGAAGGTGTTGTTCAGCGCGGTACGGCAACCTCCGTCCGGGCGGTGGGCCGTCCGGTTGCCGGCAAGACCGGCACGACCAACGACGAGAAAGACGCCTGGTTCATGGGTTTCACGCCGGATCTCGCCGTGGGCGTGTTCGTCGGTTATGACACGCCGAAGCCGATGGGCCGCGGGGCGACCGGTGGGCATGTGGCGGCACCGATCTTCACCGATTTCGTGAAAAAGGCGCTTGCCGACAAGCCGCCGGTGGAATTCCGCGTACCTCGTGGCCTTCAGCTCATCCCGATCAACCGCCGCACCGGCATGCGCACGGCAGCAGGAGCACCTGGTTCGATCCTGGAAGCTTTCAAGCCGGGCATGGCTCCGCCGGACAGTTATTCCGTCATTGGTTTCGAGGAAACCATGGGCGTGCCGCATTCGGTTTCTCCGGAAGCGGCGGGCGCCGTGCTCAGCGGAACTGGCGGGCTTTACTGACCGGTTGGTCCGCTACAGCTTCTGGCCGGCAGCAACTGTGCTTCCGTGGTTTACAGCGGCGGGCGGCCCGGCTAAATTCCCGCTCCAATCTTAGCTGGACGTGCTACCGGCCCGGACTTCTTCAAGAAGCCGGGCCGTTTCATCCACACCATCACGCGGTTTGAAACCGCTTTACCGGTATCTACATTCGGTGGAACCGTTCAACGTTAGCGAGGTACCCGATGCGCGCCGAAATGGAAGCGATCGTCGACGAAATCAAGCAGGCCATAAGCCTGCTGAGGAGGCATCTTTGACTGGGATCAGGCTATTGTCCGGCTGGACGAACTGAACGCCCTTTCCGAGGACCCGGAGCTGTGGAACGACCCGTCCAAGGCCCAGAAACTGATGCGCGAGCGCCAACAGCTTGACGACGGCATCAATGGCGTCAAGGGGCTGGAGCGGGATCTGAACGACAACATCGAGCTGATCGAGCTTGGTGAAATGGAAGGTGACGCCTCGGTGGTTGCCGATGCGGAAGACGCGTTGCGCGGCCTGAAGGACAAGGTCAACGACCTGCAGCTCAAGTCTCTGCTGTCGGGCGAGGCGGATGCCAACGACACGTACCTGGAAATCAATTCCGGTGCGGGGGGCACGGAGAGTCAGGATTGGGCATCCATGCTTCTGCGCATGTATCGCCGATGGGCCGAGAAGCACGGCTTCAAGGTCGAGATCCTGGAGTATCACGACGGTGAAGAGGCGGGTATCAAGTCAGCGACGCTGCTGATCAAGGGCGAGAACGCCTATGGCTGGCTGAAGACAGAGTCGGGCGTGCACCGCCTCGTCCGGATTTCGCCCTATGACAGCAATGCCCGCCGGCACACGAGCTTCTCCAGTGCCTGGGTTTATCCGGTGATCGACGATTCGATCGAGATCGACATCAACGAAAGCGATTGCCGGATCGACACCTACCGTGCCTCCGGTGCGGGTGGACAGCACGTAAACACGACGGATTCGGCCGTGCGTATCACGCACCAGCCGACAGGGATCGTGGTGCAGTGCCAGTCGGAACGCTCGCAGCACAAGAACCGGGCGACAGCCTGGGGCATGCTGAAGGCGCGGCTTTACGAAGCCGAGCTGAAAAAGCGGGAAGAAGCGGCCAACGCGGAAGCTGCCTCCAAGACGGATATCGGCTGGGGACACCAGATCCGTTCTTACGTGCTGCAACCCTACCAGCTTGTGAAGGATCTTCGCACCGGCGTTGAAAGCACGTCACCCGGAGATGTTCTGGACGGTGATCTCGACAAGTTCATGGAAGCGGCACTGGCCCAGCGGGTCTTTGGTGGTGATCCTGTCGAAGTCGAGGACATCGAATAGGTCTGCAACTGCAGCAACCGTTAGAATCGTTCAAGCGGGGCCTTCGGGCCCCGTTTTTCATAGAGCGAGAGCTGACAGCTTGTCGCCTGCGGTCAGGAACGGCAACGGATTGGTCGGCTTGTCCGCCTTCCGGATTTCATAGTGCAGATGTGCGCCGGTCGACCGGCCTGTGGAGCCGACATTGCCAATCAGGTCGCCGGCCAGCACATGATCGCCTTCCGACACGTGGATGCGGCTCATGTGCGCATAGCGCGTGGTGAAACCATTGGCATGGCGGATCTCGACCATCTTGCCGTAGCCGCCTTTCCGGCCGGCACTGATCACGGTTCCGGGGGCCGTGGAATAAACGCGCGCACCATAGGGGGCCTTGAAGTCCGTACCAGTGTGCATTGCAAGGCGGCCGAGGAAAGGGTCCACGCGGGGGCCGAAACTGCTGGAAACAGCGGCCGCGTTAAGGGGGCGCTTTACCGGTAGCCGCAGGGCGGCGAACTTGACCCGGTGAAGCGCGCTCAACGCCTTGTTTGCCCGATCCAGTCTTTCCGGAAAATTGTCGTCCGTAACCGGAAGGAACGGGCCGCCGACCGCTGTTTTTTTGCGCAGGACCGTATTCAGGTGCGGGGTGATTTTGCGCGTAATGCCGAGGATGTCCTCGATGCGGGATTCGGTCGCGATGGTGATGGCGTCAACCGCAACGGTGCTCTCTTCATCCATCTCGAGGACTTGCGCTTTTACTGCGTCGAGAGCGGCCTGTTTTTCAGAGTTTTTTTTTAACTCGGCGGAAGTGTTGCCTTCGGCCGCGACGGGCTGCTGAAGAATGGCGAGCGGGTCGAAGGTCTTGCTTGACCCGTCCCGGAGACCAAGGGCCTTGACGGGTTCGTCAATCAGTTCGCTTTCACCGCCGATCGCGGATCTGTCTTCTTGCTGGGCCGACGCCAGAGTTCCGGCGTCGATGTCCGGCTTTTGCTGCGGTACGGGCTGGTCGTTGTTGAGGTAGATACCGACGCTTTCGGCGCGTGCAACCAGATCGGCGACGATTGCGTGGCGCTGGTTGAGATCCTGCTGACGGCGCAGCACATCCATCACCTTGATCTCCACGCTCTCGCGGTCGACCATCTGGCGGCTTGTAAGGATTTCGATTTCCGCCCTGAGCCGGTCGATGTGATCCTGATATTCCAGAACCAGCTCCGTGCGTTCCGCACTGGCCTCGGCCAGCAGGTCGCTGCGCATGAGGGCATAGCCCGCTGATCCGGCAACGGCCAGGGTCGCGGTTACACACGCGATCGCGCCACACACCAGATGCACAGGACGCACACTGTATGTGGTCGATTTCACACCCGGTTTTGGTGTCGGGTGATGGCGCGCTGTTCGGGGCGCTTGATAGGTCCGCGTCGTTTCCTGGCGCTGTTGCATGATCACTCAGTCACTGCCTGCATTCTGCAAAAGAACTGAGCCTGATTAGAGTTTGGTAAGGTTAATAATTCGTCTTCATGGTTGTGAAATTTACCCTACGAGAGAGGCAAGCGGCTTGTAAAAACCGGGGGTTAGGCCAGCTTCCGAGCGAGCCCGGTCATTGAAAGGCGGTTTCAATGCTCCCCTGAAGTGCTGCCGGACAAAGGCGTGGAAGGCCGGCTCCGGTCTGATTCCCTGCCGGTCGCAAAGGAACCGGAACCATTTTGCGCCAAAGGCGACATGATTCTTTTCATCCCTGTAGATCACCTCCAGGCACCTAGCTGTCTCGTCGTCACCGGCGGAGCGTGCCTTTTCGATCATGGGCGGTGTGATATCGAGCCCGCGCGCTTCCAGAACCAGCGGAATGATGGCAAGCCGTGCCGCCAGGTCATGACCGGTGTCCTGGGCTGCCTGCCAGAGACCGTCATGGGCGGGCATGTCGCCATAGGACGCGTCGAGTTTCGCAAGCCGGTCCTGAAGCATCGAGAAATGCTTGGCTTCCTCCAGCCCGACCCGGACCCAATCGTCATAGTAGGACCGGGGCAGGCGGATGTGTGCAAAGCGGCCGATCAGGTCCCAGGTCAGGTCGACCGCATTGAGCTCGATATGAGCCAGGGAGTGAAGCAGTGCCAGGCGTCCGGCTTTTCCCTTGAGGCTGCGTTTGGGCATGTCACGGGGAGGCAGCAACTGCGGCCGGCCGGGGCGACCGGGCCGGTCCGGCATGCGCCCGTCCCGCGACGGCGAGCCCAAGGCAAGCTCCCGCTGAAACCAGGCCCTTGAAACCGCATAGGCCAGACTGACCTTTTCCGAAGTGTCCGGTGCTGAAACAATGGCGCGGGCGCCTGCCACCAGGGTGGCAGGTATCTGACGGGAACTCTCGGTCATTCTTCTGACTATGTCTTCTGTGTTTGGGCCTGGAGGCTAAAGCGCCCTGGCGGCTTCCAGGACCTCGTCGGCATGACCTTGCACTTTCACCTTGCGCCAGATCTGGGCAATTTTGCCCTCGGAGTCCACAAGAAAAGTGGAACGATCGATGCCCATGTATTTCTTGCCGTACATGGATTTTTCAACCCAGACACCATAGGCCTGCGCAGCTACCGTTTCCGTATCCGCAGCGAGGCGAACGGTCAGATTGTGTTTCGCGATGAAATTGTCGTGTTTGCGTGCCGAATCCGGCGACAGGCCGACAATCGTAACGCCCAGCTTTTCGAATTCTTCCATTCTTGCAGAAAAATCGATGGCTTCCGTGGTGCAGCCCGGGGTGTTGTCCTTGGGATAAAAATACACCACCAGGGGTTTTCCTAATAAAGCCTTCAGTGAAATCCTGCCGCTACCATCGCTCTCAAGATCGAAATCCGGTGCTGCATCGCCAATGGCCAAGTCGCCCATCGTGCCTTCCTTCTGTCATAGTTCACGCGTTAATGCCGGAGGCCCGCTGCCGGGACACTGGTGCCGGTCGCTTTTTGTACCGCAATCGCGGTATCATAGTCTGCCCAGCGACTCGTTCAATGCTGCGCAGGCATACCTGTGCGCCGTCTTGCGCGAAACGAAAGTGCCTGAGGATGCCTGCAGGCGAAACACGGACTGAATTAGTTGGATCAAACCGGCGGAGCATCAGGATCGGCAGCAGCCAAATCGCAAAAAGGCAAACGTAAGTTTCTGCGTTTTGCTGTCCTTGCGGTAATAGTGTTTGCTCTTGCCGGTGTCGCGGCCCTGTTCGCGTCCGGACCCGTGCGAGTCCCGTTGCTGGGCAGCCTGCTTGCGATGCAGGGTACGCGTGGTCCGGTGACCTTGTCCGTCGATCGTGCACTTATCGACCTTACGGCGCCAGATGGCGTGGAGGTCGTTCTGGAAGGGGCCCTTGCGGAAATCGCGGGTCCGTCGCCGGTCAGCCTCAAACTGCCCAGATTGACCGCTCCGCTGAATGTCGATGCGCTTTTGTCGGGCAAAATCCATTTTTCCTCGCTTGTCCTGGACAAGCCGCGTCTGAAGGTCATGTTGAAAGGCGGTCCGGCAAAGGTGCCGGAAATGGGGCCGCTCATGGAGGCTGTCGACCGGATCAGCGATGTTGTCGATGACCAGTTCGCCCGCCGCGGGCTGGAGTTCGTACAGATCCGAGGCGCTGCCATTGATCTAACCGGGGCGCTGCCTCGGCATTTCGACGATATCGATGCGGATATTTTCCGGAACGAGAACCGGCAGATCCGCGCCTTTGCCAAAGTGTCCGGCAATGTTTCCAACTGGCGGCTGGAACTTGCACGCAGCGCCCCGGAAGGTGGTGCGGAGAAAAACATCGGAGTTGTTGTCAATGGCATCACGCTGGCAGAGCTGCTGGGGCCGAACGCTCCCATCAAGCCGGGGAAGGGCCTTCGCCTTCCGGCTTCCGCCAAGATCGAGGCCAGTCTGACGGGAGACGGCAAGTTCATTTCTTCCAACGCGGTTGCTCGGGTCCGCAACGGCTGGTTCCAGCTTGGCAAGACGCTGGTGGCATTCGACGACGCGGCGGTCTCGTTGCTTTTCCGGGCTGACAGCAGCTCGGTTGAAATCACAAAGTCCCACGTCATTCGGGGCAATACCCGGATCTTCTTTACGGGATCCATCGCACCCGATCCGAAAGGATCGTCTGACTGGCAGATCCGCCTCGACTCCAAATACCCGCAGTTCGGTTCGGTCGATGTTGTCGAAGAGATCCAGATGCTGGATGGAATACAGGTCCGGGCCCGTTTCGATCCGCACGCCAGTCTGCTGACTTTCGACCGGATCATAGCGCGTTCGGGCAAGGCGGTGCTGCACGGCGTCGGGACGTTGCAGGTAACCCCCAAAGGTCCGTATCTGGCGCTCGCCATGGACGCGGAGAAGATACCTGTCGCTCTTGCCAAACAGGTCTGGCCGATCACGCTCGTGCCGCCCGTGCGGCGCTGGGTGAACGAGCGGATCAAGGCGGGAACGATCGAAAACGCCTCCTTTACCGGAGCTATTCGTCCTCCGGGCTTCGATCACCGCGATCCGGATCCGGGCTGGTCCGGCAACGATATGCGGATCGACATGACTTTTTCCGGTGGGGCGGTGACACCGGTCGGCGACGTGCCCGAGATCAGGGGGATCAACGGGACGTTGACCGTCAAGGATGAAACGCTGACCGTCGAAGCGACCGATGGTATCACCACCGCCTCCGACGGGGGAGACGTGACGCTACCGTCCGGGATATTCAAGATCTTCAACCTCACCTTACGGGATGGAAAGACGGCCCGGATCAAAGCCAGGATGGAGGGAAAGGCTGCCGATCTCGGCTCGCTCGTGAACAGTGCCCCTTTTCGGGTTCTTGACCGCGCCCAATTGAAAAACGGCGGCGTCAGCGGGGCCGGCGTGCTGGATATCGATGCGCGTTTTCCCATGGCCAAACAGATCGACCTTGCCGACGTCGTCTGGCAGGCGACCGGTGAATTAAGGGACTTTACAGATACCAATCCAATCCTGGGCCACACCGTCGAGAGTGCCGATCTGAGGCTGGACGCCGACCGTGAGCAGGTCGCGATTACCGGCAGGGGGGTCCTGGACGGGCTGAAGGCCGATATCGATTTGATCGTGCCGCTCGGCGGTTCCGGCGTCGAGGGCCGGCAGGATGTCATCGTTTCTGTGACTGCGGATCAGCTCAAGAAGAAGGGGATCGACCTCACGGACTTTCTTCAAGGGGACATGACCTTGAGCGTCGCCAAGGCAAGCGACGGGCAGGAGTTTGCCATCGACCTGCAAAAGACGCTTGTTCGCCTGCAGGCGCTCGGATGGCAGAAGGCAAAGGGCGTACCGGCAACGGCCTCCTTCAAGCTGGTGGAAACGGAGGGGGAACGGCGGATCCGGAACTTCCGATTGAAGTCGGAAGGGGCGGACGTACGCGGCAGCATGAACCTGTCGCTCGAGGGCGATCTGATCAATGCTTCCTTCGACACGTTCAAACTTCGCCCAGGCGACGATGTCGAAGTTGACATCCAGCGCGGAGCAGGCGGGCGCTACGATATCATCTTTGCCGGCGCATCCTTTGATGGCCGAGGCCTGATCCGCAGCATCCTCAGCCCGGGCGGAAGCAAGGGCGAGGGAAATTTTGAAAGCGGCTCCAGGATCGCCGCCACGATTGATCGTGTGACCGGCTTCAACAAGCAGACGCTCGACGGGTTTACCGGGAAGATCGAAACGACCAGCAAAGGGCTCGCGTCCACGGACTTGCGCGGGCTCGTCAACGGCAGGGCGGAATTCGAGTTTACCGTTACCGAGGAGGGAGGATCACAGGTCGCCAACGGCCGGTTCGCCAATACCGGTGCAACTCTTCGCTTCCTGGACCTTTACGAACGCATGCGGGGCGGCAAGGGAACGCTCAACGTCGCGATGGCGGATGAAGACAGCTGGGTCGGGGAATTCAACGTGCGCAGCCTGCGCATCACGGAAGATCCGGCAATCAAGCGCATACGGGCTCAGGACCGGTCGCGCAACAATTCGAACGCCGCCTCCACCGTACTGAAGGACGTGGAAGGGTCTGCCAACTTCGACACGCTTGATGTCAATTTCACGCGGGAAGGGGATGTTCTGGCGATTTCCCGCGGTGCACTTCAGGGCAAGGCGCTTGGCGGAACGGTCAGCGGCACAGTCGATCTGGCGGCGCAGACACTGAACCTGACCGGAACCTTCGTGCCGATTTACGCGCTCAACAACTTCTTCGCCAAGATCCCCTTGCTCGGCTTTGCCCTCGGCGGCAGCTCCGGTGAAGGACTCATTGGCGTTACCTACCGCCTTTCCGGCTCCGTGAGCGATCCGGTCCTGACGGTTAATCCGATCTCCGCCATCGCACCGGGCATCTTCCGGAAGATGTTCGAGTTTCAGTCGAACTGAATCAAAAAAGCCGGACTGATGCCCGGCTTCTTTCGGTGTCGAAGGCAGCTTCCGCTCAAACCGGCTTCAGGAGAACGTGCTTCTTCTTGCCGAGCGACAGCTTGATGACGCCGTCCTCGGTGATGTCATCGGCGGAGAGCTGACGTTTGTCGTCCTGCTCGCCCTTGTCGTTGATCCTGACGGCTCCACCCTTGATGTTCCGGCGGACTTCGCCGTTCGAGGCGCAAAGGCCGGCGGTGACGAAGGCCGCAAGCACGCCGATGCCGGCTTCAAGGTCTGCTTTGGCAACCTCGACCGTCGGAAGACCTTCGGCGGACTGACCTTCCTCGAAGGCCTTGCGGGCCGTTTCGGCGGCGGCGTCCGCCTTTTCGCGGCCATGGATCAGGGCAGTCGCTTCCGTTGCCAGGATCTTCTTCGCTTCGTTGATTTCCGAGCCTTCCAGCGCGGCCAGGCGGGCAATCTCGTCCATGGGCAATACGGTGAAGAGCTTCAGGAAGCGTTCAACGTCCGCATCCTCGGTGTTGCGCCAGTACTGCCAGTAATCATAGGAGGAGAGCTGTTCCTCGTTCAGCCAGACGGCGCCGGCGGCGGTCTTGCCCATCTTGGCGCCGGAGGAGGTCGTCAGGAGCGGCGAGGTGAGCGCGAAGGCCTCCGTATCCGTCAGGCGGCGGACGAGATCTGTGCCGGAAAGGATATTGCCCCACTGGTCGGAGCCGCCCATCTGCAGCCGGCAGCCGGTGCGCCGGTAAAGCTCCAGGTAGTCGTATCCCTGCAGCAGCATGTAGTTGAATTCCAGGAAGGACAGATGCTGCTCGCGCTCCAGACGCAGGCGGACACTGTCGCGCTGGATCATCTGGTTGACGGAGAAATGCCTGCCGATGTCTCGCAGAAAGTCGACATAGTTAAGTTTCAGGAGCCAGTCGGCGTTGTCCAGCATGATGGCGTCGGTCGGACCGTCGCCGAAAGTCAGCAGCTTTTCGAAGACCTTCCTGATGCCGGCCTTGTTTTCCTCGATCGTCTCTTCGGTGAGGATCTTGCGGGACTCATCCTTGCCGGAAGGATCGCCCACGCGGGTGGTTCCGCCGCCCATAAGCGCGATCGGCCGGTGCCCGGTCTTCTGGAACCAGTGCAGCATCATGATCGGCACGAGGGAACCGGCATGAAGGCTTGGCGCGGTGCAGTCAAAGCCGATATAGGCGGTGACGGTTTCCTTGGCGCAAAGTTCATCGAGCCCTTTCGGGTCGGAAATCTGGTGAATGAAACCGCGTTCCGAAAGAACGCCAAGAAAGTCCGATTTGAACTCGCTCATGCCTGCCTGTCCGTCCTACGTCTGTTGATGCCATCGGGCAAAACTTTGGACGTGCTCTACCGTGTGCGGCAGGACTTGTAAATTGCAGCTTCCTGGAAATCCGGCCGGACTATCCGTTTTTGACGGCATTGCGGTCAATTCGGCGCCGGGGTGCTGCCACGCACCTTGATACAAATATATTTCAGTTCACCTTCTTCCCAGGCAATGCGCATGGCATCTGTCAGCGTTCTTGGAACCGCGCCTTCGAGTGCGGATTGACAGGCCGCTTCGCTTTCGAAGGTGCCTTCTTCCGTCACGGCCCAGACATTGGGACCGGACAGCAACTGGATCGAGACCGCCACGATTGCCCACATTTCCCGTTTTCCTTTCAAAAGAACCAGTTGAGACGCCCGATACATAGCAGGGCACGTGAAGTGACGCTACGTGATGACGGTCACAGCGCGAACACGCGGTGCGAGCTAGGCTGGTTTCATCAGCGGTGAGGAAGCCGCCAGGAAATACCAGAGAGGAGACGTCATGTTTCGCAAGTTTGCCATTGCCGCCGTCGCCGTCGCTACCATTGCCACGGCCGCCGTCGCCGTCACCCCAAGCGAAGCCCAGGCCAAGAACCGCGCAGGCGCCATCGCCGCCGGTGCCATCATCGGGTTTGCCGCCGGTGCCATCATCGCCTCGCAGGCCCAGCCGCGCTACTACACACCGGTGCGTTGCCACAACCGGGCCGTCCGCCGCTGGAACCCCTATGCCGGCCGCTATGTCGTCGTCGGCTATCGCCAGGTCTGCTACTGATCCGGCGCCCCATAAATCGGAAACGGCCTCCTTCGGGAGGCTTTTTCGTGTTGAGATGCCGGTTTCCGTGCCTGTCTAATAGGCGCAGCGAATCTGACCAACGGTGCCTCATGTCTTCTGCGTCTCCATCTCCTTCACGGTCTAACGGTCTTGTCTGCGGCTCGATGGAGCCAGGTCCGGCAAACACCATCGCGGACGTTGCCGGCGTCACCGTTGGTCATGTCACACTGAACGAAGGGGACCTCAGAACCGGCTTCACGGCCCTGCTGCCGCATCAAGGCAATCTCTTTCGGGAAAAAGTGCCTGCGGCGGTCGAGGTCATCAACGGCTTCGGCAAGAGCGCCGGGCTCATTCAGGTTGATGAACTCGGCACGCTGGAGACGCCGGTCCTTCTGACCAACACATTCGGTGTCGGCACCGGCGCCAATGCACTGATCAAGCGCGCGATTGCGGATAATCCGGAAATCGGCCGCTCGACCGGGACCGTCAATCCGGTGGTGATGGAATGCAACGACGGTTATCTGAGCGATATCCAGGCCATGGCGCTGACGGAAGCGAATGCCATATCTGCGCTCGAGGCTGCTTCCCCGAAATTCGAACAAGGCAGCGTCGGTGCCGGGACCGGTATGAGCGCCTTCGGCTTCAAGGGCGGCATCGGCTCGGCTTCCCGCGTTTTCACTCTGGATGGGCGCACCTTCACGCTGGGAGCATTGGTGCTGGCGAACTTCGGCAAGCCGGGGGATCTGGTCCTGCCCGACGGCCGTCGGCCGCACCACAAGGACCTGAAAAAGGTGGAGGAGCGCGGCTCCGTCATCATCCTTCTGGCAACGGACGTGCCGCTGGAAAGCCGTCAGCTCAAGCGGGTTGCCAGGCGGGCAGGGGCCGGGCTTGCCCGGCTCGGAGCCTATTACGGTAATGGCAGCGGTGATATTGCGCTCGCCTTTTCAACCGCTTACCGACTCCCTCACTTTACTGAAAGCGATTTCATCGCACGCGATATTCTTCATGAGGATAAAATCGATCCCTTGTTTCAGGCTGCAGTCGAAACCACGCAGGAAGCGGTCCTGAACGCGATGATTGCGTCACCGGCCATGCGCGGGCGCGGTCGCAACAAGCGTCCGTCGCTGGCGGATTGGCTAACTGAGCAGGGTAAGTGACGGGAGAGCTTTCTCATTCGCCGTCAGCAAATGGCTTTACAAGCCGGGAGTCTGTTTTCCTGTCCGGCAACCAGCGGCGTTAGCGGGCGGCCGTGTGTGCCTCGTGAAAGTGCCTGGTTGCGAAAAATATCCCGCAAATCTTCTGGGGGCCAGAACAGGAACTGCCGGATTTGGCTGGACAGGGACAGGTTGCGAGGATAATAACTGACTAGTCAGTTATTATTAAGCGAGTTACCTTTGAAAATCGATTGGACACCACCTCCGCCGCGCGATGGCCTGGCCGGGAAGTGGGATGTTTTTGTAGGGCCTGGAGCAACCGGCGAAGAAGAATGGGTGCAGATTGTTTTCGGCGGGGTTTTGGCCTGCATCTGCTTCGGTCTGTTTCTTGCGGTTGTCGGCAAAGAGGCCACCTGGGTGCAAATCGCGGCCGCCGGGGTGCTTGCGCTTGATATCAGCGGCGGTGTTGTCACGAATGCCGCCAATTCTGCGAAGCGATGGTTTCATCGCGCCGGGGTAACGACGTCTGGGCATTTGCGGTTTGTAGCTGCTCATCTGTTGCATCTGGCGGTGGTTGCCTGGCTATTCAGTACGGTTCCGCTGACTTACTTCGGATTGACGGCGGCCTTCCTCCTGGCGTCCGCGGTTCTGGTGCTGGCTCTGCCGCTTTACTTGCGGCGGCCTTCCGCCTTCGGGCTGGTTGCAATCGGTATCTGTCTGGCGGGGCTGCCGCCCTTTGATATCGCCGGTTTGCAATGGTTTTTGCCGCTCCTGTTGCTCAAGCTGATTTTGGGGCATGCCTTGAAGGAAGCGCCATTTCGCCCCGAACCGGCTGGCGATCGTTGAAAAGGGGCGTCGACAGGTTATGAACGAGATTGCCGCAGAAGGGAGATCGACTTGCCGCGTCCCGACATGAGTGCAGAGCGAATTCCGCAAATTCTTCAAGCAGCCATGGAGGTTTTTGCGCGAGATGGCCTGGCAAGCGCAAGGATGGAAGACATCGCCAAACGGGCAGGTATCAGCAAGGCAACGGTCTATCTTTATTTCAAGACCAAGGAGGATCTTGTTTCCGCCTTGCTGGATGCTTTTCTGGAAGAAGCGCTGGCTGAGCTGCAGGCGTCGAGTGAGGCGGGTGGAAGTCCGGCATCGGCCCTTATGAACTGGAGTTCCAAAACGACAGCACGGCTCACAGCGACGAAGGCCTATGCAAATCTGGGCTTGGAATTCATGGCGCTTGCCGCACGCCATGCGGCGACCAAAGCTGCTCTTGCCACGTATTACGAGGCCTATACCGACGCTGTTGAGGACCTGATCGCCTCCGGGGTAGCTTCGGGGGAATTCCGGCAGGTCAATTCGGCGGAAGCAGCAAAAAGCCTGGTCGCGCTGCTGGAGGGGCTGCATCTGTTGTGGTTGGTGAGCGACGGAAAAGTCGATATCGAGACAGACACGCGCACCGCGTTGACCGGCTATCTTCAGTCCCTGTCGGCATGATGCGGCAAGCTCTTGCTGGCGCCGGATGGAGCGGGCCGGAACGATTTGGTTCCGAACGAAAAAGGCCGGGCAAACTGCCCGGCCTTTCCCGTTTGAAATCGCCTGAGGATTAGACGGAGTAGTACATGTCGAATTCGACCGGGTGCGGGGTCATTTCGTAACGCTCGACTTCTTCCATCTTCAGCTCGATGTAAGCGTCGATCTGGTCGTCGTCGAACACGCCGCCGGCCTTCAGGAATTCGCGGTCCGCATCGACGGCTTCCAGGGCTTCGCGCAGGGAGCCGCAGACGGTCGGGATCTCTGCGAGTTCTTCCGCCGGAAGGTCGTAGAGGTTCTTGTCCATTGCGTCGCCCGGATGGATCTTGTTCTTGATGCCGTCAAGGCCGGCCATCAGCAGGGAGGAGAAGCACAGGTACGGGTTCGCGGTCGGATCCGGGAAGCGGACTTCAACGCGCTTCGCCTTCGGAGAAGACGTGAACGGAATACGGCAGGAAGCCGAACGGTTGCGCGAGGAGTAGGCCAGCAGAACCGGAGCCTCATAGCCCGGCACCAGACGCTTGTAGGAGTTGGTGGACGGGTTGGTGAAGGCGTTCAGGGCCTTGGCATGCTTCAGAATACCGCCGATGAAGTACAGGCAGGATTCGGAAAGATCGGCGTACTGGTTGCCGGCGAAGGTCGGCTCGCCGTTGTTCCAGATCGACAGGTGGCAGTGCATGCCGGTGCCGTTGTCGCCGAAGACCGGCTTCGGCATGAACGTGGAGGTCTTGCCGTAAGCGTGGGCGACCTGATGAACGACGTACTTGTAGACCTGCATGTTGTCGGCGCAGCGGGTCAGGTGGTCGAACTTCATGCCGAGTTCGTGCTGGGCAGCTGCCACCTCGTGGTGGTGCTTTTCGGTCGGAACGCCCATTTCAGCCATGACGGACAGCATTTCGGAGCGGATGTCCTGCGCGCTGTCGACCGGCGGAACCGGGAAGTAGCCGCCCTTGGTGCGCGGACGGTGGCCGAGGTTGCCGGTTTCGTATTCGGAGCCCATGTTGGACGGCAGTTCGGAGCTGTCCAGGATGAAGCCGGTGTTGTACGGGTCGGCGTTGAAGCGCACGTCGTCGAACATGAAGAACTCTGCTTCCGGGCCGACGAAGACTGTGTCGCCGAAGCCGCCGGACTTGACGTAGGCTTCTGCCTTCTTCGCGGTCATGCGCGGGTCGCGGTTGTAGCCTTCACCTGTAACCGGATCGACGATATCGCAGAAGATCGCCATGGTGGACTGAGCGAAGAACGGGTCCATGTGAGCCGATTCCGGATCCAGGATCAGCATCATGTCGGACTCGTTGATGGCCTTCCAGCCTGCAATAGACGAGCCGTCGAAGGCAACGCCTTCAGCGAACATGTCTTCGTCAACGAGTGCAACGTCCATGGTGACGTGCTGCATTTTACCCTTGGGGTCGGTAAAGCGCAGGTCGACGAATTTCACGTCCTTTTCCTGAATTTCCTTCAGGACGTCAGCGGCAGTGGTCATAATGTCCATCCCTTTAGTTTTTCGTGTGAACGGTTGGGTTTTGTTCCGGCCGGGCAGCATGCCTGGAAATTCTGCAGCATTGCCTCAGCCCGGAATTGGGTTAGCCGGCGCATACCGGAATGTGGTGGCTCAGATGGCGTCGATACCGGACTCACCTGTCCGGATACGAACCGCCTCTTCGATGTTTGATACGAAAATCTTGCCGTCGCCAATGCGGCCAGTTTGCGCAGCGTTGCGGATCGCGTCGACGGCCTTTTCGACCATGTCGTCGCCAAGTACAATCTCGACTTTCACCTTCGGCAGAAAATCGACAACATATTCGGCGCCGCGATAAAGTTCCGTATGGCCTTTCTGGCGGCCGAAGCCCTTGGCCTCCGTCACGGTGATACCCTGGAGGCCGACCTCCTGAAGAGCTTCTTTGACCTCATCAAGTTTGAAGGGTTTGATGATCGCCTCGATCTTTTTCATCACCTTTTGTCTCTCTCCACTTATCAGGCCGAATGTGCGGCTGGTCTTTTGGTTCCGGTTGCTTGGGTCGAACGGACCCAGCGGGCCCGGAGGGACCGTTGCTGCTCATTAGCACGATGTGTGCCAACCCGGGGCGGGTCTGCAGATTTTTTTCATGTGCCGGGATTTCCGCCACCAAAAGCGGCACATGTATGCTGTCGGAAGTCGAGGTGGACCGTTTTGCGGTGCGTCATTGGTCAAAAAATGTGCAGATTGCACATGAATTGAGCAGAAGGCCGCTTCTTTTGAGTTCAAATCCGAGGCACTCGACAAAAATGCCGGGCTCAGGGCAGGGTGGGGTGAACGAAGTGGAGGTCTTGCCGAGAATGTGTGCAGACAAGTGGCGTTCAGGGAAAGCAGTGTTGTCTCCGGAGCAAATGGGGCGGGCGGACCGGCTCGCCATTGCCGGCGGGATGCCCGGTATCGATCTGATGGAGCGGGCGGGACAGGCTGTCGCCCGAGCTGCCGCTCGGATGATC
This sequence comes from Roseibium sp., assembly GCF_050301095.1. GTDB lineage: Bacteria > Pseudomonadota > Alphaproteobacteria > Rhizobiales > Stappiaceae > Roseibium. The sequence goes on from NZ_JBNKYW010000170.1 coordinate 57,036, forward strand.
CCGGGTGGTGGCAGGGTTCTGGTTCTTTGTGGGCCCGGAAACAATGGCGGGGACGGGTTCATTGCCGCCCGGTGTCTGGTGGCAATGGGCTTGTCCGTGGAGGTTCGGCTCCTGAAGGAAGCAGGGGAATTGAAGGGCGACGCGCTGGTGGCCTTTCAGCGAATGGGGCTTTCGCACGCATCCGTTTGCCAGGGCGCTCAAGTCGCGGGCGATTTGATCGCTGTGCTTGAAGAGGCGGATCTTGTTGTCGATGCCCTGTTCGGTGCAGGTCTGGACCGGCCACTGTCCGGTCCTGTCCGGACACTCGTAGAAGCGGTGAACCGCTTGCAGGTGCCGGTGCTCTCCGTCGATCTGCCGTCGGGCGTCAGCGGGCTGTCGGGCGAGATCCTCGGCGAGGCGATTAAGGCGCGGGCGACCGTTACGTTCTTTCTGGAAAAACCAGGCCATCTGCTCTTTCCGGGAAGAGAGTTCTGTGGCGAAATAACGGTTTCGGACATCGGAATTCCCCCAGACGTGCTCGACGAGATCGTGCCCGCCACATTTGAAAACACGCCGGAACTCTGGCTTTCGGACTGGCCCGGCCCGCAAGTCCGCGGACACAAGTATTCCAGAGGCCATGTGGTCGTCTTTGGCGGACCTGTGACTGCCACCGGGGCTGCTCGTCTTTCGGCCGGAGCAGCGCTGCGGGCAGGAGCGGGGCTGGTCACGCTGGCGTCACCGCCGGATGCCGTCATGGTCAATGCCTGCCATCTGACCGCTGTCATGCTGAAAAAGGTCACCGGCGTGGAGGGAATATCCGCGTTGCTTGCGGACACGCGTCTCAATACCGTTCTCATGGGCCCTGGTTATGGCGTTGGAGCGAGTACTTGCGAGGCGGTTTGCACTGTCTTGCGGCAAGGCCGGGCCACCGTTCTGGACGCGGATGCGCTGACGAGTTTTTCCGAAGATCCTGAAAGGTTGTTTGCCTGTATCAGGGAAAGTGGCGCTCCTGTCATCCTGACGCCGCATGAGGGTGAGTTTGCCCGTCTGTTTCCGGACGTTAAGGGCGGCAAGTTGGATCGGACCCGGGAGGCGGCGGCTCATTCCGGTGCTGTCGTCATCCTGAAGGGGCCGGATACGGTGATCTCCGCTCCTGACGGGTCGGCGGCGATCAACACAAATGCACCTCCCTGGTTGGCGACGGCAGGCTCAGGAGACGTTCTGGCCGGTATTGCCGCCGGACTACTGGCGCAGGGGGTTCCTGGTTTTTCCGCCGCCTGTCAGGCCGTCTGGCTGCATGGCGAAGCCGGCGGCGAAGCGGGGCCCGGGTTGATTGCAGAGGACCTGGCGCCGGCCTTGAAACCCGTGATCAGCGCACTTGTGGACAAATGTTCCGGCAGGTGAGGGGCGCGTAAGCTTTTTGCTTTGACGGGAAAATCAGCGGTGCTATAGAGGCTCCGCTTCAAACGCAGGGTGCCCAAAGCCCTGCGACGCGGATGTGGTGAAATTGGTAGACACGCCAGATTTAGGTTCTGGTGCCGCAAGGCGTGGGGGTTCAAGTCCCTCCATCCGCACCATCATTTTGGCGCCACTGCCCTTCGGACGGCTTGAGCGCGATTTCCCCTTTCTTGGCGCAAACAACATTCGGGTTGCTTAAGTGCCTCTGCCGGTGTCTACATCTGGCGGCGTCTTCCACGAGGGATTGATGTCATAGCGGCCCGCTTTCACGCCAATGATCGGAGGCGAGAGGGTTTCTTCGAAGATGTCGGAGCCTTCCTTCAGATTTCGCCAGAAATCCTCCCATTCTGATCCGCTGTGCCGCTGCAGATTGTCTTCGGTCATTTTGAAGGGAAAGACGTGCACGTCGAACGAGCCGTGCCCTTTCTTGAAACTCTCGTTTGCCAGGACGTAGATTTCCTCGATGCCTGCGTCGGTCATTGCGTAGCAGCCGATCGAGAGGCAATTGCCGTGCACCATCAGATAGCTGCCGGTACGGTGATGGCTTCTGTCGAAGGCGTTCGGAAAACCGAGATTGAACGACAGATGGTAGCTGCTGTTCGGGTTCATCTGCTCGGGAGTGACCGTGTAGAAACCTTCCGGGCTTTGTCTGTCACCCTCTTTCAGTTTCGGTCCGAGCGTGCCCGAGTAGCTGCAGATAGGGTAGGATTTGAAGAGCTCGTAACCTCCTTGCTGCTTGCGAACCCACATTTCCAGCTCACTGCTTTCCTTGAATATCCGGATGTGGACCGGTGATCCGAGTAAGAGACCCATGGCGGACAGATCTCTTTGAAGTCTGGGAAGTACTCTGGCTTCGACATCACTCAACGACGCCGAACCCGGCAGGCTGTACCGGCCCCACAACAAATGAGCAGTGGCCGTGAGCGATGAAAGCGCGACAAGCGCGATGGCGATACAAATGGCAGCATGCCCTCTGAGGCGTCGGATCATGTGTGCCACCAAGCTGTTCCTGAGAAGAGTGGTTTTCCTGTCTGGTATCCAAAGAAGACATTTTGTGGGCGATTGCGGGCTGGCGCGAACCGGGGAGGGCCGTTCGAGATTTGACCCGCGTGGCGAGCGGGGTTCATTTTTCAGGCTGGGCCAGTGTGCCGGGAGCTGAAATTCGCCCCGTTTCCGCCCCCAAATCGGCCGTCTGCCCTTGACACTTTCAGGCCCAAGCTTTATCGCGCTCCCATCGTGCGTCTTGGAGTCTCTTCAAGGCGATGCATTGCTGTTTGAACGCTTCCGCCAAAAGGGGAGCGCGGGCAGTGCGGCACACGGGATTTTAAAACAAAACTTCCGGGGCGGATTGCCGCTGCGGATCGAGGATGCAAAACCCATGCAGGTAACAGAAACCCTCGCCGAGGGCCTCAAGCGAGAGCTCAAGATCGACATTCCGGCAGGCGACCTCGCCGCCAAGCTCGATGAATACATGGCCGACCTTAAAGGCAAAGCCAACATCAAGGGCTTCCGGCCGGGCAAGGTTCCGCTCGCGCACCTGAAGAAGATGTATGGCCGTCAGGCCATGGCCGAGATCCTGTCGAACACCATCCAGGAAACCACTCAGAAGGCTGTCGAAGAGCGCTCCGAGCGCCCGGCTCTGACCCCGGAAATCGATCTGCCGGACGAAGACGCCGAAAAGATCATGGCAGGTGACGCCGATCTGTCGTTCAAGATGACCTATGACGTGCTGCCCGAATTCGAAATCGTCGATTTCGCCGGCTTCGAAATCGAACGTCCGGTCGTCGAGATTGCCGACGAGGAAGTCGACAGCCAGGTTGCCGACATCGCCAAGAACAACACACCGTTCGAAACCAAGGACGGGGCAGCCGAAAACGGCGACCGCGTGACCATGTCCTATGTGGGCAAGATCGACGGCGAGCCGTTCGAAGGCGGTGCCGACGAAAACGGCATGCTGGTTCTTGGCTCCGGTCAGTTCATTCCGGGCTTCGAAGATCAGCTGATCGGCGTCAAGGCAGGCGACGAGAAGGTTCTGGAAGTGACCTTCCCGGAAGACTATCCGGCAGCACATCTGGCCGGCAAGGCAGCCACCTTCGATGTCAACGTCAAGGAAGTGGCCGCTCCGGGCGAAGTCACTGTCGACGACGAATTCGCCAAGGGCTTGGGCCTGGAATCGCTCGACAAGCTGAAGGAAATCGTGCGCGGCCAGATCGAGAGCCAGTTTGGCGCCCTGACCCGCCAGCGCGTGAAGCGCCAGCTGCTCGACAAGCTCGACGATCACTATTCCTTCGACCTGCCGGAAAAGCTGCTCAACTCCGAGTTTGACGTTGTCTGGCGTCAGGTCGAAGAGGACATGAAGCGCAACGAAAAGACCTTCGAGGACGAAGACACGACGGAAGAAGAGGCGAAGGCGGAATATCGCAAGATCGCCGAACGCCGTGTCCGCCTCGGTCTGGTTCTTTCCGAAATCGGTGAAAAGAACGACATTCAGGTCACCGACGAAGAACTGCAGCGCGCGCTCTACGACCGCGTCCGCCAGTTCCCGGGCCAGGAACAGCAGGTGTTCGAGTTCTACAAGAACAACCAGCAGGCGCTCGCTTCCCTGCGCGCACCGATCTACGAGGAAAAAGTCGTCGACTTCATGCTGGAGCTCGCCAAGGTGACCGACAAGACGGTGACCAAGGAAGAGCTGGAAAAGCTGGTGAACGAGGATGAGGAGGACGCCTGATCGCGTTTTCCCGGAAAATCCCCAGATGCGGCGGCAGATTTAACTTTGCTTTCACGCCGCATCTGTCATGACTTTGCGTTGAGAGCGACATCCCATATATACGGGGTGTCGCTTTTTTCGAGTCAGGCCCTGATCGATGCGCTCATGGGTCTGTTTTCTGCCCGGTCCAACGCCGGGCATCATCTCAAGCATATGGATGAGGTATGAAGGATCCTGTCGATATCTACATGAACACTCTCGTGCCGATGGTTGTCGAACAGACGAACCGGGGCGAGCGGGCCTTCGATATCTATTCGCGCCTTTTGAAGGAGCGCATCATCTTCCTGACCGGTCCGGTGGAAGATCACGTGGCAACCTTGATCAGCGCCCAGCTTCTTTACCTGGAAGCGGAAAACCCGAGCAAGGAAATCGCCATCTACATCAACTCGCCCGGGGGGCTCGTGACCTCGGGTCTGGCCATTTACGACACCATGCAGTTCATCCGGCCTGCAGTGTCGACGCTCTGCATCGGTCAGGCGGCTTCCATGGGCTCGCTGCTGCTGGCTGCCGGCGAGAAGGGAATGCGATTCATTTTGCCGAATGCACGCGTGATGGTGCATCAGCCTTCCGGCGGTTTCCGCGGTCAGGCTGCCGACATCATGCTTCATGCACAGGAAATTCTGGCCATGAAGCGCAGGCTCAATGACATTTACGTCAAGCACACCGGCCAGAGCCTCGATCAGGTTGAAGAAGCGCTGGAGCGCGACAACTTCATGACCGCTGAAAGGGCCAAGGAATTCGGTATCGTTGACAAGGTGATCGCCGACCGCACGACCCTTGGGGACGAGGCCGAAAGCTAAAGAGGCTTACCCGGCCTTAAGCATGGTACAACTTTCCTGCGAAAAGGCCGGTTTTTCCCGGTTTGATGCCGGGTTTTCATCTTCGCCTTAAACCTATATTGATTTTTAATGGTGAAGCATGGTGACATCCCATTTGAAGCGGTGCTCCGGCGCTCCTTCAAAACCGGTTGAGCCTTAATCTGGCCCGGAACCGGAAAGATAAGGGGAAGCACTCCCCGGAAACGCGAGGTTGACTACATGACCAAGGCCAGCGGCAGCGATTCTAAGAATACGCTTTACTGCTCCTTTTGCGGCAAGAGCCAGCACGAGGTTCGCAAGCTGATCGCCGGCCCGACTGTTTTCATTTGCGATGAATGTGTCGAGCTGTGCATGGATATCATTCGCGAGGAAAACAAGTCCTCGCTGGTGAAGTCGCGGGACGGGATCCCGACCCCTCAGGAGATTCGCGACGTACTGGACGATTACGTGATCGGACAGGGCAGCGCGAAGAAGGTTCTGTCGGTTGCCGTTCACAACCACTACAAGCGCCTGAACCACGCCTCCAAGAACAACGACGTGGAACTGGCGAAGTCCAACATTCTGCTGGTGGGCCCGACCGGCTGCGGCAAGACGCTGCTGGCACAGACCCTTGCCCGTATTCTGGACGTCCCCTTCACGATGGCCGACGCCACAACGCTGACCGAAGCCGGTTACGTGGGCGAGGATGTCGAGAACATCATTCTGAAACTGCTGCAGTCGGCGGACTACAACGTGGAACGTGCGCAGCGCGGCATCGTCTACATCGATGAGGTCGACAAGATCAGCCGCAAGGCCGACAATCCGTCGATCACCCGCGACGTGTCCGGCGAAGGTGTTCAGCAGGCACTGCTGAAGATCATGGAAGGCACGGTGGCCTCCGTTCCGCCCCAGGGCGGGCGCAAGCATCCGCAGCAGGAATTCCTGCAGGTGGACACGACCAACATCCTGTTCATCTGCGGTGGCGCGTTCGCGGGTCTCGACAAGATCATCTCCGATCGCGGAACCCAGACGTCCATCGGCTTCCAGGCCAAGGTTCATGCTCCTGAAGACCGCCGTATCGGCGAGCTCTTCGCGGAACTGGAGCCGGAAGATCTGCTGAAGTTCGGCCTTATTCCGGAATTCGTCGGCCGCCTGCCGGTGATCGCGACCTTGGAAGACCTCGACGAAGATGCCCTGGTGACCATTTTGACCGAGCCGAAGAACGCGCTCGTCAAGCAGTACCAGCGTCTTTTCGAGATGGAGCAGGTGGAGCTGTCTTTCCACGACGAGGCCCTGAAGGCAATCGCTCGCAGGGCGATCGAGCGCAAGACCGGCGCCCGCGGCCTGCGGTCCATCCTGGAGGCGATCCTGCTCGATACCATGTACGAGCTTCCGGGGTTGAAGGGCGTCAAGGAAGTCGTCATTTCGGCGGAAGTGGTCAAGGGCGAGGCCCGGCCCCTCTACATCTACGAGGACCGGGAAGAAACCTCCGCAACCAGCGCCTGAGACTGTCTGGGCAGTCCGGCAAGGAAACAACGGAATGCCGCCTCTCGAGGCGGCATTTTGCTTTTTGGACGCCTTGGGGAGAGGCCTGCCGCGTTTTCCACCAACATGTTGAGTCGTCAACAGACAAGACTTCTACATTCCACTCCATTGCCTTGACACCGGCTTGTCCGGTGTCCACCTAATAGATCGAAAGGACGGCTCGAGCGGACCGTCAGCGCGCCCAGTTGGGGTGCTGTGGTCCGGCCAATCGGAACCTCAAGTCCGAAAGCCGTTTTCCAGTGTTCTGGCTGCCTTTTATCGAGTGGGGCCCGGACACGCTGAGAAAGGAAAAAATAATGAGCGACGCAGAAATCCGCGCCACCGATCCGGACAGCACGGCTGTCTATCCCGTTCTGCCCCTGCGTGACATTGTTGTCTTCCCGCACATGATTGTGCCGTTGTTCGTCGGCCGTGAAAAGTCGATCAAGGCGCTGGAAGAGGTGATGACCACCGACAAGCATATTCTCCTGGCAACCCAGGTGAATGCTGCGGATGACGATCCCAACCCCGACCAGATCTACAATGTCGGCACGCTCGCAACCGTGCTGCAGCTCCTGAAGCTTCCGGACAACACGGTGAAGGTGCTTGTCGAGGGGGGCGCGCGTGCGCAAATCGGCGAATATTCAGATCGCGCGGACTATTTCGAGGCAACTGCAACGGTCCTGCCGGAGCGCGACGGCGAACATATCGAAGTCGAGGCGCTGGCACGGTCGGTCGTTTCCGAGTTCGAGAACTATGTGAAGCTGAACAAGAAGGTTTCACCCGAGGTTCTCGGCGCGGTCAACCAGATCGACGACTATTCCAAGCTCGCCGATACGATTGCGTCGCATCTTGCGATCAAGATCCCGGAAAAGCAGGAAATCCTCGGCATCGTTTCCGTCGCGGAGCGGTTGGAACGTGTCCTTGGCATGATGGAAAGCGAGATTTCCGTCCTGCAGGTGGAAAAACGCATCCGCTCCCGCGTCAAGCGGCAGATGGAGAAGACCCAGCGCGAGTACTATCTGAATGAGCAGATGAAGGCCATTCAGAAGGAACTTGGCGACAGCGAGGACGGCCGCGACGAAATCGCGGAACTTGAGGAAAAGATCAAGAAGACCAAGCTGACCAAGGAAGCGCGCGAACGGGCGGCTGCCGAGATCAAGAAGCTGAAGCAGATGAGCCCGATGTCCGCGGAAGCGACCGTCGTGCGCAATTATCTCGACTGGCTGATCGGTATTCCGTGGAGCAAGAAATCCAAGGTCAAGCACGACCTGGCCTTTGCCGAGAAAGTCCTCGACACCGATCACTACGGCCTCGACAAGGTCAAGGAACGGATCGTGGAATATCTCGCGGTCCAGAGCCGGGCCAACAAGCTGCGTGGTCCGATCCTCTGCCTCGTCGGCCCTCCCGGTGTCGGCAAGACCTCGCTCGGCAAGTCCATTGCCAAGGCTACGGGCCGTGAGTTCGTCCGCATGTCGCTCGGCGGCGTGCGCGATGAAGCGGAAATCCGCGGCCACCGCCGGACCTACATCGGATCGATGCCCGGCAAGGTCATCCAGTCGATGAAGAAGGCGAAGAAATCCAATCCGCTCTTCCTGCTCGACGAGATCGACAAGATGGGCATGGATTTCCGTGGCGACCCGTCCTCGGCTCTGCTGGAGGTGCTCGATCCGGAACAGAACTCCTCGTTCATGGACCACTACCTGGAGGTCGAATACGACCTGTCGGACGTGATGTTCGTGACGACGGCCAACACGCTGAATATTCCCGGGCCTCTGATGGACCGCATGGAAATCATCCGGATCGCCGGCTACACGGAAGAGGAAAAGGTGGAAATCTGCCGCCGTCACCTCATCCCGAAGGCGGAAAAGGATCACGGTCTGCGTGAAGGCGAGTTCTCCATCGAGGACGATGCGCTGCAGTTCGTCGTCCGCCGCTACACCCGCGAAGCCGGGGTGCGTAACCTTGAACGTGAAATGGCAACCCTGGCCCGTAAGGCGGTCAAGGATATCCTGATGAGCGACAAGGAGAGCGTCACGGTCACGCAGGAAGTGGTCGAGAAATATCTCGGCGTGCCGCGGTACCGGTATGGCGAAGCCGAACTGGAAGACCAGGTTGGTGTTGTCACCGGTTTGGCATGGACGGAAGTCGGCGGCGAGCTGCTCACCATCGAAGGCGTGATGATGCCGGGCAAGGGCAAGATGACCGTGACCGGCAATCTGCGGGACGTGATGAAGGAATCGATTTCGGCGGCGGCATCCTATGTTCGCTCCCGTGCAATTGATTTCGGAATCGAACCGCCAACCTTCGACAAGACGGACATCCACGTGCACGTGCCGGAAGGCGCAACCCCCAAGGACGGTCCGTCCGCCGGTATCGCCATGGCGACTGCCGTGATTTCGGCCATGACCGGAATTCCGGTCCGCCGCGATGTGGCCATGACGGGCGAAATCACCTTGCGTGGCCGCGTGCTGCCGATCGGTGGTCTGAAGGAAAAACTCCTGGCGGCCCTGCGCGGCGGTATCAAGCTGGTGATGATCCCGGAAGACAATGCCAAGGATCTGGCGGAAATTCCGGACTCGGTCAAAAACTCGCTTGAAATCATCCCGGTTTCAGGTGTGGACGAGGTTCTCAAAAACGCTCTTACCCGAGTGCCGGAGCCCATTGAATGGGATGAAAATGCTGCCAAGGAAGCAGCCAAGGCGAGCAAAAGCGACGAAGACACGTCAGGTGTTTTGGCCCATTAACAGCCTTGGTGCACTGCACAAAACGCGAAGCCCCGGTCAATCCGGGGCTTTTCTTTTGAATAATCGGTCAAAATGGCGGTTTTCTGCGAAAAAACCACTTGCGTTTCGGAGCAAATCTCGCGAATTTCGCGCAACGGCGCTGACAGGAATCGTCGGCACTCTGCCGTTTCTTAGAAAGGTATCTGCTATGAACAAGAACGATTTGATCGCAGCTGTTGCAGAAAAGACCGGCCTCACCAAGGCGCAGGCAGGCGAAGCAGTTGACGCAACTTTTGATGCTGTCACCCAGACGCTGAAGGGCGGCGACGAAGTCCGCATCATCGGTTTTGGCAACTTTACGGTTTCCGAGCGTGCAGCCACTGAAGGCCGCAACCCGCGGACTGGCGAAACGATTCAGATCCCGGCTTCCAAGACGCCGAAGTTCAAGGCCGGCAAAGGCCTGAAAGACGCTGTGAACGCTTAATCGTTCTGAGACAGACAGTCTTTGTGAGACCCTGTTCCCGGGAAACCGGGAGCGGGGTTTTTTCCGTTTTACAGGCCAGGACCAGGTCCCAATTTCGAAGAGTTGTGACGCAGCCGCTGTTTTCGTCCTGGTTGATTGGGTATTCTGGGAGCAGCATTCGGACATTTGGGAGATCCGGAATGACGCTGCATGCACTGATCAGCAGGCGCCAGCGTGCGCTCTTCGAAGCCTGGATTCAAGATCCGCTGGTGCAGGTTCAGGTCGAGCATCCAGAGAGGTTGGGGCGCCTGGTTTTTCTGGGTGACTTCGATGAGACCGTCGAGACGGAAAAAGCCGGACGGCGTAGCCTTAAGAATGTTGCCATTGTCCGCAAGCCCGGCAATCCGGACCAGAATGCCAGCGTCTGGGTGAGGGCTGGGTATTCCTCCTATCAGAAGGCCTGGCTCGGTTTTGTCGCGCAGGTCTACGGGATCAAGGCCAAGAGCGACGATCTGGCCGGCTACAACATCGATCATCTGCTCAACAAGGCGCGCAGTCCGGGCAAGGCCGGGTTCATCCGTATCGAGGCGATCAACGACGCGGTCAACCAGGAATGGGGCCGCCTGTTTGAAAAGGCGGCAAGCAACCCTGAGTTCTCCGCCAATCAAAAACGTTTCCGGCGAACCATGTCCTGGGTCATCGCGGCCAAACTGATGGATCAGCCGCCGCCTCGAGGTCCGAACGACCATCAGGGCATCGCTCGCCTTGTCCAGTTTTTCAACCGCAACGGACTGGCGGCGGACGACCCTCAGCGCGGGCTCACCGAAATGCTGAAGTTTGCCTACAGCCTGCGTTGACCTTCTCCGTTTTTGAGAAGGGACGGGCCTTGCAGGCCGTCATCCACAGGTTTGGGAGGGGAGGAGGAAATCTTACAATTTGCTCTTGCCAAGCGTTGAGGGACCTCCTAAAAGGCGTCTCACCTCGTTGAGGGCGATTAGCTCAGTTGGTAGAGCGCTTCGTTTACACCGAAGATGTCGGGAGTTCGAGTCTCTCATCGCCCACCATTCCCCCCTTTGAAATCAATATTCTGTCGGTGCATGCCTTGATGCGGCGCTGATTGCTGCTTGCGTGTGCAGTCATCCGGCCGCAGGCCTCGGCAAGGGTGATTCTCTTGCACTCCCGCAGCCCTCTCTTTCCTGATCGTGACTGTCAATTTACCGGCTGCCAGCGGTAATTTTGCGACAAGTCGGCGCTTGCACCGAACTGCCCGGTTCCCTTCCTTCCAGAGTTCCTATAAACTTACGCGGCTAAATAAAAAGACGTTGAGGGGTAGTATCTTACCAAATGGCACTTCTCGTTTTGATAAAGATGTTCGGGGCGGTCATGCTGCTCCTTTATGCGGTCCGTATGGTGCGTACCGGTTTTGAACGGGCGTCGGGACCGGCGCTCAGGCGGGCTATCGGCAAGGCCTCGTCCGGTCCGGTTGCGGGGGCTGTTTCAGGAACCGCAGTCGCGATCCTGCTGCAGAGTGCCACGGCAGTGGCAATGCTTGCTGCAGGCTTTGCCACCTCCGGGTTCATCACCACCGCGGCGGGTCTCGCGGTGCTGCTGGGAGCGGACCTTGGGTCGTCGCTCGTCGTTCAGTTTCTGGTCTTCGACCTGAGCTGGCTGGTGCCGATGCTACTGGCGGTCGGGGCATGGCTGTTTCTGAAAATTGATTCCAGGTCCGCAAAACAGACCGGCCGGATCTTGCTCGGCATCGCGTTCATTCTGATCTCCCTGCAGATGATCGGTGAGGCAACGACGCCCTTCAAGGAAGCGCGGTTCATGCCGCAAGTCGCCGGCTATCTGGCGCAGGATGCCTCAACCGCACTGCTGGTCGGGGCTTTGCTGGCCTTTCTGGTTCATTCCAGCGTCGCCGCGGTGCTGATGATTGCCGCATTTGTGCAGAACGCCGGCGTGTCCCTGGAAGCGGCGATGCCGCTGGTGCTCGGCGCCAATATCGGTGCAGGTCTCGTTGCACTTTGGCTGACGCGGGGAATGGACCGGAAAGCCAAGCTGTTGCCGCTCGGCAATTTCATCTTCCGGCTGGGCGGGGCGAGCCTGGCAATGTTTCTTGTCGGTTCGGTCGACATACCGCTTGAGAAGATCAGCAGTCATCCGGCACAGCAGGTCGTCGGGTTTCATGTGCTGTTCAATCTGGCCCTCGTCTGCGCCTGTCTGCCGCTGACCGGCCTCATGGGATGGCTTGTCGAGCGGATCGTTCCCGAAAGCCGGAAGGAGGGAGAGGCAGAACGGCTTTTGCCGCAAAGCGCGCTTGATCCACGCGCAATCGGCAGCCCGCGGCAGGCACTGGCAAGTGCCACGCGCGAACTCCTGCGCATGGGAGAGCTGGTCGAGGTCATGGCCAGACCGGTTATTCTGATGCTTGAAAACGGCAGCGAGGAGGAAATTCGCAGGCTGCAGATCATCGATGAACAGGTCAACAGCATTCACTCTGCGATCAAGCTCTATGTTGCCGAAGTCAACCGTGGAGAGCTCTCGGCCGAAGAGGCGGAGCGCAGCATGGAGCTTGTCAGCTTCGCGGTAAATTTGGAACGGGCAGGGGATCTGGTCGCCAAAAACCTGCTGGAGCGGGCGCTCGAACTTCAGAAGAACAAGATCGGTTTCTCCGACGAAGGTCTGAGGGAACTGACGCGGATGCATGACCGTGTTCTGGCAAACATGGAACTGTCCTTGAATGTTCTGGTTTCGGGGGATGTCGCTTCTGCGCGTGAGCTGATTGCGGAAAAGGACAAGATGCGCGAGCTGGAACGTGAAAGCCACGACCGGCATCTTGACCGGCTGAAGTCGAGAACCCTGGAGAGCATGGAATCAAGCAATGCGCATCTGGAAGTCATGCGCAGTCTGAAGGAGATCAATTCCCTGTTCGCGGCGGCGGCCGTGCCCCTTCTGGCGCGTGAAGGGCAATTGCGCGAAACGAGGCTGGTGCCGGCCGAATGAGGCCGGTTCCGGAAAGGATTCTCCGATACGAGATCCTGTTGTCTGACAGTGCGTATCTGAAAAAATGGCGAGCCTGGGCCGGACCGTGCAGGCGAGGAGGATTCCTACCGATTATTTCTTTGGGAAACAGTAAGTTATCCACACTGAATGACATCCGCTTTTGTCTGAAAAACCGAGTTTGGCCGCGGCTTTGTCAAAAAACGGCAATTCGGATCAATTAGGGTGCTTGACTTCCTCATCCTGCCGCCGTACATCAGCGCCACTTCACGGCGACAACACGTCGCCGAGCGAAGCGGGTGTAGCTCAGTTGGTTAGAGTGCCGGCCTGTCACGCCGGAGGTCGCGGGTTCGAGCCCCGTCACTCGCGCCACTCACGGTACTTCTCCCGAAGTCTCAGACACTTCCAGAAAACCCTTCAAGCAAGATGTAAGCAGGCCTGTGCAGGTTGCGTCGGCCATTGTGGTCCGTTGCGCTTGATCTTGTTTACGCAGTTGCACGTACAAACCGCAGTGTCTTCATTTTTCTGATGTTTTGCGCTTTGCCCGGGTTTCCTTTCCGATTCTGTGCAAGGGGTGGAAATCCGCCGTGGGTGCGGCATAATTCCCCGCCACTTGTGTAAAGTTTTTGTCTTGCCGCAAATTGGCTGAAACCAAGGATTTGCAGGGGATCGGCAGGAAGTTGGTTCAAACATGGCAAGAGTTTGACCGCAACGGGGTCTTGCGTTGCACCAAGTCGTAAGATAAGCGTGCGCTCGCATGTTGGTCTCGATTGACCGACCGGTTTTGCATGGCCGGTTGGAAAACAGGACTTGAGGGCACCTGGCCCTGGCACCGGATCGCCTCCCGATCCGCATCCATATGCAAGGACGCGAAAGACATGGAAGAACTCTTGCGGGAATATATCCCGATCGTGGTGTTCATCGGCATTGCCCTGGTGATCGGCCTTGCGCTGCTCATTTCTCCGTTCATCCTGGCCTACAAGAACCCGGATCCGGAAAAACTGTCGGCCTATGAATGCGGTTTCAACGCCTTTGACGACGCGCGCATGAAATTCGACGTGCGTTTCTACCTGGTCTCGATCCTTTTCATCATCTTCGACCTTGAGGTCGCCTTCCTGTTCCCTTGGGCAACAGTGTTCGGCGAACTCGGTTGGTTCGGGTTCTGGTCCATGATGGTCTTCCTCGGTGTTCTGACCGTCGGATTTATCTACGAATGGAAAAAGGGAGCGCTGGAATGGGATTGACCTCGACCGAGCCGCTCATTGCGCAGCAGCCGAAGGGCATTATCGATCCGAACACCGGCAAGCCGGTCGGCGCCGATGATCCGTTTTTCCTGGAAGTAAACGACGAACTGGCCGACAAGGGCTTTCTTGTCACCTCCACCGACAATCTGATCCAGTGGGCGCGCACCGGGTCATTGATGTGGATGACCTTCGGTCTGGCCTGCTGCGCCGTTGAAATGATGCAGATGTCCATGCCGCGCTACGATGCCGAACGTTTCGGTTTCGCCCCGCGCGCATCTCCGCGTCAGTCCGACGTGATGATCGTCGCCGGCACGCTGACCAACAAGATGGCGCCGGCCCTGCGCAAGGTCTATGACCAGATGCCGGAGCCGCGTTACGTCATCTCCATGGGCTCCTGTGCCAATGGTGGCGGCTACTATCACTATTCCTACTCGGTCGTGCGCGGCTGTGACCGCGTTGTTCCGGTCGACATTTATGTCCCGGGATGCCCTCCGACCGCTGAGGCTCTTCTTTATGGCGTCCTGATGCTGCAAAAGAAGATCCGACGTACCGGTACAATCGAACGCTGAGAGTTTGCCGCCCCTTGAAGGCGGCGAATCTTGAAAGATCCGGACGCACTGCGTCCCGTTAAAGAGGCTCCTGGGGAGTGAGGTCGAACACGATGGACGAGACTTTGAAGGAACTCGCTGAGCATATCGAGCTTGGCCTGGGTGAGTCCCTTGTGTCGTGGAAAGTCGAATATGGTGAGCTGACGCTGACCGTGGCCGCGACCGCTATCGTCGACGCGGTCCGTTTCCTGCGTGACAACAGCTCCTGCAAGTTTGTCAACCTGACGGATATTTGCGGTGTGGACTATCCGGAGCGTGAAAAACGTTTCGACGTCGTCTACCACTTCCTGTCGCCGATGCAGAACCAGCGAATCCGCGTCAAGGTCACAACCGATGCGGAGACACCGGTCGCTTCGTTGACGCCGGTTTTTCCGGGTGCGGAATGGTTCGAACGCGAAGCCTACGACATGTACGGCATCCTCTTCTCCGGCCACCCGGATCTGCGCCGCATCCTGACGGACTACGGTTTCGACGGCCATCCGCTGCGCAAGGACTTCCCGGTCACCGGGTTTGTTGAAGTGCGTTATGACGACGAAAAGAAGCGTGTCGTCTACGAGCCGGTGCGTCTCAATCAGGAAATGCGCTCTTTCGATTTCCTCTCGCCCTGGGAAGGCACGGACTACGTGCTGCCCGGCGATGAAAAAGCAACAACGAATTAAGGCTGGTCCCGATGGCTGAGGCTCAGGTTCGCAATTTCAATATCAACTTCGGTCCGCAGCACCCGGCTGCCCACGGCGTGTTGCGCCTGGTTCTGGAACTGGACGGCGAGGTTGTGACCCGTGTGGACCCGCATATCGGTCTTCTGCATCGCGGCACCGAGAAGCTGATCGAGCAAAAGACCTATCTGCAGGCCGTTCCCTATTTCGACCGCCTGGACTACGTGGCGCCGATGAACCAGGAACACGCCTTTGCGCTGGCCGTCGAGCGGCTCATGGGGGTCGAGGTTCCGAAGCGCGGCCAGTTGATCCGGGTGCTCTACTCTGAGATCGGCCGTCTCCTGTCGCACCTTCTCAACGTGACCACGCAGGCCATGGACGTCGGCGCCCTGACGCCGCCGCTATGGGGCTTCGAGCCGCGTGAAGAGCTGATGGTGTTCTACGAGCGCGCCTGCGGCGCCCGCATGCACTCTGCCTATGTGCGTCCGGGTGGTGTCCATCAGGATCTGCCGCGCGACCTGCTCGACGATATCTGGGATTTCTGCGATCCGTTCCTGCAGACCCTGGACGATATTGAAGGCCTTCTGACCGACAACCGCATCTTCAAGCAGCGCAACGTCGACATCGGCGTCGTCGAACTGGACGATGCCTGGGCCTGGGGCTTCTCGGGCGTCATGGTGCGCGGTTCGGGTGCGGCCTGGGACCTGCGCAAGTCACAGCCCTATGAGTGCTATTCCGAACTCGAGTTCGACATTCCGATCGGCAAGAACGGCGACTGTTATGACCGTTACCTGATCCGCATGGAAGAAATGCGCCAGTCGGTCCGGATCATGAAGCAGTGCCTGGAAAAGCTGACCGTGGAAACCGGACCGGTTTCCTCTACCGACGGCAAGATCGTGCCGCCAAAGCGCGGTGACATGAAGCGCTCCATGGAAGCGCTGATCCATCACTTCAAGCTCTACACCGAAGGCTATCACGTCCCGGCCGGCGAAGTTTACGCCGCCGTCGAGGCGCCGAAGGGTGAGTTTGGCGTCTTCCTCGTGGCGGACGGCACCAACAAGCCGTACCGCTGCAAGATCAAGGCGCCGGGATACGCTCATCTGCAGGCAATGGACTTCCTGTGCCGTGGCCACATGCTCGCCGACGTGTCGGCGGTGCTGGGGTCCATGGACATCGTGTTCGGTGAGGTCGACCGCTGATGCGGGCGGCCCGCCACATTTTTTCGACCCTGGCAGCCGTCCGTCCGGCTCCGGTCATTGTGACAGAACGGGGATAACACCATGGCAGTTCGCCGACTTGCCGCGGAACAACCAGAAAGCTTCGAGTTCACCGAGAAGAACCTCGCATGGGCGAAGAAGCTGATCGACCGCTATCCGGC
Organism: Roseibium sp.; assembly: GCF_050301095.1. Taxonomy (GTDB): domain Bacteria; phylum Pseudomonadota; class Alphaproteobacteria; order Rhizobiales; family Stappiaceae; genus Roseibium. The sequence continues at coordinate 73,636 of NZ_JBNKYW010000170.1, forward strand.
TGGCCGTCAGGCCTCCGCGGTCATTCCGCTTTTGTGGCGTGCGCAGGAACAGAATGACGGCTGGGTCAGCGAGCCCGCGATCCGCTACATCGCGGAGCTGCTCGACATGCCCAGGATCCGGGTTCTGGAAGTGGCGACCTTCTACACCATGTTCCAGCTGCAGCCGGTCGGCAAGAAAGCCCACATCCAGGTCTGCGGCACGACGCCGTGCCAGATCAGGGGCGCTGAAGACCTCATCAAGATCTGCAAATCGCGCATTGCCAAGCACATGCACGAGATTTCAGAAGACGGCATGTTCTCCTGGGAAGAGGTCGAGTGCCTCGGCGCCTGTGTCAACGCGCCGATGGTGCAGATCTTCAAGGACACCTACGAAGACCTGACCCCGGACAGCTTCAACCAGCTCATCGACGATATCGCGGCGGGCAAGGAAGTGACCCCGGGACCGCAGAACGGCCGACGGTTCTCCATGCCCGAGGGCGGACAGACTTCGCTGTCCGAAATCGACGACAACACCAAGGGTGAGCTTCCGGTTCCCCATGTTGTCGACGGTTCCGAGAAAGCGTCCCACGCCTTTGCAGGCGCTGCGATCAACGCGGGCGGCAACGACTATGACGGCGTGCCGACCCCGGCGGAAGATGCCGTTGCCAAGGTGAAGGCCGAATTTGCCGCCAGAGCCGGCAAGAAAACCGAAGCGCCTGCTGCGGCGCCTGCGCCGAAGAAGGTAGCCGAGAAGCCGGCGGAGAAAGCTGAAAAGCCGAAGGCGGCCGCCAAGGCCAAGCCGGCAGCCGCGGCCGCACCCGAAGAAGCTGTTTCTGAAAAGGAACCGGAGCTTTTGAAGGAAGCGCGCGGCGGCAAGCCGGACGACCTGAAAAAGCTTAAAGGTGTCGGTCCGAAGCTCGAAGCCACGCTGAACGAACTCGGTTTCTACCATTTCGATCAGGTCGCCGGTTGGGGTGCCGCCGAAATCGCCTGGGTCGACAGCCGCCTCAAGTTCAAGGGCCGGATCGAACGTGACGGCTGGATCGAGCAGGCGAAGATCCTGGCATCGGGCGAAGACACAGAATTTTCCAAGCGCGTGGAAGCCGGTGAAGTGGCCTCCTCCAAGAGCGAAGACTAGGGGGAAGAGATGCTGAAGGATCAGGATCGGATCTTCACCAATATCTACGGTCTGCATGACTGGGGCCTGGAAGGCGCGAAGAAGCGCGGCCAGTGGGACAACACCAAGGCGCTGCTCGACAAGGGCCGCGACTGGATCGTTCAGGAAATGAAGGATTCGGGTCTGCGCGGCCGTGGCGGCGCGGGCTTTCCGACCGGCCTGAAGTGGTCGTTCATGCCCAAGGAATCCGACGGCCGTCCGGCTTATCTGGTCGTTAACGCCGACGAATCGGAGCCGGGCACCTGCAAGGACCGCGAAATTCTGCGCCACGACCCGCATACGCTGGTCGAAGGGTGTCTCGTGGCTGGCTTCGCGATGGGCGCGATTGCCGCCTACATCTATGTGCGCGGTGAATTCATCCGCGAGCGTGAGCGCCTGCAGGCCGCGATCGACCAGGCCTATGACGCCGGGCTGATCGGCAAGAACAACAAGAACGGCTACGATTTCGACATCTACGTTCACCACGGCGCCGGCGCCTATATCTGCGGCGAGGAAACCGCGCTGCTGGAGAGCCTGGAAGGCAAGAAGGGCCAGCCGCGCCTGAAGCCGCCGTTCCCGGCGAACGTCGGTCTCTACGGCTGTCCGACCACCGTGAACAACGTGGAATCGATCGCCGTCGCACCGACCATCTTGCGCCGCGGCGCAGCCTGGTTCTCCGCGCTCGGCCGTCCGAACAACACCGGCACCAAGCTCTTCTGCGTCTCAGGCCACGTCAATCAGCCCTCGACCTTCGAGGAAGAGCTGGGCGTTCCCTTCGCGGAAATGATCGAGAAGCATTGCGCTGGTATCCGCGGCGGCTGGGACAACCTGCTGGCCGTGATTCCGGGCGGATCTTCCGTTCCGTGCCTGACGGCGGAGCAGATCAAGGACGCGCCGATGGACTTCGACACGCTGCGCGGCCTCGGCTCGGGCCTCGGCACAGCAGCCGTGATCGTCATGGACAAGTCAACGGACATCATCAAGGCGATCGCGCGGCTTTCCTACTTCTACAAGCACGAAAGCTGCGGCCAGTGCACGCCGTGCCGTGAAGGCACCGGCTGGATGTGGCGCGTGATGGAACGCATGGTGAAGGGCGAATCCTCCTATGAGGAGATCGACATGCTGTTCAACGTGACCAAGCAAGTTGAAGGCCACACGATTTGTGCACTCGGGGATGCGGCCGCCTGGCCGATCCAGGGTTTGATCAGGAATTTCCGGCCGGTCATCGAGCAACGCATCGATGACTATGTCGCCAAGTCGAAGTCTTCTTCGACGATGGTGGCGGCTGAGTAAGCGGAACGGGATTTGGAGAGCAACGGATGACGAAGCTCATCATCGACGGCAAGGAAGTGGATGTCCCGGCGGACTACACGCTGCTTCAGGCCTGTGAAGAGGCGGGCGCCGAAGTTCCGCGCTTCTGTTACCACGACCGGCTGTCCATCGCGGGCAACTGCCGCATGTGCCTGGTGGAAGTGAAGGGCGGACCGCCCAAGCCGACGGCCTCCTGCGCCATGGGCGTGAAGGACCTGCGTCCGGGCCCGAACGGCGAACCGCCGGTGGTCGAGACCAAGTCCGAGATGGTCAAGAAGGCCCGCGAAGGGGTGATGGAGTTCCTGCTCATCAACCACCCGCTGGATTGCCCGATCTGCGACCAGGGCGGCGAGTGTGACCTGCAGGACCAGGCCATGGCCTATGGGGTCGACGGGTCCCGGTTCCACGAGAACAAGCGCGCCGTCGAGAACAAGGAAATCGGTCCGCTGATCAAGACGATCATGACACGCTGCATTCACTGCACCCGCTGCGTCCGATTTACCACGGAAGTTTGCGGCGTGACCGATATGGGGCTGATCGGACGCGGCGAAGACGCGGAAATCACCACTTATCTGGAAGCGGCGCTTTCGTCTGAAATGCAGGGCAACGTTGCCGACCTTTGCCCGGTCGGTGCACTGACCCACAAGCCCTACGAGTTCCATGCCCGTCCGTGGGAACTGAACAAGACCGAAAGCATCGACGTGATGGACGCGGTCGGATCCGCGATCCGGGTTGATACGCGCGGCAAGGAAGTCATGCGCGTGATGCCGCGCCTGAACGAGGCGGTCAACGAAGAGTGGATCTCCGACAAGGCGCGTTACATCTGGGACGGCCTCAAGACACAGCGTCTCGACCGGCCTTACGCGAAGAAGGACGGCAAGCTGCAGCCGGTTTCCTGGTCAGAGGCTTTCCAGATCATCGCAGACAAGGTGAAGGGCGCTTCCGCAGACCGGATCGGCGCTCTTGCAGGACAGCTCGCGGGTGTCGAAGACATGTTCGCGCTGAAGAGCCTGATGGAAAAGCTGGGTGTCGCCAACCTCGACAGCCGCTTCCCGGGTTCTCCGCTGCATCCTAAGAACGGCCGCGCCAGCTATCTCTTCAATTCCACGATCCAGGGGATCGAGGAAGCCGATGCGATCATGCTGATCGGCACCAACCCGCGCCAGGAAGCACCGGTGCTGAATGCCCGCATCCGCAAGCGTTGGGTGCGCGGCGACGTGAATATCGGGTTGATCGGCGAAAATGCTGACCTGACCTATCCGGTGACCTATCTCGGTGCCGGTCCGGAGAGCCTGAAGCAGTTTGTCGAACACGCACCGGCAAAGGCCGAACGTCCCATGTTCATCGTCGGGCAAGGTGCCCTGAACCGGCCGGACGGAGCCGAGGTTCTGGCGACCATCGCGGCAGCGGCCAAGTCGCTCGGCGTTGTCAAGGACGGCTGGAACGGGTTCAACATCCTGCACACGGAAGCCTCCCAGGTCGGTGCGCTCGACCTCGGTTTTGTGCCGGGCGAGGGCGGCAAGGATACCGGCCAGATGCTGGAGCCGGGTGCGCTCGACTTTCTCTTCCTGCTCGGTGTGGACGAAGTCGACGTTCCGGAAGGCGCATTTGTCGTCTACCAGGGCACCCACGGCGACCGTGGCGCGCACCGCGCCGACGTGATCCTCCCGGGTGCTGCCTACACGGAAAAGTCCGCGATCTACGTGAACACCGAAGGCCGTGTCCAGATGGCCGACCGGGGCGCATTTCCTCCGGGCGATGCCCGCGAGGACTGGGCGATCCTGCGTGCGCTTTCGGCCAATCTCGGCCAGACGCTGGAATTCGATTCGCTCAGCGAGTTGCGCGCCAAGCTTTTCGAGGCCCATCCGCATATGGCTGCCGTCGATGCAATCGAAGCGGGCGATCCGGCCGATATCGAGAAGCTTGCAAATGCAAAAGCGAAAATGGACAGCGCCGGATTTGCCGGTGCGATCCGCGACTTTTATCTGACCAACCCGATCGCTCGCGCTTCCAAGGTGATGGCCGAATGTTCGGCGCTCGCCAAGTCGCGGGCGGCAGAAGCAGCTGAATAAGGGGTAGGGGACCGATATGGCTGAGTTCATGACGACCTACGGTTGGCCGTTCCTCTGGATGGCGTTTACCAGCATTCTGCTGATGGTCGTGCTTCTGGTGATCGTTGCTTACGTGCTTTATGCCGACCGCAAGATCTGGGCGGCTGTTCAGATTCGCCGCGGCCCGAACGTGGTCGGACCCTGGGGGCTTTTACAGAGTTTTGCCGACCTTCTGAAGTTCGTGCTGAAGGAGCCGGTCATTCCGGCAGGATCCAACAAGATCCTGTTCCTTCTGGCTCCGCTGATTTCGGTGTTGCTGGCGCTGGCTGCCTGGGCGGTGATCCCGGTCGCGGACGGTTGGGTGATTGCCGATATCAACGTTGGCGTCCTGTTCGTCTTTGCGGTGTCCTCGCTCGAAGTCTACGGCGTTATCATCGGTGGCTGGGCTTCGAACTCGAAATATCCGTTCCTGTCCGCACTGCGCTCCGCAGCGCAGATGGTCTCCTATGAGGTCTCCATCGGTTTCGTCATCGTGACGGTTCTCCTGTGCGCGGGCACTCTGAACCTGACCGGTATCGTTCAGGCTCAGGAGACCGGTCTCGCCGACATGCTGGGCGTGCCGTGGCTGTCGTTCCTGAACTGGTACTGGCTGCCGCTGTTTCCGATGTTCGTGGTGTTCTTCGTTTCCGCGCTTGCCGAGACGAACCGTCCGCCCTTCGATATGGCGGAAGCCGAATCCGAGCTGGTCGCCGGATTCATGGTCGAATACGGTTCGACCCCGTACATGATGTTCATGCTTGGCGAATATGTCGCCATCTGCCTGATGTGCGCACTGATGAGCATCTTCTTCATGGGCGGCTGGCTGCCTCCGTTCGATTTCGCACCGTTCACCTGGGTTCCGGGCGTCGTCTGGTTCCTGCTCAAGTGCCTGCTCGGCTTCTTCATGTTCGCCATGGTGAAGGCGATGGTCCCGCGTTACCGCTATGACCAGCTGATGCGCCTGGGCTGGAAGGTGTTCCTGCCGCTGTCGCTGGGTATGGTCGTGGTTGTCGCCACGGTGCTGATGGTCATGGGCTGGGCGCCGGGCGCGGCGTGAGCCTTTCGCTGGCAGGCGTGATCGGGGCCGCCATTGGCCTCTACATAGGCTGGCTCGACTGGAAGATCCTGAAGGGGATCCTTCAGGCGACGGAAATGAAAAACAGACAGGCCGGCGGAGACGGCGGCCTTGTCGCAAGACACAAGGCGCTTCTTGGCGCCGTGATTTTTGGAGTTCCGGTGATCGGGTTCCCGGTCATTGGCTATTTGGCGGCCAGCAGTCTGGCTGGTTGAGGAAAGAGAGGCAAAAAGCGATGGGACTTAGTCAAGCCGTCAAATCGCTGTTTCTGCAGGAGTTCGTATCGGCCTTCATCCTGGCGATGCGCTACTTCTTCAAGCCGAAGCCAACGGTCAACTATCCGTTCGAAAAAGGTCCGGTTAGCCCGCGCTTCCGGGGCGAACACGCGCTGCGCCGGTATCCGAACGGCGAAGAGCGCTGCATCGCCTGCAAGCTGTGCGAAGCCATCTGTCCGGCTCAGGCGATCACCATCGAGGCCGGTCCGCGGCGCAACGACGGCACGCGCCGGACCACGCGCTACGACATCGACATGGTCAAGTGCATCTATTGCGGTTTCTGTCAGGAAGCCTGCCCGGTGGATGCGATCGTCGAGGGGCCGAACTTCGAATTCGCGACGGAAACCCGCGAGGAGCTCTATTACGACAAGCAGAAGCTGCTCGCGAACGGCGACCGTTGGGAACGGGAAATCGCCCGCAACATTGAAATGGATGCTCCTTACCGCTAGGAGCTAACCGAAACCTTCGTTGTCAGCCCGGCAATCCGGCCGGGTCCAGACGTCCGGCCGCACGGCCACACCACAGGCAGGTCTCTAACAATGATCCTGAATGCCCTCTTTTTCTACCTGTTTGCCGGCGTCACCCTGGCGTCCGCATTCATGGTGATTTCGTCCCGCAATCCGGTGACGTCGGTTCTGTTCCTGATCCTGGCCTTCGTGAACTCCGCCGGTCTGTTCATTCTGCTGGGAGCCGAATATCTGGCGTTGCTTCTGGTCGTGGTCTATGTCGGCGCCGTCGCGGTTCTGTTCCTCTTCGTCGTCATGATGCTGGATGTGGACTTCGTTGAACTGCGGCAGGGTTTCCTGCAGTACCTGCCCATTGGCGCCCTGATAGGGATCATTCTGCTGGTGGAGCTGCTGATGGGCCTGGGGGCATGGATCATCGCGCCGGACCTGCTCGGACATGGTGCCGAACCGATGCCCAAGATCGCCGGAGTTCCGGGAGCCGAGGGCGTCACAAACATCCAGGCACTCGGATCGGTGCTGTACACCAAGTACGTCTATTTCTTCCAGGTCGCAGGCCTGGTGCTGCTGGTGGCGATGATCGGGGCCATTGTCCTGACCCTGCGCCACAAGCCGAACGTCAAGCGTCAAAGCATTCCGGAACAGGTTGCGCGTAACCGCGAAACCTCCATCGAGGTCCGGAAAGTGGAGAGCGGCAAGGGTATCTGACGCAACCAGGGTTGCGTTATTCGAGAAAGTCCGGAAACAGGCACGCTCCTCCGTGCGGTTTCCGGTTGGGGTAAACGAGGGGAGCACGGCGAGGCGCCCATGGAAATCGGTCTGTCGCACTATCTGTCCGTCGCGGCCATCCTGTTCACGATCGGGATCTTCGGGATCTTCCTGAACAGGAAAAACGTGATTGTTATATTGATGTCCATCGAGCTGTTGCTCTTGTCGGTGAACATCAACTTCGTCGCCTTTTCGTCGTTCCTCGGCGACATGATGGGTCAGGTGTTCACGATGCTGGTGCTCACCGTGGCCGCGGCTGAAGCGGCCATCGGCCTGGCGATCCTGGTGGTGTTCCACCGGAACCGCGGCTCCATCGCCGTGGAAGACGTCAACGTGATGAAAGGGTAGGAGCCGATGTATTCCGCAATCCTGTTCCTGCCGCTTATCGGCTTCCTGATCGCCGGTCTCTTCGGCCGCGCCATCGGTGCCAAGGCAAGTGAATATGTCACAAGCGGCCTGCTGATCGTCGCGGCGCTGCTCTCGTGGATCGCCTTCTTCGGTTTCTGGCTCGGCGGGTCCGAACTGCAGATCGTGGAGTTGTTCCGCTGGATCAACACCGGTGACCTGAAGGTTTCCTGGTCACTCCGTATCGACACGCTGACCGCCGTCATGCTGGTGGTCGTCAACACCGTGTCCGCGCTGGTGCATGTCTATTCCATCGGCTACATGCACCACGATCCGCACCGGCCGCGTTTCTTTGCCTATCTGTCGCTCTTCACCTTCGCGATGCTGTCGCTGGTGACCGCCGACAACCTGCTTCAGATGTTCTTCGGCTGGGAAGGCGTGGGCCTCGCGTCCTATCTCCTGATCGGCTTCTGGTACCAGAAGCCATCTGCCAACGCCGCCGCAATCAAGGCCTTTGTCGTCAACCGTGTCGGCGACTTCGGCTTCGCGCTCGGCATCTTCGGTGTGTTCTACCTGTTCCAGAGCATCGAGTTCACGACCATCTTCAACGATGCGCCGTCCTTCATCGAAGGGCATGGCGAGGTGCTGACCTTCCTCGGTTACCATCTTGATCCGCACACGGCCATGACGGTCGTCTGCCTGCTGCTCTTCATGGGCGCCATGGGCAAGTCGGCGCAGTTCCTGCTGCACACCTGGCTGCCGGACGCCATGGAAGGCCCGACGCCGGTCTCCGCGCTTATTCACGCTGCAACCATGGTGACGGCGGGTGTCTTCATGGTGGCGCGCCTGTCGCCGCTGATGGAGCTGTCCCACACCGCGCTGGCCGTGATCGTGTTCTTCGGGGCGACCACGGCGTTCTTCGCGGCCACCGTCGGTCTCGTCCAGAATGACATCAAGCGCGTGATCGCCTATTCGACCTGTTCGCAGCTTGGCTACATGTTCGTGGCACTGGGTGTCGGCGCCTATTCGATCGGCAT
>NZ_JBNKYW010000171.1:0-11637 GCF_050301095.1 Roseibium sp.
GACAGGCTTGCCGTCGCGGATCGGCCGGTAGTTCTCTCGCGTGGGCTCGGCAAGCAAGGCTTCCAGATCCCGGTCCGAAGCGGCAAGGCGCGCGAACCAAAGCCAGTCCTCACCGACTTCCCGGAAAAGTTTGCGATAGTCTTCCGCCTTCGGTTCGCTCCACCGCTCCAGGCGCACATCCTGCCGGGGCGGTGCAAGCGGCTGTTCCGGCCGCTCCCGCATCTCGAGAAAGGTCACCACAAAAGCAACCTTGCCATCCGGGATATCAGTGTAACCGTTCAGTTCGAGCTCAGGGCCTGACATATTGTCTCCAAATCTCTCAGTCCCGCCCCGCTTATCAGCTCGCGCGTTTCGCACCAAGTGGTCAAATCGCGTAATGCGATCTGTTAACAGCCCGTTAACCATGTCTTGAGACATTGGGGGGGTATCCAGGAAAGATGCGTTCATGCCCAAGGTCGGAAATTACATTCAGCGCGACTATCACAAGCGCTTCGGTTCCAACCGCAAGTCGACCTGGTCCGACTACAACAAGGCGTGGAGCAAGCGCCGTCAGAGTTCGGCCCAGAAAACGCAGCAGCTCAGTAACCTCGCCAATACCTTCGGCACCATCAATGTGCAGGCGTCCCAGGCCAACACCCTTTACATCATGCAGAACCAGAGCCGCCTGAACGGCTATTCAAGCCCGACGGCCGTGATGTCCCGGGTGAATGTTCTGGTGTAATGACCGGCCCTTTCCGAGCTTCCTAAATCGACCCGATGGTCTTCAGCTTGATGCGCGGGTGAACCTCGCCCTGGCTCATGACCGTGGTGTGCGCGCGGAAGCGTTCGACGATGGAGCGCACGAACGGCCGTGTTTGCGGCGAAGTCAACAGCACCGGCACCTCGCCCTGATGGGCGGCTTCCTCAAAGGCATTCCGAACGGCGCCGACGAATTCCTGCAGCTTGCTCGGCTGCATGGCGAGCTGGCGGTCGTCGCCCTCGCCGATGATGGATTCCAGGAATGCCTGTTCCCACCTGGGCGACAGGGCAATCAGGGGCAGGTATCCGCCGGGCGAAAGGTTTGCCGCGCAGATCTGGCGGCCGAGCCGGGTGCGGACGTGCTCGGCGATGGTGTCGGTGTTCCGGGTCATGCCGGTTGCTTCCGAGACCCCCTCCAGAATGGTGCCGAGGTCGCGCACGGAGATGCGTTCGTTGAGGAGCGCCTGCAGGACACGCTGGACACCGGAAACGGTGATCTGCGACGGGATCAGGTCCTCCACCAGCTTGGCCTGTTCGCCCTGCAGTTCCTTCAGGAGTTTCTGCACGTCGCCGTAGGTCAGCAGTTCGCTGATGTTGGCCTTGATGGTCTCGGTCAGATGGGTGGAAAGCACGGTGGCCGGATCGACCACGGTGTACCCGCGCAGGGAGGCATCCTCGCGATACTGGGACTCGACCCAGGTTGCCGGCAGGCCGAAGGTCGGCTCGGTGGTGTGCGTACCGGGAAGCTTCACCTGACCACCGGCCGGATCCATGACCATGTAATGGTTCGGATAGAGAATGCCGCGTCCGGCCTCCACTTCCTTGACCTTGATGACATAGTCGTTGGCACCGAGCTGAATGTTGTCGAGAATGCGAACCGGCGGCATGATGACCCCCATGTCGCCGGCGACCTGGCGGCGCAACGCCTTGATCTGCTCGGTCAGGACGTCATTGTCTCCGTTTGACTTGCCATTGATCATCGGCAGCAGCGCATAGCCGAGCTCGATCCTGAGTTCGTCCATCTTGAGCGCGTCGGTGATCGGCGGCTCGGGCGGCGGCTTCGGGGCTGCCTCGATCGCCTTTTTGTGTGCGACCTTGGCGGCTTCCTGTTTCTTCTTCGCCCCGGTCTGATAGGCCAGATAACCCGCGAGGCCCGCAAGGCTGAAGAACGGGATCATCGGCATGCCGGGCAGAAGCGCCAGGATTACCATTACGGCAGCCGACATGCCGAGCGCCTTGGGATAGCCCGTGAACTGGCTGGACAGAGCCTTGTCGGCGGCGCCATGCACCCCGGCCTTGGAGACCAGAAGACCGGCGGCGGTCGACACGATCAGGGCCGGGATCTGCGACACCAGACCGTCGCCGATGGTCAGGAGCGTATAGTTGTTGGCCGCCTCGGAGAAGGTCAGGTCCATCTGGGCGACGCCGATGAAGATCCCGCCCAGAATATTGATGAAGGTGATCAGAAGGCCGGCAATGGCATCGCCGCGCACGAATTTCGAGGCACCGTCCATCGCGCCGAAGAAGGAGCTTTCATCCTCCAGCGCCTTGCGGCGGCTCTTGGCTTCGGATTCGTCGATCAGACCGGCGGAAAGGTCGGCGTCGATCGCCATCTGCTTGCCGGGCATGGCATCGAGGGTGAAGCGCGCGGCCACTTCCGCGATGCGGCCCGAACCCTTGGTGATGACGACGAAGTTCACGATCACCAGGATGGCGAAGACGATGATCCCGATAACGAAATTCCCGCCCATGACGAGATTGCCGAAGGACTGGATGACGTTGCCGGCGGCAGCGGTTCCCTCGTGTCCATTGGCCAGGATCAGCCGCGTGGACGAAATATTGAGGCCGAGCCGCAACATGGTGGCGATCAGCAGCACCGTCGGGAAAGACGAGAATTCCAGGGGTTTTTGAATGAACAGACCCGTCATGAGGATCATGACGGAGAAGATGATGGAAACCGCCAGGAAGGTGTCCAGCATCACCGGCGGCATCGGCAGGATCAGAAGCGTCAGGATCACCAGGATGCCGGTGGCTAGACCGACGTCGCCCTTGCGAAGCGTGTCGATCAGCTCCTGAACGCTCGGAAAAGCGGAAACAGCGCCGCCGGTATCAGCCGCTGCCGCCTGTTTTTCCGGGCCAGGTCCGCCCTGCCCGCCTTGTCCGCCTGCCGCCGTATCCGACATTCTGCTATCCGGCTCCTATCGGGCGTTTTACCGCCCCCTGCACTTGTCCTGGTTCCGGCCGCGCCCGGAGATCAAACACGGGCTTCCCCCGGCCCCGGGACCTGAACCCCTTCATCCGTATATTGATTCAGCTTGTTGCGCAGGGTCCTGATCGAGATTCCCAGAATTTTCGCCGCGTGGGTGCGGTTGCCGAGGCAGTGATCGAGCGTGTCCAGGATCAGATCGCGCTCCACGTCGGCAACGGTGCGCCCGACAAAGGACCGGGTGATGGCCTCGGCCGTCTGTGCGGCCCGTTCGGCCAGGCCCTTCGATACCGTCAGGGGGGACCCGTCCGGCATGCGGATGGCTTCGACACCGATTTCCTCGCCCGAGGCCAGCAGGATGGCACGGTGCATGGTGTTTTCCAGCTCGCGCACGTTCCCGGGCCACGGATTGCTCATCAGCGCCTGGCGGGCTTCCGCCGAGAGCAGGCGCACCGGAACGCCGTTGGCTTCCGAATAATGCTTGATGAAGAACTGCGCGAGTTCCATGATGTCCGCCGGTCGCTCGCGCAGGGCCGGAAGCTTCAGGTTCACCACATTGAGGCGGAACAGCAGATCCTCGCGGAACTGGCCCTGGCGCACGCTTTCGGCCAGATCCCGGTTCGAGGTCGCCAGAATGCGGATGTTGACCGGCACCGGGCGCGTTCCCCCGACGCGGTCGATCACCCGCTCCTGGATCGCGCGCAGGAGCTTTGCCTGGAGGCGCACGTCCATTTCGGAAATTTCATCGAGCAGCAGCGTGCCGCCGTCGGCTTCCTCGAACTTGCCTATCCGGCGGGCGACGGCGCCGGTGAAAGCGCCCTTCTCGTGACCGAAAAGCTCCGATTCCAGAAGATGCTCGGGGATAGCGGCGCAGTTGATCGAGATGAAGGGTTTCGAGGCCCGGTTGGAGCATTTGTGCACGTGGCGGGCGATCACTTCCTTACCCGTGCCGCTCTCGCCCGTAATCAGGACGGAGGCTTCGGACGGAGCCACCTGCTCGGCCAGCTTGACCACAGAAGCCATGGCCTGGTCGCGGTAGATCAGATCGCCACGTTCCTGGGCAACCGCCTGCAGGACCGCCGCAATCATCTCGGGATCGGGCGGCAGCGGAATGTATTCCTTGGCCCCGGCCCGGATGGCGGAGACCGCCGCCTGGGCATCGGTTTCCACACCGCAGGCAACCACCGGCACATGAACGCGTTCGTTCTGCAGCTTTGCGATCAGCCCGGCAATGTCGAGATGAACCTCGACCATGAGGAGGTCCGCACCGCGGCCGGAGCGAAGAACCTTCAGCGCACCTTCGACATCATCGGCATGGGTCACCTGCGCGCCGCCCTGCATGGCGATCTTCGAGGCGGTCGTCAGCTGGCCGCCGAGGGTTCCGACAATTAACAGGCGCATTCGCTTTTTTCCTACCGGTCCGTCTTGATGATTTCCGTCATGGTCACACCGAGCTTGTCTTCCACCAGGACGACTTCACCACGGGCGACCAGCCTGTCATTCACATAGATATCAATGGCTTCACCGACCTTTCGGTCGAGTTCCAGGACCGTCCCGGAGCCCAGTTTCAACAAGTCGGACACATGCATTTTCGAATGGCCGAGCACGGCTGAAATCCGAACCGGCACGTCGAAAACCGCCTCCAGATCGGCTGCGGACTGGGGGACCTGCGTACCGCCCTCATCATCCATGCCGCTGCGTTGCGGTGCTTCCAGCTCATCGAGCGGAATATTGGTGTCTTGTTCGTCGCTCATACGTCAGTATCCTTTTCCGCCGACGTGCCGGACGTCATTCCCTGTTTGGCGGTGGTGCGCGCCCGCAAGAACGCGCGAATGCTCTGGTCGATCTCGGCTTCAAGACGCTTGCGGTCCCGCCTGATGCCGCCATCCGCCCATTCGATGTGGCAATCGCCGCGGCTGATTTCCGGTTCACCGAGGATTACGAGCCGGCCTTCGAAGCCCTTTTCATGAATGATCGGGTCCACCTGGGCCTTCAACGCCTCGACATCCTTTTCAGCGATGCGGATCACGAGGTGCGGTGCCTTGCGCAAGGGTCCGAGACATTCTGACACCAGGGCCACGGTTTCCGCCAGAGGCTGGCGGGCAATCAGATGGGCACAAAGGCGTCTGGCCACAAGAAATGCAAGACTGATGGCATCCTTCTCCCGGTTTGCCTGTTGCTCGTCCAGGGTCTGCAGCACTTCGCCGACGGCCTGCACCAGATGGCAGACCTCCTGCGTCAGCAGGGTTTCCTGCTTGGTCTGCAGGTCCTGGAGTGCTTTGACCCGGCCCTCCTCGAAAGCCTGCTCCCGCGCCTGATCCAAAAGCTTCTGATGCTCGGCAACCGTGATCATCGGGATCACGGGTTCCGGCGGCGCAACCACTTCCGGCTCCTCCGGAGCGGCGAAGTCGACGTTGAACAGAAATTTCGACGGGTTGGTCATGCTGCCCATTCTAGTGTAAATCGCCGCGCCCTGACGCATCAGTAAATAATCTCATCGTCGCCCTTGGACTTGGAAATCATGATCTCGCCCTTCGCGGCCAGGTCCTTCGCCTTGTTCACCATGCCCGTTTGAGCCTCATCGACGTCACGCAGCCGCACGGGGCCAAGCGCATCCATGTCGTCCTGAAGCAGTTTCGCTGCCCGTGAGGACATGTTGCCGAAGAAAAATTCGCGCGCCGAGTCGGTCGACCCCTTCAGGGCAATCGCAAGCCGGTCCTTCTCCACATTCCGGAGCAGGGTCTGCGCGCTCGCCGCATCCAGTTTCAACAGGTCGTCGAAGGTGAACATCAAGGTCTTGATGCGGTCCGCCGCCTCGCGGTTGTCTTCCTCGAGCGCCGCAAGGAACCGGGCTTCGGTCTGGCGGTCGAAATTGTTGAAGATGTCCGCCATCATCTCGTGGCTGTCCCGGCGCGAGGTGTTGGTCAGGTTCGACATGAACTCCACGCGCAACGTCTGCTCGACCTTTTCCAGAACTTCCTTCTGGACGGCATCCATGCGCAGCATGCGGCTGACCACTTCCAGGGCGAGTTCTTCGGGCAGGATGCCGAGCACCCGAGCCGCGTGATCGGAATTGATCTTCGACAGCACGACGGCGACGGTCTGCGGATATTCGTTCTTCAGGTAGTTGGCGAGAACGTTCTCCTGCACGTTGGAGAGCTTCTCCCACATGTTGCGGCCGGCCGGACCCCGGATTTCCTCCATGATGATGGAGACTTTCTCGCCCGGCAGGAAGCTGGCCAGCAAACGCTCGGTGGCGTCCACGTTGCCGGTAAGCGCGCCGTTGGAGCTGACACGCCGGACGAAGTCCTTGAAGAGGTTCTCCAGCATGTTGGGCGTAACCGGACCAAGGTTGGCCATCGCCGCAGACACCTGCCGGACCTCGATCTCGTCGAGCTTGTCCCAGATCGGCGCGCCATGGGTTTCACCGAGCGCAAGCAGGAGGACGGCCGCGCGCTCGGCTCCCTTGAGTTCACGATCGACCTCGTCGACGCTGACCTGGAGCTGTTTCTGGAGCTGATCACTCGCCATCAGGCCGCCTGCTCATCCAGCCAGCCGCGGACAATGGTGACCGCCTCTGTCGGATGATCCTTGATCATTTCACCCACCTTGCTGATCGAGCTTGCCTGCATGGCGCCTTCCTGCTTGGCCTGCTCAAGCCATTCGATCACGAATTCCTCTTCCGGTTCGATCTCCTGCGGAACTTCCGTCTCGACCACCAGCGTTCCGTCCGGACCGATCATCAGTTCCTGCGGCTGCTTTTCTTCCGGCGTCACGATCCGGCGCAGCAGCGGACGAACGACGAAGAGCAGCAGCATCACGGCGATCACGAAGAGAACACCGAGTTCGGCAAAACGGAGGATGTCGTCCCGCGTGAAGTCGAACAGGTTGTCGCCTTCGGCCACCATGTCATCCTGCGGCGGCAGTGCGAATTGCAGGTTGACGACCTCCACCACGTCGCCGCGCTTGGCATCGAAACCGACGGCAGAGCGGACGAGCACGGCGATCTGCTCCAGGGTCTCTTCCGACCTCGGGGTATAGGCGACCTCGCCGTCGGCATTCGGCTCATAGGTACCATCGACGAGCACGGCGACGGACAGACGGTTGATGGAACCGGCTTCCACGACTTCCGTCCGGGTCGAACGCGAAATCTCGTAGTTGACGATTTCCTCGGTCACGCTGCTGGTGTCGCGGTCGCTGCCCTGCTCGCCGTCCGCGCCCGGCAACTGGTTGCCGACCGTGACCTGACCGTTGCGGCTGATGGCGGACGAGGCTTCTTCCTTGGTCTGGGTCGAGCGGACGACCTGACTGTCGGGATCGAAGGACTCCGTTGTCTCCGTCAGGCGGTTGTAGTCGACCTCGGCGTTGACGCGTACCCGCGCCCGGCCCGGCCCGACGACGGAATTCAGGATTTCCTCGATCTGGTTGCGCAGCCGGCCCTCGACGGCGACCGTGCGTTCCTGGAGCGTTGCGGACACCATGCCGTCATCATCATGACCGGCACCGGAGGCCAGCAGCCGGCCGCTTTCGTCGACGATCGACACGCGGTCGGGCTCCAGACCCTCCACAGCGGTTGCGACGAGATGCTGCACGGCGCGGATTTCGCCGGCTCCGAGCGCACCCCGGACATTGAGGACGATGGAAGCGGAGGGCGGACGGCGATCGCGCTGGAAAAGCTGGCGCTCCGGAATGACAAGATGCACCCGCGCTGAGCGAATCCGGTCCAGCGACCCGATGGTCCGGGACAGTTCGCCCTCCATGGCCCTCAGGTGATTGATGTTCTGAACGAAGCTGGTGGCACCGAGCGTATCGCTCCGGTCGAAGATCTCGTAACCGATGGATCCGCCTGTCGGAAGCCCTTCAGCGGCGAGCTGCATGCGCAGACGGGCGACCTGCTCCTGCGGCACAAGGATGGTTGCGCCCTCGCGCTTCAGCTGGAACTGGACGCCCTCGCTCTCGAGCTGGGTAATGATGGCAGCGGAATCCTCAAGAGTCAGCTCGTTGTAGAGCGTCGTCATCTGGGGCGCCGTAACGCGCAGGATAATGAACGCAAACACCCCGATCAGGATCGCGGCAACAGCGCCCATGGCGGCAATCCGTGCCGCTCCCAGTGTTTTTATGAATTCTATCAGTCCGTTCACGAGTGCCCGCCCGCATCTGAAACATGCCTAAGCCGTTATTATTGAGTTCGGCTCGACACGCCACACCTTCGATGGGCAAAATTTGCCGCCCTGAAGGTTAACAAGTGGTTAACGAAACCTTTCCGATCCGGGGCAAGTGGCTGATTTCTGCGGATTTTCCGATTGCAAACTGCAAGAGAGGTGGGGAAAAACTGCCTACCTGATTAATTTTTGGATAAGTTTGACGTTCCCGGTCAATGACGCCGGCCTCGAACAGAATTCGATTGACGGCCCTTTCCGGCATCACGGCGGGACGTGTCGCGCTGACCGACCTGACTGGCCTGTGAGCCAGGACGAAAGCCCCCACGGCCCGAAAGGTTCTCCGGGGCCGAACATCCCCGGCGGCGGCGTGGCAACGCCCCGTGTAACCGTCCGAACCGGGCGAGCGAATATGCCCGCCGGTTGTGTCCTGACTCGTGAGTGCTGCCGCCAAGACAAAAAGGCCGGCGGTGCCGACCTTTTCTGGTGCGCCTCGCGGCGCGTCGCAAATCAGTTTTTCCGGATCAGTTCCGGTACTGCTGAACCCGGGTTGCCCGCAAACCGGCTAACCCGTGTTTTTCAATCGAACTCTGCCACGAGAGGAACTCCTCGACGGTCAGGGTGTATCTCTGACAGGCCTCTTCAAGGGATAATAGGCCTCCACGGACAGCTGCAACCACTTCCGCCTTACGGCGGATGACCCACCGTTTCGTCGAAGTTGGCGGCAAGTCTGCTATGGTAAGCGGACTACCGTCGGGCCCGATGACATATTTAACACGCGAACGAATATGTTCGGTCATTGTACTCTCACACTAACCATGACCAAGGTTCTACGGAGACTACAAGAGGACGCTTAACAAACGACTAAAGCAAAATTGTCTTTTTATTAACTATAAAATCCAAATTTAATGAATGATATTTAGGATTTTACAAAAAGTATAACTGAGAAGATTAATCGATATACGCAAATTTATTAACCACGATTACCCCAACTGCATTTTGCAATGCAATTCGGGCCTTAAACACCCGGGAAGAAAAGCCTGCCACCCGAAAATCCGACAAGTTTTTTGCTGTCAATCACCTGACGAACGATGAATTGGCTCGTTGCCAGGCTTTCACAACGCAGGAGGCGGTACTTTCCCAAGCGATCCGAGGGACATCAGAGGTGGGGATGAGCAACCACGTCAAAACCTTTGCAGCATGATACAGCAGGCTTTTCCTTGCTGTTCTGCGCCCGGCTGGGGCCTGGTCATCTCTCTTTGGTCTGAAAGCACTAATTTACGGGCTCGTGCCCTGGCACCGGATCCCGTGTCTTTCAGGATCCAATACGAAAAACCGGCGGAAACTTTTCCGCCGGTCCGCAAGAAACCACCCGACCCGGGTTCTGAAGCATGTCTTGCCAAATTTGGCTCAACTCGGCTTTGAGACCGAAATCACCGAGCTCACGGGAACATTCTGACCGGCCACGCTCAATACGGCCTCGCCGCTCGACCAGTCGACGCTGTCGACAATGCCTGTGGTGGCCGTGATGACCTTTTCCACCCGGCTGGCCGCATCCTTCATGTTGAAGGCAATGGTATAGACCCCGTCCGCGGCCTGGGCGCCGTCGTCCGTCTGCCCGGACCACTCGATCGTTCCTGACCCGGCCTTCAACTCGGCCTCACCCGTATAGATGCGATCGCCGCTGGCATTGTAGACATCATAGGTGCCGGTGGCGTCTTCCTTCACTTCATACTTCCAGCTCGCCTGCCCGCCCGACAACAGCGTGGAAGACGCGTCCACCGTGACCTCGTTGCCGATGTAGCTGACATAGGCCAGGCTCTGGCTGCTCTTCAGCGAAGCGATAATGCTTTCCAGGTTCTTGTTCTGCTGGATCGACTGTTCAACGTTGGAATATTGAACCAGCTGGTTGGTATATTCGGCGGAATCCATCGGATCGAGCGGATCCTGGTTCTGGATCTGCGTCGTCAGGATGCTCAGGAACAATTCGTAGTTCGCCATCAGCCCGGACTGGCTGGCAGCGCTTTTGCTCTGTGCCGCAGAAGACGTTAGTGAGGAAACCTCTGTCATTTTTCACTCCAAAGACGGTGCGCCGCCCCGATCAAATCTTCATGTCCAGACCGCCACGCTGCTCGGCAATCCTCATCCGGACGATCTCTTCCACCACCGGATCCGCTTCCGCGGAAACAGCATCGGTTTCGCCCTGTCCGGCGCCGGCTCCCTGATCGGAACCATCACCACCGGACGCGAATTCGCTGCCACCGCCTTCCTGTTTCAGGGAGAATTGCAGATTGTCGCTGTCCGGATTGAGACCCGCGGCCTCAAGCGCCCTTTCCAGGCCGCGCTGGTCGCGCATGAACATGTCCAGCGTTTCCGGCCGGTCCACGACCAGATGCGCCTGAACGGTGCCGTCCTTGTGCACCTTCATGTTCACTTCCACCCGGCCCAGCTCCGGCGGATCGAACCGCATCTGGAACCGGGTCTGGCCGTTCTTCAGGTTGCGGGCGATTTCCGCGGCCACCTGGGTGGCTGCGTGGGACGACTGGCTCTGGTTCGGCGCCTGCAGGCTTTCCGTGCGCATGGCCGTGCCGAGCTCGCCACCGCGTACGGTGGTTGCCCCGATTTCACCGCTCAAGGCCAGATCCGACAGCGTCAATGGCTGGTTCCCTTCCCCGGAAACCGGACCGGAGGCTGCCATCGCGGAAAGTGCCGGCGGCAGTTCCGAGGCAATCCTGTCGGCAAGGCGGGGTGCCGGACGCGCCTGGGGATCACTGCCATCCGGCCTGTTGAGGGCCACTCCGGCTTCTCTCGTCACGCCCTCTTTCGAGCCGGCCTCTTTCGATCCGGCCTCCTCCATCAGGGGGGCGTCCGAGGCGGCGTCATCGCCGGTCGCCGCAAGGTCCGACGGCACGGCGGGTGAGCCACCGCCCGGGGCAGGTGCCTTGATGTCAGCCGTTCCGGCCGGGGCGGACGCTGACGGGCGCTGGATGCCACCAGCCACGGCCTCATCCCAGCCCGGATCGGTCATGGAAGCCGGGGCCAGCCCTGCAAGCGTCGGCTTGCCGCCCGCGCCCCTTTCCTTCATGAGCGCCGCTCTTGCGGTCTCCGATGCATTGGCCGTAGCCAGCAACGCCCTTTCAAGACCCGTTACCTTGCCCTCGTCATCCGCCGGGGCAGGTGTTCCCGACTGCACGTTCCCGGCCGGATCGGCGGCTTCCTCCGAAGGCAGATCGCCATTCTCGCCGTTCAGGGAGGCGCCAGCCGCCACAACGGCGGCCTGAAAAGCGGCCTCCTCGGTGCTCAGCGACGCACCAAGCGCCAGCTCGGGGGCCCGTAATTCCTGCGGCAATTCACTCTGCCAACGGCGCTCTGTCGCCGGCATCACCGGGGCGAACGGTTCGTCCGCAACAGCTCCCGAGACCGTAGCCTGTCCCGCAAGGGGGGCCAGAGGCAGCGGGTCTTCGGCGGACACCACGGCAGGACCGGCTGCGGCAAGCTCTCCGGCCTCTGAGACGGAAACAACCGGCTCGGTCA
>NZ_JBNKYW010000172.1:0-36766 GCF_050301095.1 Roseibium sp.
AGCTCACTGTCATCCACCTTGCCAGACTTTTATCGCCTCGACCGGGTACATCAGCATGAGCACGTTCAGCGTGAGATTGTCCCGGATCACGTAAAGCGCCAGCAGCTCGAAGAAGATGCCGGTGAGCACCGTCACCCAGACGGGCATGCGCCAGGCGAACAGGAAACCGGTGAGCATCCACATGATATCGGCGACGGAGTTGAGCACGCTGTCGCCGGTATAGCCGACGGCAATCGTTGCCTCGCGGTAGCGGTCGATGATCAGCGGGCTGTTCTCCAAAATTTCCCAGGCCGCCTCTATGAAAATCGCTCCAAGCGCCCGCTCGCCCACCGGCGTGCGCGGGAACAGCAGCCACAGCAGCAGATAGAACAGGAACCCGTGGATCACGTGTGAGGGCGTGTACCAGTCCGCGATATGCTGCGAACTGCCGGAAAGGTCACTCGCCGGTGTCCAGAAGCGCACATAGCCGCAATCGCAGATCGGGATACGTCCCATGGCGAGCAGAATGACGGCCGTGGCCACGATCATGAGGAGCCCGGTGATCAGGCATTTGCGGAAACTCAAGGGGATCTCCTCGGAGGGACAAGGGGAGGAACGCGAATCTGTACTGGAAATTCTACCTGATTCTCTCTATGACCATGCGCCAACGAAACATCTATCCATCCGGCCCCGAACGAGAGTGGTTGCGACCCGGGTTTTCCCGATGCGTTTGCGCGGCCCCGCCGGATCCTTGATCAGGAGTTCTTCATGACGAGCCTCAACGGCGCGGCGCCTTACCAAGCCCGGCGGACCTTTGCGATCATTTCCCACCCGGACGCCGGCAAGACGACGCTGACGGAAAAGCTGCTGCTGTCGGGTGGCGCCATCCGGGCGGCCGGGCAGGTGCGTGCCCGCGGCGAGCGCCGCCGTGCCCGTTCCGACTGGATGAAGATCGAGCAGGAACGCGGCATCTCCGTCTCGTCCTCCGTCATGACCTTCGAGCGCAAGGGCATCATCTACAATCTGCTCGACACGCCCGGTCACGAGGACTTCTCCGAAGACACCTACCGCACGCTGACGGCCGTCGACGCGGCCATCATGGTGATCGACGCCGCCAAGGGTATCGAAACCCAGACCCGCAAGCTCTTCGAGGTCTGCCGCCTGCGCGACATTCCGATCATCACCTTCGTCAACAAGATCGACCGCGAAGGCCGCCACGCGCTGGAAATCCTGGACGAGGTTCAGGAAGCCCTGGCGCTGGACGTTTCCCCGCAGACCTGGCCGGTCGGAATGGGGTCCGATTTCTTCGGCGTCTATGACTGGCGGAAGAAGAAGTTCCACACCTCCGACGGCGAGCGCGGCGGTGCCTATACCCAGACCAGGGAGGTCTCCGGCCTCGACGACGAAGTCCTGACCGGTACCGTCTTTGACCGGATCATGGACGAACTGACCGAAAACGTGGAACTGGGCTCGGAAGGCTATGCCGAATTCGACAGGGAGAGTTTCCTGGAAGGTCACCTGACGCCGGTTTTCTTTGGCTCGGCCCTGCGCGACTACGGCATCGAGGAAGTGCTTGATTTCATCGCCGACTTCGCGCCCGCGCCCCACTCCCAGCCGGCCACCGGCGGGCGCACCATCATGCCGGAAGAGGACAAGGTCACCGGCTTTGTCTTCAAGGTTCAGGCGAACATGGATCCCAAGCACCGCGACCGCATTGCCTTCGTGCGCCTGTGCTCGGGCACCTTCAAGCGCGGCATGAAGCTGAAACACGTGCGCGCGGGCAAGACGATCGCCGTCTCCGCGCCGATCTTCTTTTTCGCCGAGGAGCGCGAGATCGCCGATCTCGCTTATCCGGGCGACGTCATCGGCGTGCCCAACCACGGCCAGCTCCGTGTCGGCGACACGCTTACCGAAGGCGAGAACATCCACGTCACCGGCCTGCCGGCTTTCGCCCCGGAAATCCTGCGCCGCGTGCGTCTCTCCGACACCATGCGCGTCAAGCAGATGCGCCAGGGTCTTCAGGATCTGGCGGAGGAAGGCCTCGTGCAGATCTTCAAGCCGGATCTCGGCTCCAACTGGATCGTCGGCGTTGTCGGCGCCCTGCAGCTTGACGTCGTGGTCGACCGGCTGAAGGCCGAATACGGCACCGAGATAGGTTTCGAGGCCGTGCCCTACACCACCGCCCGCTGGATCGAGACCGACAGCCAGACCCTGCAGAAGATGCTGGAAGGCCACCGCATGTCGATTGCCAACGACCGCGACGACAAGCCGGTGTTCCTCTTCAAGAACGCCTGGGAAATCGGCCATGTCACCGAGAAATTTCCGGATGTGACCTTCCGCGAGACGCGCGAGATCGTCTACGAGGCTTGAGGAAGGGCAAGACCAGATGCGGGCGACAGGACCTCTTCTGACGGGGGAGGCTGCTCGCTCTCAAGTCTGTTTGAAGATGTTCCGTGCGCTTGACTGCGAAATCAACATGTTGTTTTCGCAGTGGAAATCCTTCTGGATTTGTTTTGATTAAATATTTCTTTTACATAAGAAGCTGCTTTTTATTGGCGTGCTGGAAACGGGAGGTCCAATACAATAGAATTGCGCTGTGAACTCGGAAAAGAGCGTAACAGTGCCAGCACCTGAGGATCCTGCGGGATTTGAAGCGCCAGTGGAATATCAGCGCGCGCAAGCCGTGGAAATCCGGCGTCTTTCGAAACCGTTTTGGGCAACCGTCATGATCGGGGCGGTGAGTCTGATGGCGTTCGTCACCTTTCTGGCGCAGTCACTCGACCGGAACTCGATCAAGTCTTCCGAACGCATTTTCAGGTCGATGATGGGTGACCGCGCACAGCATCTTGCCGACATCACCCTCGAGTACGGCTATTGGGACATTGCGGTCGAGCATCTTGTCTACAAGCTGAACATGCAATGGGTGAACGAGACCTTCGTCGATTACATGCGTGACGAACTCCAGATCGACGGCGTGCACGTTCTGGACGGAAACAACACTCCCAAGCTTCACGTTGTTGACGGCGCCCTGGCGAACGCCGACTTGCTTGCGCGTTACGGGCCGTCCGTCATGGACCTGATCGGGAAGGCCCGGGCTACGGCGAAGGACGAGGCACCGGTCCCCGCGACGGGCCTGATAGGCAGCCTGGAGGGGCTATTTCTCGCCAGCGCCGCGCTCATGACCACCTATAACGAAAACAATGACGACAAAAGCACGGACCACGTGCTCTTGTTCGCGCAGCCGATCAACAAGGACGTGCTTGCGGCGATGAGCGAGAGATACGGGCTTTCGAAGCTCTATCTGTCCCCGGTCAAGCCCTCCTTCCGCCAGGCGGGGGCCGCCATTGAAACACCCGGCGGCAACGTCATCGGTCATTTCGTCTGGTACCCCGGGTTGGAGGGATCAAGGCTTCTTCCCTACCTCATGATTGGCGTGCTGGTTGTCTATGTGAGCATGTTTCTGGCCGCCCGGCTGTTCTTCCGCAGGGCGACCGTCGTTGTGCGGGCCCTGGAAGACGCAAAATGGGAAGCTGAGAAAGCCCGGGAACAGCTTGCCGACCTGGCGCGCAAGGATCCTTTGACGGGCCTTGGAAACCGGCGTTTCCTGGACGAAACCCTGACCCGGCTGCAGTCTCCCGGTGACCGCGCCGGCAAATACGCCCTGCTGTACATCGACCTCGACCGGTTCAAGGAAATCAACGACACCTTCGGGCACGAGACCGGCGATGTGGTGCTGCAGCACGTCGCTGACTCCCTGCGCGCACTTGTCGATCCGGAGGACAGCATTTTCCGGCTGGGCGGCGACGAGTTCGCCGTCGTCTTCGCAAATCCGAAGCGGGAACGTGTCCTGAGTTCAGGACGGGCCATCGTCGAGCATTTCAGCAAGCCGCTGCAGTTGAACGACGCGGTCTGTCAGTATGGGGCAAGTGTCGGGATCGCCTTTTCCGCCGACATCCCGGACCTGATGCGTCAGGCCGACATCGCCCTTTACGCGGCCAAGCGGCAGGGCAGGGGCAGGATGGCCGTCTATTCCTCCGAGCTGCTCGAATTCCGGGAAGCTTCGGAAGAACCGGTTGTCCGTCGGGGCTGACGGAAGAAAAACAAAAACCGGCCGCATCGGGCCGGTTTTCGCAACTCCGTTTCTGTAACCTTACGACGCCTTTGCCGCCGGCAACTCGATGTCGATGCCGAGCGTCGTCACGTCTCCGGTGCGGTCCATTTCGAGGCGGACCGAGTCCGGGTCGATCTCGACCCGTTTGGCGACGACGGCCAGGATATCTTCCCTGAGGCTTGAAATCAGCATGGCGTCGGAGCCGTCGTCGGCCCGTTCGTGGGCCAGGAGAATTTGCAGCCGGTTCTTGGCAACCGAGGCACTCTCACCTCTTTTGCCAAAGAGGCTCAGGATGTTCATGCGGCCCTCCCCTTGAAGAACTTGCCGAACAGGCTCTTCTTCTCTTCGGGAATGGTGACCGGGATGTTTTCTCCGAGCAGCCGCCGGGTGGCTTCCGTGTAGGCCTTGGCTGCCGGCGAATTCTCGTCCGCCAGGGTGATCGGCAGGCCGACGTTCGAGGCCTTCAGCACGTCCTTGCTTTCCGGAACGACGCCGATCAGCGGCACGGACAGGATGTCGACCACATCGTCGGTTGCCAGCATGTCGCCGGACTTCGCCCGCTCCGTGTCGTAGCGGGTGATCATCAGGTGCTTGGGCATGCGCCCGCCTTCTTCGGCCACTTTCGTCTTGGCGTCCAGAAGGCCGATGATCCGGTCGCAGTCGCGCACGGAGGAGACTTCCGGGTTGGAAACGATGATGGCTTCATCGGCATGGCGCATGGCAAGCGTGGCGCCGCGTTCGATGCCTGCCGGGCTGTCGCAGATCACATAGTCGAAATACATGCGCAGCTCTTCGATGACCCGGGCAACGCCGTCTTCCGTCAGCGCGTCCTTGTCCCGTGTCTGGGAGGCGGGCAGCAGATAGAGGTTGTTGAGCTTCTTGTCGCGCACCAGGGCCTGCTTGATGGAGGCTTCGCCGCGCACCACGTTGACCAGGTCGAACACGACGCGCCGTTCCGCACCCATGATCAGGTCGAGGTTTCTGAGGCCGACGTCGAAATCGACGGCGCAAACCTGATATCCTTCTTTGGCAAGCGCCGAGGCTATGGCGGCGCTTGTGGTGGTCTTGCCCACCCCGCCCTTGCCCGACGTAACCACGACGACTGTCGCGTTGCTCATGGTGTTCGTCCTGTTTTAGTTGCAGGTTCCTTCCGCCGAGGGGAGGAGCCGTGGTTAACTCAGTTGTTCAAAGACCAGCGTCTCGTTTTCGAAGCGGATCTGCGCCGGTGAATTGCGCAGGGTTCCATCGAAATCGTCCGCGACCTTGTAGAGCCCGTTGATGGAAACCAGTTCCGCATCGAGCTTGGAGCAGAAAATGCGGGCGCTGTCCTTGCCGGCGACCCCGGCAAGCGCCCGTCCGCGCAAGGCTCCGTAGATGTGAATGGACCCGCCGGCGATGATCTCGGCGCCGGAGCTGACAGAGCCGATGACCGTCACATCGCCGTCCGGGTGCAGAATGCTCTGGCCGGACCGCACCGGCTCCGTAATGACAATGGACGACCCATTGGGCACGCTGGCCGGGCCCGGGAGGAGCGTTTCGGCTTCCGGTTCCGGCCGGGCGGCTTTCCTGCGGGAGGCGGCCTTTGCGTCAGGGCCGGTCTTCTCCTGCTTTGCCTGTTCCCCTTTCGCCGGTTCGTCAGCTGCTGACGCGGCGGCTTTGGCCTTGTCCGTTCCGTTAGCTACCGGCTTCGTGGCAGGTTCGGGAACATCCACGTCGGATGTCAGCCGGCCACCGGAAAAGCTCGGCGGCATGCCGGGTTTCAGCCGGGAACCGGCGACGCCGTCGATGCCCATGACCCGGATCGATCGCTGGCCCAGGCCATGAAGAAGTTCTTCCAGATCATCAATCGGGATGTTCCTGCCGCGCACGTCCAGAATGATAGGCCGGTCAATGAAAAATCCGGGAGAGCGGGCGATGATGCGGTCGATTTCCTGAAACCAGTCCGCATAAGGCGTTTCCGGGGTCAGAACGATTGCAATGAAGGATTTTCCCTTGAACTTCATCAAAGAGTCCGGCGGCGCAAAAGAGGTCGGTTGATTTGGTCGGATAAACCTATCATTAACCGAACGGCACAATCGGGCAGCCGACCGTTTTCCACCGATATCAATATTTATGTGATTTTTCAGATAATTGGCTGTTCCACGGAGCCTTGCCGGCAAATCTGCCGGCCCGAACTTGCCAGAATTGCCGAGTCAAGCGGCGGGAATCGCGGGAGGCTCATCCCTGGTTTTCCTTTGCCGGTGCAGGAGTTAACCAAATCCGCGTTACAGGCTGGATTTTTGCCATATTGCAGTGCAATATGTTTGTTCGGGAATGAGGGGCGCAAATGCGTTCTGGGGAAATAAATGAGTAATTTCAGCGATATGATGGATTACATCGGCCTCAGTTCGGGCGAGGCCGCTGCTGCATTGAATGTGCCGGAAGAAGAAATACTTCGCTGGTGCAGCACAAGCGACTCCCCACCCATCCAGATCTGGCAGGGGCTGGTGCGCATGCTGGACGATATCCGCCGGTCGGCGGAAGAGGCTGCAAAATCGGCCGATCTCGACCATCTGGAGGCCTCCGATCTCAACCGGATCACCTTGAGCGTACCGGGTGAAACCGCCACGGAATTCGCCGGCCCCAACCGGGCGGCCAAGGCCCTGGCTCTAGCAACGTTGGCGCGGGTGTTTGTCTGAGATACGGATCAGGTGATCGGGGCAGTGTTTTGAGCGGTGTCATCGAACTCGCGTCTTTTCACCTTTCCGATCAAAAGCGAAGCAGCCGCCGAAGAGGAACACGTTTTCGTCAGGCGCTTGGAAGTAAGCCTCGCTTCAAGTTGCTGTCGTAGCTCCGCCGACCGTGTCAACACGGCCGACGGGAGCCGAAAATTCCTGTTTTGGGTTATTTCTGATCGAAGCTGCGCGCATTTCCATTGGCAACGCCGCCATTCTGTCCCCAACCGCCGTTGAAGCCACTTGCCGCATTTGCAGGAGACCCACCCGTTCCATTGGACACCGAGGCTGCAGGTCCGGTACGGCCTTTGCCGTCGCCCTGACCCTGGTCGGAACTTGCAAGTGCAGCCGTAGATGCAGCTGCGAACACGATGGCGGCAATTACCGGGACAACTTTTTGCATTCTGTAGATCCTCCGCGTTTGTTGACGTCATTGTTACGGAGGGTCCGTTGAAGTGGATCACATCTTTTTTGAGGATCAGGCACGTCAGGGGCGGATGCAGCCGAAATCCGGATTGACCTCCAAGGCGGCCATTCGGCCAGGCGAGTGCCCGGTTGCGTGGAAGCGGCGCCCGGAGCAAACCGGGGACGGGTCTCGGGTGAAAACACTCCACCCATGTCAGCCCCGCCCCAGGTGCGTGTGCTTCACTTAAGCGGCATCGTGTATGTGGTCGCGGTGCCCTCCACGCAGATATCTCCGGCCCCGTCCGTCACCGAGACGTTCAGTACGCAGATCGGCTTGTCAGTGCGCCGGCTGACGATCTCGACACGGCCGGTGATCGTCTCGCCCACGCCTACGGCCTTCCGGAAGTTGAGGTTTGTGTTGAGAAACACGGTTCCAGGTCCCGGCAGGTCTTCGGCGACGCAGGCATTCAGGATGCCCGTTGTGACACCTCCCTGTACGATCAGCTTTCCGAAGGGTGTTCTCCGGGCCAGCGCCTCGTCGTAGTGAACCGGATTGCGGTCGCCGGTCATTTCGGTGAAGGCATGGATATCCTCCATTCGCGTCGTGCGGACGCGCGTCGCCACGGCACCGGTTTCCGGGCACCCTTTTACAACGCCTTCCCATCCGTCAATCTCTGTCTCAATGCTCATGGTTCCAACTCTCCTCTGGTTTGGGTCTGGTCCGGATTTTTCGATCGGCCGGGCCGGCACCGATGACGCGGAATCCGCCCCTCATTCCTGTTAGGCGGCAACGCGAAGCTCGGCGGGGTCGGACAATTCCGCACTCTCTGCATTGATGATGGCGCTCAGCCGCTGGTGGTGCAGTTTCAACGTCTCGAGGGACCAGTCGAGCGCGCCGATTTTTGTCGTCAACTGCAGGAACTCGAATCCGTGAGCATTGCGCTGCCTGACATAGGCCCTGAGGCCCGCGCCGCTCAGAACGGCGCCGGACAGCCGGTGTGCGTCGAGCAGGGCATCCGAGATGCCGTGTGCCGTGGCCGGGTCCTTGAAGTAGCCCGCGTCGCCGACCAGCGCCCAGCCAGCGCCCGCACCCGCCCTGATATGACCCGGAGCGCCGCCAAACCGTATCAGACGTTGAGCTGCGCCGGCCGAAGCCAGTTGCTCAGCGACGTCGGGATCTGTGGCAGCGATGGCCGCGACCAGCCCGGATCCGGCGTCGTCACCAAACCGTACCCGGAAATCGGCAGGAGGACAGGAGGCGAAAACGCAGTGGAGACCGTCGTTGGTCGGGATGAGCCCTGTCTGAAGCGAGGGAGAGAACATCCAGCGGTAGCCCTCGTTCGGTATGTCCGCGAAATACCCGTAGATCGTCGCTGCACCTCTGGGCGTCGCCTTCAGTACCGGCGCCTTGACCGCGCCGGCCACCCTGGAAACACGCCCGTCCGCGCCAACCAGCAAACGGCAACGCGCGGAGTAGGCGTGACCGTTGGGATCACACAGGACAACGCCCGACACCTGACCGTCAGCTCCTGTGGTAACGCCTTCGAACCTTGTCGACAGTCGTACTTCGGCACCAGCGGCGACCGCCGCGTCAACCAGCATCGGATCCAGAAGCCAGCGGCGCGGAGAAATCAGTCCAGGCAATGACCCGACGGGCTTCAGCGGTATCGAAATGCGCTCGCGGTCGTAGTGGAACGTAGTGTTCGTGACCACCGCAGTGCCGGCTTCGACGAGTTTTTCGGCAAGGCCCCAGCGTTCGAGCAAGGCCACGGCAGGCCGCATCAGAGCATGGGTTGACAGGGTGTCACCGATCCGCGCCGCGCTGTCGACAAGAAGTACGCGCGCTCCGCCTTTGGCAAGCAGCATGGCGGTGGCCGCACCCGCCACCCGGGCGCCGATGATAATCGCGTCGTATGTTTCATGGGGGGCATACATGGGCGTGCTCCTTTACGCGGCAATGGTTCGATCAATGTCCCGGGACATCAGGCAGGCAAGAGCCGCCGCATCCTGCTGCGCCCCGTCGATGTGAACGGAACGCGCCGTGCGAAGGTATGGCAGGCCCATCACATAGAGGCCGGGCGCGACGAAGCCGCCCTGGTGCCGGATACGTCCCTTGCGGTCGAAAACCGGCATCCGGACGAATTGGTGATCCGGCGTGAAACCTGTTGCCCACACCACGGTCTTCACCGTGTTGAGGTCGAGCGTCAGGCGAGGCTCCGCTGGGAGCCGCGTCGGCGCAAATCGCTGTGTTGGTGCGACAAGGTCCTCGAAGCCATGATCGCGCACCCATTGGTCAATCCGGTTCAGCAAGCGGTTCATCTTGAGATCTGCCGCAGCGGCGACATGCGGGAGACCGCCCGAAAAGAGTGCCGAGCCGTCACGGACATCAGCCAGGCGGCCGACGACTTCGACGCCCAGATCCTGCAGGGAATTCAGATCGAGGCACTCACGGTCCGGCGATCCGATCAGTGGCAGGGACGGGGTACGGCGAACGCGCTCAAGGTCGTCGACGTCCGTGAAAGGCTCGTCGAAAACGCCGATGAGGTGCATCCACATCAGAATGTCGGCGTCACGATAGACCCGCGGAAGCCTTCCGTGGTTGCCGGCCGCAATCGTCACGTTCCGGCCGGAAAGGGCCAGTTCCCGCGCGATCTGCAACCCCGACGCTGAAGCGCCGACGACAAGGGCGTCTCCCGGGGGCAGTTCGGCCGGTCCGCGATAATCGATGGGTGACACCTGAGCGGCATGCGCGGGGATCTCCGCCGCGAAAGACGGAATGCGCGGGATGGCGCAGGCACCGGTCGCGATAACGGCGGACCTGCTGCAGATCGGACCGTTGCTGGTTTCGGCCCTGAAGCCCCGGCTGTCCCGCGTCAGACTGTGCACTTTCGTGTGCCCCAGAAGAGGCGGATCATGGCGCTCGACCCAATCACCGATTGCATCGGCAAAACCGCGCGCGGTCATGTAGTCATCTGGATCGCCGCGGGCAAAGCGCTGGCCGGGCAGGAGGTTCATCCAGTTCGGTGTCAGCAGCGTCAGCGACGGCCACCTGCGGGTCCGCCAGCTTTCACCGGCCTGGCCCGCGTCGAGCACGATATGGTCGATCGAGCGGCGCGTCAGTTCATGGCTCATGGCAAGGCCGCATTGGCCAGCGCCAACAATCAGTGTCGTTGTCGATCTCATGTCGTGCCTCAAGAGTTACGGATTGAAAATCGGGCGATCGCTTCTCGGGTGGTCTTGCCCGGGTTCGGGTCGAGGCGAAGGGGAACCGCCCGAACCTGGCAGGTCGCATGGCATGACGCGGCGTTGGTCTCAGTCCGGGTTGCCGTCGTCATGGTCCATGCCCTTGTCAAAGGTCCGGGCTTGGGGCCGTCATACGACGGCCACCTTCACGTTTCCGGGGTTGGTGACGATGTCGAAGACGGCCGAGCGTTTCTGGCTCTGTGCGACGACGGCCGCGATTTCTT
The DNA here is from genome assembly GCF_050301095.1 of Roseibium sp. GTDB lineage: Bacteria > Pseudomonadota > Alphaproteobacteria > Rhizobiales > Stappiaceae > Roseibium. Next base: position 10,677 of record NZ_JBNKYW010000172.1, read on the forward strand.
CTTCGCTCGCATCGGCATCAATCTCGAAATTGACACGGATGGTCCTGAAGCCGTTGCGGACATCGGCGTCGATGCCGAGGATTCCGTAAAGGCTCATGTCACCTTCAACGGTGGCCTTGACCGAACGCAGCTGGATGCCGCGGTTCTGTGCCACCGAGGCGACACCGGCGGTCAGGCAGCTCGCCAGTGCCGAGAGAACCATTTCAACCGGCGTTGCGCCGAAGTCTGACGCTGCGAACTCGGCCGGATGATCGGCCTCGAAGACGAAAGGCTGCTTGTGGGCCTTTTCCTCTCCCAGTCCGAAAAAACCCTCGACGGTGGACCGGCTGTGTACGCCGCCCATCCATTCGCAGCTTGCGCGCCAGGTGAATTCAGCCGCGGCGGGCATTTCGCTCAGCGCTTCCCGGGCCTCCAGAAGGGCTTCTACGTTGACGCCATTATCAACGGTTTTCAGATTTGCGGATACGTTCATCTTTCTCTCCATTGCAGGGTTTCGTGCCCGCCTGTTGGGGGCGGTGATTAAGTGATAAGGTTTGGCGGGAGCTTCGATCAGCTCGAAACGTGAGAGAAACGATCCGTTTGTGCCAAAAAATGTGATGAGTGAGCCGACAGAACCGCTTCTGATCCACATTCTTTGCCTGCCCGAGAGTGCCGGCTCGGCGCTTTATGGGATGGTCGATGTCCTGTCAGCGACCGGAATACTCTGGAGGGAACTCACCGGGACCGGGCAGCTTCCCGCAATGATAATGACGAAGCTGATTTCGAGGAGCAGGGATCCGTTCACCTGCGCGAACCGGATACCGGTCACACCGGAATGCACATTTGGCGAAGTGCCTTCGCCCGGGATCGTTATCGTTCCAGAACTCTGGCTTTCCCCGGATGATGCGGTGGCAGATCGTTATGACGATGTTAAGCGGTGGCTGCGGAACAGCCACGATGGCGGAGCGATTATCTATTCGGCGTGCTCGGGGTCGGTTCTGCTAGCTGCCTCGGGGTTGCTCGACGGCAGGAACGCAACGTCCCATTGGGGCTATGAAGACCTCTTCCGCCGCCATTTCCCGGCCGTCCGGTTCAATCCGGCTCCCGCGCTTTGCATTGGCGACACATCCGGGCGGATCGTTACCGCCGGCGGCACAACATCCTGGCACGACCTGGCCATTCACATCATATCGCGGCATGTCAGTCCGGGCGAGGCATTGCGTATCGCCCAGGTCTACCTGATGAAGTGGCATGCCGAGGGGCAACTGCCCTATGCCGCGCTGGTCAAGCGGCTTCCCCATGCCGACGGGGTCGTGCGCAGGGCAGAGGATTGGCTGGCTGACAATTTTCGCGATCCCGATCCGGTCGCCGGCGTCGTCGCGTTCTGCCAAATACCCGACCGAAGCTTGAAACGGCGGTTTCGCGCGGCGACGGGTACGACACTCATAAACTATGCTCAGAACCTGAGAATCGAAGCCGCAAAGCGGCTACTTGAAGAAAGCAGGCTCGCGATTGACGAAATCGCGGTCGATGTTGGATACGAAAACGTGGCCTTCTTTCGAAGGCTTTTCAAACGCAGCACCGGACTTTCGCCCGGTGAATACCGGCGGATGTTCCAGCCCCTGTTATCTGCCGCGAACTAGCGGATAGTTTCGACTTTCGCGATGGTCCGCTTCTGGTGAAGTTACGGCATGGGTGTTCTGCCGAAGGACATGCTGTTGCGCGCAGCGGGAAATTGAAATGTGCAGCAGGTCTCGGGATACAGCCGCCCCAATGCTTTGTGGAAACGAATGCGTCAGTAGCTGATAAATCCCTCACGCAGACTTCCTCTTCTTGAACTCTCTAGCGATTCAGTGATGATCTGGTCTGACAGTGGGGTACCCATTGATTTCTCTTCTTCGTTCGGCTGACGACTAAAACGTCGCGCCTGCACCTGCTTCGCCAGCCCTGTCCGCAAGCGGGTTCACCCAAAATGAAAAGGCTCTGCCCATGTCAGCAACGCTCAAGGGTCTGGTCATTGCGCTTGTCGCGTTTGCCCTGTTTTCCAGCCACGATGCCATCATCAAGCATCTGGGCGGCTCCTATCCGGTGTTCCAGATCATCTTCTTTTCGATGCTCTTTGCCTATGTACCGACGTCGATCATGATGCTGGCGGACAAGGCGGTCGACAATTTCCGGCCGCATCACCCCTTTCTGGTGATCCTGCGCTCCTGCCTCTCCATTGTGGCCATGTCCTGCGGCTTCTATGCCTTCACGGTGCTGCCGCTCGCGGAGGTCTACGCGCTTCTCTTCGCGATGCCGCTGCTCATCACCGCGTTGAGCGTGCCCTTGCTCGGCGAAACGGTAAGGGCACAGCGCTGGGCCGCCGTTGTCGTCGGTCTGGTCGGCGTTCTAATCGTTTTACGTCCGGGCGTGACGGATCTTTCTCTCGGCCATCTGGCCGCCCTGACGGCGGCCTTCTCCAACGCGCTCTCCACCATCCTTGTGCGCAAGCTCGGCGGCAAGGAGCGGCCTGCCGTGCTCATCCTTTATCCGATGACACTGGTCATGATCGCCATGTCGATGACACTGCCGTTCGTCTATGTGCCGGTCGAACTGCCCGATCTCGGGGCTCTGGCTGCCATCGGCTTCCTCTCGGTGATCGCGCAGCTCTGCACGATCTTTGCCTACCGGGCCGCGCCCGCCGCCGTGGTTGCGCCGCTGCAATACAGCCAGATCCTCTGGGCGACCTTCTTCGGGGTGCTGTTTTTCGCCGAAACGCCGGATTTCTACGTTGGCCTCGGTTCCTCGGTCATCATCGCCTCGGGCATTTTCGTCGTCTGGCGCGAGAGCCGCGAGAATGTCTCGGCCAGGACGCCTGTCCTGAAAACCGCCAACCCGCGCTTCGACACCGGCCCGCAGCCGAGGTAGCGATCGGATGGGGGGAGCTCGGCTCAGTTGGTTTTCAGGGCTGCCATAATATGGAGCCTCATCCTGAGGAGGGCCGTCAGGCCCGTCTCGAAGGATGGGCCACTTGCTCGCGAGTATGCAGCCCATCCTTCGAGACGCGAGCAAGCGCGCTCCTCAGGATGAGGTCGTAGGGTGAGGCCGGACCGGTCAGTCCAGCCGTTTCTTGAACCGGAAGGCGGCGACAATCATGCCGATCGCGAAGAAGGAGCACATCCAGATGACGTCCTTCTGCAGATCCATCAGCCCGGCATCGCGCAGCACGAAGCCCCGGATCATGCGCATGAAGTGGGTGGCGGGAAAAGCCTCGGCGATATATTGCGCCACCAGCGGCATGCCCTCGTAGGGGAACATGAAGCCGGACAGCAGGATCGAGGGCAGCAGCACGAAGACCGTCATCTGGAAAGCCTGCAGCTGGCTCTTGGCGATGGTCGACATGACCAGCCCCAGCGACAGGCTGGCGCCGATGAACAGCAGCGTACCGGCAAAAAGGTCGAGCGGCTTGTCGCCGAAGGGGACATTGAACAGGACCTTGCCGAGGCCCAGAATGATGGACGTCTGGATCAACCCGATGAAGATATAGGGAATGATCTTGCCGATCATCAGTTCGATCGGCCGGACCGGCGTGTTGATCAGCATCTCCATGTTGCCGCGCTCGCGTTCGCGCACGATGGCGGCGGATGTGAACATGATCATCGTCATCGTGAGAATGATGCCTGCTAGGCCCGGCACGATGTTGATCGCCGTGCGCTGCTCGGGGTTGAAGAACAGCGCCACCTCGAAGGTCGGCGTCGAGCGGTTGGGCGCCTGGTTGAAAAGCTCGTTGAGAGGCATGGCGCGCAGGGACTTGATCGCCCCGGCGATCATTGTGTCCGAGCCGTCGGCGATCCATTGCGCGACCGGGCGGCTGGTCTCCTCGTCGGTGGAAGGTGGTGTTCCGAGCCCGGCCGCGGGCGAGCGGGCGAGGCGCTGGGACAGGTCGTTCGGCAGGATGAAGGCGGCGCGCACTCTGGCGGACTTGATCGCGCTCTCGGCTTCCTCGACGCTTGCCAGCCGTTCGGTTACCTTCACGACGCGCGTTGCCTCGACCATCTGGATGAGGATGCGGCTGAGGCCGGTCTGGCTCTGGTCGACCACGGCGACCGGAATGTCGCGGATGTTGGTGTTGATGGCATAGCCGAACAGGATCAGCTGGATCAGCGGGATCATGATGACCATGCCGAAAGTGATCCGGTCCCTGCGCAACTGGGCGACTTCCTTGTTGAGAATGGCGGCGATCCGGGCGAGCGGTCTCATTGGCGGCCTTCTCCCGTTGCGGTGACAAAGACGTCTTCCAGGTTGGGCCGGACCTTTTCGATCAGGCTGGCGCCCTGCGTTTCGGGCTTGGCCTTCAGAAAGGCTTCCGGGTCGGAAATCTCGTCCCGGACGAGCACACGCAGGCGGGCGCCGAGCTGGGCTGCGGTAATGATGCCGTCGGCACCGAGCAGGTGGCGGCGGATGTCGCGCAGGTTCGGTCCCTCGATCTCCACCACATTGGCACCCATGCTGGCCATAAGGTCCTTCGGGGCACCGTCGGCACGTTTCTGGCCGGCCTCCAGGATCGCGATCTTGTGGCAGCGTTCGGCCTCGTCCATGAAATGGGTGGTGACCACGATGGAAGTGCCGCCGTCGACAAGGTCGAAAAGCTGTTCCCAGAAATGCCGCCGCGATTCCGGGTCGACGGCCGAGGTCGGTTCGTCCAGGAACAGGAGTTGAGGCTCGTGCAGAACGGCAGTGGCAAGGGCAAGGCGCTGGCGCTGGCCGCCGCTCATCTTGCCCGCGAACCGGTTCCTGAGGTCCGTCAGCTCATAGCGTTCCATGACCTCGCCGATCCGCTGTCGGCGTTTCTTGCCGCTCAGTCCATAGATCGTTGCCATGAAGTTGAGGTTCTCCCAGACCGTCAGATCGCCATAAAGCGAAAAGGTCTGCGTCATGTAGCCGATCCGGTATTTCAGGGTTTCGGCGTCCTTGGGAATGGAAAGGCCGAGTACCTCCACCGTGCCTTCGGTCGGCGTCAGAAGTCCGGTCAGCATGCGCATGGCCGTGGTCTTGCCGCAGCCGTTGGGTCCCAGGAAGCCGTAGATCATGCCGCGTTCAATCGTAAGGTCCAGGCCGTCGACGGCCCGCAAGTCCTTGAATTTCTTGACCAGGCCTTCCGCCCTGACGACGATGTCGGTCATGGTTGCGCTCACGGCAGCGCAACCTGGGCCGGAACGCCGTTGGGCAATTCGGCCGCGCTGTCGGGTAGCTGAACCTCGGCGACATACATCAACCGGGCCCGTTCCGTCTGGTTGAGCGCGTAATAGGGGGTGAAGGAGGGTTCGGAGCTGATCCAGCGCACGGTCCCCTCGATCGGCTTGTCGAGCCCGTCGACATGCACTTCCAGCTTGGCGCCCTGCTTGATCCTGACCCTGTGCGGCTCCGGAACATAGACCCGGGCATAGGGGGCTGCGCCCGCCAGCAGGACCGCGACCGGGCTTCCTGCTGTCACCCGTTCGCCGAGGTTCCACGGCAGATTGTCGAGCATGCCGTCCCGCGAGGCGGTTATCGTCAGGTCGGCGAGGATCTTCTGCTGGGTCTGAAGGCTGGCTTCTGCCGCCGCCAGTTCCGCCCTGGCGATGTCGAGGTCTTCCTCGCGGGTGCCGGCGACGAGTTCGTTCAGCTGCTCTTCAAGGCTTTTCAGGGTGGCGTCGGCGGCATCGCGGGCGGCACGGGCGCTGTCGAGCTGGGCCTGGCTGGTGGTGCCGCGCCCCGTCAGGTCGCTGTAACGTTTGAAGCTGGCCGCCGCGTCCGCAAGCGATGCCTTCGCCCCGGCGACATCCGCGCGTGCCTTGGCGATTTCCTCTTTCCTTGCGCCGTTCTTCAGCTTTTCCAGATTGGCCTTGGCCTTCTGCACTTCCGCGCGCGCCTGGTTGACGATGGCCTGTTGTTCCGAGGGGTCGAGTTGCGCCAGCACGGTACCTTTCTTGACGAATGTGCCTTGGGCAACCGGCAGGTCGATCAGCACTTCATTCGCCGTCGCTGTCAGGGCAACTCGGTCTCTTTCCAGCGAACCAAGCGCGACATTGCCGTCTTCGCCGTAACAGCCTGCAAGCAGCAGGCAGACGGACCCGGCCACGGTGGAGCGCAAAAGAGAAGAAAACATGTAGCCCTCCCGGGAGAACAAGCAGGCAAGCTGCCAATGTGAATCATTCTAACTTTACCGTGCTTTGCATGAAAGAGCCATGGCACAAAAGAAAAACCGGGCGTAGCGCCCGGGTCCAGATAGCTGAAAATGGACCTGTTTCATCGAGCCGTCCCGGCCGGGCGAAGCGTGAGCCGGGACCTGAAGTCCATGAACTCCTGTTTCATTTGGGGGGGGCGGCTTTTGGCTCAAAGATCGCGGATCTTCGCAGCGCTGCGTCCGGGAAGGCACCATGGGGAGGCGTCACTGTGACCGGGCAGTGCGCCCGGTAATATCCGTGGAATTCAACGAAGCGGGTGCCGTCAGCTTGCCCGCTTGAAGACGTTGTACCAGCGTTTCTTCGGAACCGTGATGGCACGCTCCAGGAGCTCGGCCGCATAGAGCGAGGCGTTCTCCCGCGCCTTGGCGACGCCGCTTACCATGCCGGGGTCGAGGTCGGCGAGGCCGCCGCCGAATTCGAAGAGGTCACGGAAGGCGGCGCGTTCGACGATCGGCGTCATCAAGACATCGATGTTCTGGGCGCACAGGAAGTCCTGGACGGCCTTCATGGCGCGGGTGGTGACGGCCGCATTGGTGCGCGTCAGGACCACGCAATGCTTGATGTCGTGTCGGACGATCTTCTCAAGCTTCTTGATCAGCGTCAGGATCTTCGCGCCGCCGCGCGCATCCATGGAGGAACCCTGGATCGGCACGACCACGAGGTCTGAAACAGACAGCGCGTTTGCCACGATCAGGTTTTCGGTTCCCTCCAGGTCGACGATGACATAGTCGGAGGTCTCTGCCGCGTAGGTGATCTGTTCCGTGATGGAGGCCGGCGAGAATTCGCTGATCACCGAAATACCCGGACAGCGCCGCGGCAGTTCGAACCATCTGGAGATCCACTTTTGCGGATCTGCATCGAAGATGGTCACGCGTTTTCCCCGTGCTGCGACTTCTGTCGCCAGCAGCAGGGCGGCCGTGGTCTTCCCGGCTCCACCCTTGGCATTCGCGAAGGAAATGACTGGCATCTCGGTTCTCCTGAACTTGCCGTGCATCGTCTTTCGATTGAGCCCTTTCCGGGTCTATCTGTCTGGCAGTCTTGGTTTTTTATGGTTACCAAATCCTTAAATTCGCAATTTGCACGAGAGTTATTCAGAGACTGTTAGGGATTGTGGATAAAGGGCGCTCGATGACTTGGTACAATTTACGGGGGTATGTGAAGGGGCGTGGTTATGCTGGTTGCCGGATCGCGATTTTCTTTTGAAAGGTTGCCCGGCCGCAATGGACTGCTTCTCCCGGCACATGTGCAAGGAAAGCCTCCATTTTCGATCCTGTCTGATTGCATGGCGCCAGACCGCCGCGTAGGTTAGGCGTGATTTGAACACGTGATTTGCCTGAACGAAGGACGTTCCATGCCTTTCCGCCCCTTGACCGCCCGGCCCGCCCGCATGATCTGCGCAATGCTGCTCGGCGCTGCCGTTGCCTTCGCGGGACTGACGGGAACCGCGGGGGCGGATGCGCTGAAACCCTACAAGGACAGGCTGTTCCGCTACAAGAAGGTCACCGAAACCCTTTATGACGGCGATTTCCTCGTCGTCGAATATTCCAAGCAGCGGGACCTGCGCGACCGGGACGAGGTCGACGAGCACAAGGTCTTCGGCAACTATGTGTCCTACAAGCCCAAGCGCGGCCGGGGCAGTGCCGAGCTGAAGGTGGGCGGCCGGACCGTGGAATACATGGGCACCGGCAAATGGAAGGGCGGGGCGAGGGCCATCGTGCTTTATGTCCACGGCCAGGGCGGCAACCGCTTCCAGGGCATGAACGATGTTTCCTTCGGCGGAAATTTCAACCGGGTGCAGAACCTGATGGTCCGCAATGGCGGGGCTTACCTGACGGTGGACATCAACAATTTCGACGGCCGGGGAACCGCCGATGTCGCCGCGCTGCTGCGTTATCAGAAGCAGCTGTCGCCGCGTGCCAAGATCGTGGTCGCCTGCGGCTCCATGGGCGGCATTATCTGCTGGAACCTCTTGAAGAACGGCAAGTATGCCGGCCTCCTGAACGGCGTCCTGCTGCTCGGCTCGCCCAAGGATCCGGGATTTCTCTCCTCCGGCGCGCTCTCCCGCAATGTGCCCATCTACATGGGGCAGGGCACGCTCGACCGGGTCTACGATTGGGAGGACCAGGCGAATTTCTTCAAGCAGATCAAGTCCGCCGCCCCCAATTATCCGATCAAGTTCACGCTCTTCGACACCGGCACCCACGGCACCCCGATCCGCATGACCGACTGGCGGCTGGTGCTGAACTGGATGCTGCGGTGAGCGGACCTGGTGTCCGGTTTGGCTCCTAGGAGCTGATTTATCGAGTGAACGAAACAGTGCATCTTGTCATCCCTGCGAAGGCAGGATCAAGTAACCATATGAAATAGTGTAATTTTTCAGTCGCCAGCCACAATGCGTACTGGGTCCCGGTCTTGCCGCTTACGCAACAAACCGGGACGACAATTTGGAGAAACCTGTCCAGGGAACCATTTCAACAGGGACCGAATTTCGCTCCATTTCATCCGGTCCCAAACCTCGCCATATTCTCCTGCATCCTTTTCAGATGATTTGAAGCACGGAGTTTTTTCTTGAGGGTTTTAGCAATTTCAGGACTTGCGGCAGGCGCCCTTGGCGCCGGACTGGCCGTTGCCTATGCCACCGGCGTGATGCAGTTGGTCTGGTCAGGCTATCCGCCCGCCGTATGGCCTGCCTCCGGGGCCTATGAAATCGTTGAAGGTGCCGCGCCGCCAGTCGAAAAAGCCACTCCATCAGGCGTTCTGAACCCACGCGGACAGGAGCTTTTCAACCGTTCGGGAAGCAGGGCGCTGCTGGCGGCGAGATCAGGCGAAACCGAACTGGCGATCTATGCGGACGGCTACGGGGCGGATACCCGCTTCAATTCCTTTTCCCTCGTCAAGAGCCTTGTCGGCGTGCTGGTGCTGAAAGCGCAGTCCGACGGCAAGATAAAATCCCTCGACGATCCGCTCGGCACCTATCTGCCGGATTTGGGCCCGGACAGTTTGCGGCGCGTGACCATCCGCGCGTTTCTGGAAATGCGCAGTGGCCTCGACTTCGAGCCGGACGGTTCGGCCAAGGAGGACAAGCTCGCCGCGATCAATCCCTTCGGCAATCTGGCGAAGCTGCATGGCGGTGGCCTATCAGCGGTCGAAGACAGGCTTGAGGTGGTGCCGGAAAGCCGGGGCGAGTTCGCTTATCAGAACGTCAACACGGCCATTCTCGGGCGGTTGCTTTCAACGCTTTACGGGAAGCCTCTTCGTGAGATCCTGTCGGAAGAGATCTGGCGCCCGTCCGGTGCGGCGGATGCCTTCTGGCTGCGCCATGAGGACGGAACGGAAGTTCCGGCCTATTGCTGCCTCTTCGCAACGCCCGAGGACTGGATTCGGGTCGGCGGCTATCTGATGCGGAACGGAAGCCCGGCAGATCCGTTTCTGCGGCCTGATCTGTGGCAGGACTTTTTCGGCAAGGCGCACGGCCGCAGGGAACTGGCCAAGGGCGTCTACGGTCTCCACGTGCGCCACGACATCCTCGACCGTCAGGGCGAGGTCTTGCAGGGACCGTTCACCTACATGATGGGGCAGGGAGGGCAGGTTGTTTACATGATGCCGGAAAAGGACCTCGTGGTCGTTCGCTTCGGGGAAGAGCACGCGCTTCTGCATTCAACGCTCTATGCGCTGTGGAACTCCTTTCCCGATGCAACGGACCAGAACTGAGTTTCCGCGTCAGTGGCCGTAGACCGGGGCAATCACCGGGTCGAGCGTCTCATACTGTTCCAGCAGGAAATGCACGTCATGCTCATCTAGCCCGGCAAGGTCGAGGATGTTCGGCTGTTTGACGCCGAGAACGTCGACGACCTCGTCCGGATCAAGGCCAAGTTCATATGCCTGATGCAGGTAGAGAAACAGGCCCGACTTGAGCTGCTCCCGGTGACCTCTGGCCTCCGCGAGTGAACTGGCCGTGTTCTGGATCAGCGTTTCAACCGTATCTGTCTTGCCGCTCATGCCGAAGTCTTCCCTCTCGGATACGGAAAGGAAACGAGGCCGATTATAATACCAGATTGGATCTTCACCAACTGGCAAGCTTGCCATGTCTTTGAGGGGCACACGGATTCAAGTGGGATCAGTAGCGCCTGGCTCCTGCCGGTGCAGCTTTCAGAAGTCCTTCGGCCAGATGATCGAACACGGTCCGGATCCTGCGGCTGGTGTGCAGTTCCCTGTGGGTGACCAGCCAGATCGGGAAATGGATCGGTTCCACGTCCTCAAATGCCGGCATGACATCCGGGCAGCGTGCGGCGATTTCATCGGCCATGATACACAGGCCAAGGCCCTGGCGGACATATTCCCAGGCAACGACGCCGTTCGGGCAGCTCAGCCTGATGTTGGCCTCGCTCACTTCCAGCCCGAAGAGGCGCAGGTAACCGACGAGCTCCTGGTTGTTGTCGAAACCGATGAAGTCCATGGACGCAGCGTCCTTCCGGGTCAGTGGCTTCCCGGTTTTTTCCAGAAACGAACGCGCGGCGAATATCCGCGCCGGGGCATTTCTGATCTTCCGGGCATAAAGGTCCGGGTGGTCCGGTTCCACATGCCGGATCGCGATATCGGCCTCGCGCCGGCGCAGGTCGCTCAGGCTGTTGGTGCAAAGGGTCTTGATTTCGACGCCCGGAGCCTTGCCGCGCAGGTCCCGCAATATGTCGGGCAGGACATACGCGGCCATCAGGTCCGTGGTCGAGATCGTCACAAGCCCTTCCACCTGCTGCGACTGGCCGGAAGCGGCGAGCGAGACCCGGCTGGCGGCATCGCCCATGGCGCGCACATGTTCGGCAAGTTCAATGCCCGCGTCGGTCAGGATCAGACTTTTGGCGACCCGTTCGAACAGGGTCACGCCAAGCGCCTCCTCCAGCGCGGCAACCTGACGGCTGAGCGTCGGCTGTGTCAGCCCCAGCGCGCGGGCCGCAGCGGAGAGGGAGCCTTCCTCGGCGGTGACAAGAAAGGCACGGGCCTGGTTCCAGTCGAATGTGATGCTCTGCCAGTTCATGCAAATATGTATATCAACTAGGCGAATTTCGGCAATTCATATTCATTTATTAAGTAGGTAATAATTCCGGAGAAAGGAGACGCCGATGAACCCATCGTCAGTGATGATCCAGTTGGCAAACATCGTTCTTTCGGTTTTGGAGTTCCTTGCTTCGCCCACGGGAGGTCGCGACATCGGCCGCGATATCCTGGAGCGGATCGGCCTGCGTAGCGGCCGGAGGAAGTAAGAGCGTCCGAAACAGCCGGAGTGGCGGGGTATTCGGGGCGGGCCTCGAAGCCGGAGCTTTTCCGATGGCCGGACCGGTTTATCCGCCGGCAGGTATCAGCGTCCGGAAAGGGACGCGTGATACGGTCTCAGCTTGAAGATGGAAAACAAGAATTCATGGCTACAACCTTGACCAACGACACGGCCTTTTCGGCGCGGTTCTGGGACAAGACCGCGAAAAAATATGCAGCTTCTCCGATCAGGAACCAGGAGGCCTACGAAAAGACACTGGAACGCACGATCGAAAATCTCGGACCGGAAGATCAGGTCCTGGAACTTGGCTGCGGCACGGGATCTACGGCTCTGCTGCTGAATGGGAAGGTCAAATCCTATCTGGCAACCGATTTCGCACCGGGCATGATCTCCATCGCCAAGGAGAAACTGGCCGCGGAAGAAGCCGAGGGCAAGACGCACGAGGGGCTGGGTTTCCTGGCCGCTGATGCCTTTGACGACCGTGTCCGGCTGAGCAGTGCAGAGGCCGACGGCTACGACGCAATCCTTGCGTTCAACTTCTTTCACCTTGTCGAGAATCCGGAAGAGCTTCTGGCCCGTGTGCGCGGTCTGCTGAAGCCCGGTGGGCTCTACATTTCCAAGACGGTTTGCCTGAAGAAACGCGCCTGGTTGTTCGGTCCGCTTATCAAGGTGATGCAGCTTTTCGGCAAGGCTCCTCATGTGAACATGCTCTCGTTTCATTCGCTTGAGCAGTCGATCCGCGATGCCGGCTTTGAAATCATCGAGACAGGCACCTATCCGGCCCCTTACAGCCGGTTTGTGGTCGCCCGGAAGGTCTAGGAGGGCAGGCGCTGAAAGAGCGGATCGGCTTTCTTCAGACCGGTCAAATGAAAACCCGGTCTCATCCTGAAAAGGGCGGCAAGGCCTGTCTCGAAGGATGTGCCGCTTGCACATGAGCTTGCAGCCCATCCTTCGAGACAGCGCTAACGCGCTTCGCCGGGATGAGGTGTCTTGGGGGGATGCGCGCTCGTTGAAGCCGCTTGAGGCGAGGTCGGATTTGTCCAGTCGGGTAGATGGTATTAAATCGATTTAAGTGACGGTCTTGAGCCGCTTGTGGGATGAGGACGGGAGTGTTAGGAGTAAGGCTCCCGCCGATTGCCTTCTCCCGAAAGCAGACCATGCTTGTCCGCGACCGCGCCTTTTTCGCGTCCCTGTTTCTGACAGTTCTGGCCGACCAGATCCTTCTGTTCCTGGTGCCGCTGGTCATTTTCCAGATCACTGGCGACGTCGCCTGGTCGGGGCTTGCCTTCTTCTTCGAGACCCTGCCGCGCTATCTCACCTTTCCGGCCGCCGGTATCTTGTGCGACCGCTTCCCCCCGATCCGGCTGTTGCGTATCAGCCGCATTCTGAGGGCCGCCGCCTGTCTGGTGGGCATCACAGGGCAGATGGTCTTTGGCGGGGTCTGGTGGCTTATCGGCCTGTCGGCCGTCGTCGGCATTCTGACGACGCAGGGCATGCTTGCCCTGGAACTGCTGCTGGTGCGCGCCTTTGCGGATCAGCGTTTCGAGAAGGTTGCCAGCTACGGCCAGCTTGCCGCCCAGATGGGAGTTGTGCTGGGACCGCTGGTGGCCGCCTACCTGATGGCAGTCTGGCCCTGGGAAGCCGTCGTGGTTGTCGCAACGGCCCTGTTCGTTCTGGCGGACGGCGCCTTCCTGCTGTGGCCCGGGAAGACGCGCATGACGGCATCACCTCCTGCAGCGGAGAGCCGTCACCCGCTCGCCGATCTCAAACACGCTTTGGGTCTGGTCTGGCGTTTGCCGGGCCTGATGCAGGCGATCCTGCAGGCGGCCGGCGTCAACCTCGTCATCGGGGCAACGCTTGCAACAGCCGCGGCCATGATGACCGGCTATTTTTCCCAAAGCGAGCAGGCCTACGCCTGGCTGCAGGTGGGTGGCGCCCTGGCAACGCTTGGAGTCTTGACCCTGACGGCGCATGTGCACCTTGGCCTCAACACGCTCGGCCGGACCGCCTACGCGCTCATCTGTTTCGGTGCGGTTCTGACCGGGCTTGGTGCGCATCCTCTGGTTTATGCGGCGGGCTTCCTGCTGATTGCCGGCTTCGACAAGATGTTCAACATCTACGTGCGCACCCTGCGCAAGGAGATCATCCCGGCGGCGGACTTCGGCAAGACTACCGGGGTGATCATCTGCCTTAACAACCTTTCCCAGCCGCTTGCCGGTCTTGTCGTGGCGGCTTTCGCAGCCGGCGACGACGCGCGCACGGTTCTTCTGGGGCTCGCCGTTGCAATGGCACTTCTGGGCGGCTGGACTTTCCGGCGGCCGGTCTGTTCCACCTGACCTCTCAGGATGCGCCGTGCGGTAAAACTTTTTGCGGGATCTCCTGCGCCGAGGTTCGCACGATTTCGGCGATTTCCTTCAACTGGTTCGCCAGCGGGTTTGTCTTGCGCCAGACCATGCCGATGGTCCGCACGGGTTCCGGAGGCTCGAAGCGGGAAATGGCGACCGGCGCGGAACGGGTTTCCACCGGAACGGCCATTTCCGGGATAAGCGTGACCCCCATGCCCGCACTCACCATCTGAACCAGCGTCGACAGCGAGCTGGCGTCCAGGACTTCGCGCGGCGGGCCGGACTGAAGATTGCAGAAGGCGAGCGCCTGATCGCGGAAGCAGTGGCCTTCCTCCAGCAGCAGCAGGCGCATTTCCCTTAAACTGTCGGCGCTCGGCAGGGGAGCATTCGCCTCCTGCGCCGATCGCACCAGCACGAAGTGCTCTTCAAAGAGCGGTATTTCGGCCAGGGACCCTTCCGAAACGGGCAGGGCGACGATGGCCGTGTCGAGGCGGCCGTCCTCCAGCTCCCGGATCAGGTTCGGCGTCACGGTCTCGCGCACGTGAATGTCCAGTTCCGGATAGCGGGCGGTCAAACCGCCGATCACCTGCGGCAGCAGGTAGGGCGCGATGGTCGGAATGACGCCGATGCGCATCCGCCCGACGAGCCTGTCCCGGGAGGCGCGGGCGAGATCGCCGAGTTCGTCCGTGGCCCTCAGGATCTCCCGCGCACGCTCCACCGCCACTTCACCAAAATGTGTCAGGCGGATCTGCCGCGCGCTGCGGTCGAAGAGGGCAGCCCCCAGAACGTCCTCCATTTCCCTGATCTGCATGGAAAGCGCAGGCTGGGAAATGGCGCAAGCCTCCGCCGCCTTGCCGAAATGACCGTGCCGGGCCAGCGCCTCGAAATAGCGGAGCTGTTTGAGCGTGATGTTGATCATAAGATCAACTTATCAAAACAATCAGAAAATACAACTTCAACTGATGGAATGCCTTTGCTAGCGTGAGACTAGGAAAGGCAGGAACGACGCGGTCATCGCATGCGGTGGCGCGGGGTTCCGGTGTCTTTCGTCCGATTGTTTCAAGCCCCGGGCCTTTCGGCCGTCCCTCATCCGGCGGCATGTACGTGAAAGCGCCGGGGCCTGTTTGTCAAACCGCTGACACCGGATAGGGTTCCTCTAGACGGTGCCCGCATCTACGAACGAAATGGAGAGGAAAATGGACGCTAAGGTAGACAAGTCAGGTGGCTGTCCTGTCATGCACGGCGGCAACACGTCGAATGACAAGCCGGTTACGAAGTGGTGGCCGAACGCGCTGAACCTCGACATCCTGCATCAGCACGGTGCGCGCACCAACCCGATGGATCCGGACTTCGACTATGCCGAGGCGGTCAAGGGTCTGGATCATGAAGCGGTCAAGGCCGATGTCCGCGCCCTGATGACCGAAAGCCAGGACTGGTGGCCAGCCGACTGGGGCCACTATGGCGGTCTCATGATCCGCCTGGCGTGGCACTCCGCCGGCTCCTACCGGCTGCAGGACGGCCGCGGCGGCGCCGGTTCCGGCAACATCCGTTTCGCGCCGCTGAACTCCTGGCCGGACAACGCCAGCCTCGACAAGGCCCGCAGACTGCTGTGGCCGGTCAAGAAGAAATACGGCAACGCCCTTTCCTGGGCCGACCTCATCATTCTGGCCGGCAACATGGCCTATGAAACCATGGGCTTCAAAACCTTCGGCTTCGGCTTCGGCCGCGAGGACATCTGGGGACCGGAAACGGACGTTTACTGGGGATCCGAGAAGGAGTGGCTGGCGGCCGCCGAAAACCGTTTCGACAGCACCGACGACGCTGAAACCCTGGAAAACCCGCTGGCTGCGGTGCACATGGGCCTGATCTACGTCAACCCGGAAGGCCTGGACGGCAATCCCGACCCGATCAAGACGGGTGCGCTGGTGCGGGAAACCTTCAAGCGCATGGCCATGAACGACGAGGAAACCGCAGCGCTGACTTGTGGTGGCCACACCGTCGGCAAGGCGCATGGCAACGGCCCTGGCGACAACATCGGTGTCGAGCCGGAGGCAGCGGGTCTGGATGAGCAGGGACTCGGCTGGTCCAACCCGTCTCAGGGCGGCAAGGCGGCGAATGCCTTCACCTCCGGCATCGAAGGCGCCTGGACGCAAGAGCCGACCAAATTCGACATGGGCTATTTCGACTATCTCTTCAACTACGAATGGGAGCTGAGGAAGTCGCCCGCCGGTGCCTGGCAGTGGGAGCCGGTCGACATGCCGGAAGACAAGAAGCCTGTTGACGCATCGGATCCGTCGGTCCGCCACAATCCGATCATGACGGATGCGGACATGGCCATGAAAATGGACCCGGTCTACAACGAGATCTGCCGGAAGTTCATGGCCGACGAAGCCTACTTCCGCGATTGCTTTGCCCGCGCCTGGTTCAAGCTGACCCACCGCGACATGGGCCCGAAGGTCAATTACATCGGCCCGGACGTTCCGGCTGAAGACCTGATCTGGCAGGACCCGATCCCGGCAGGCTCCACGTCTTATGATGTTGACACGGTCAAGGCGAAGATCACCGCCAGCGGTCTCTCCGCTGCCGAGATGATTGCTACCGCCTGGGACAGCGCCCGTACCTTCCGCGGCTCCGACAAGCGCGGCGGCGCTAACGGTGCCCGGATCCGTCTTGCCCCGCAGAAGGACTGGGAAGGCAACGAACCGGAGCGTCTTGCGAAGGTCCTGGCCGCGCTGGAACCCATCGCGGCGGAAACCGGCGCATCGCTTGCCGACGTGATCGTGCTGGCGGGTAGTGTCGGGCTGGAGCAGGCCATCAAGGCCGCCGGTTTCAGCGTGGCAGTGCCCTTCGCTCCGGGCCGGGGTGACGCCTCCGATGAGCAGACCGACGCGGAATCCTTCGACGTGCTGGAACCGCTCGCCGACGGTTTCCGCAACTGGCAGAAGAAAAAATACGCTGTCAGCGCCGAAGAAATGATGCTCGACCGGGCGCAGCTTCTGGGCCTCACCGCCCAGGAAATGACGGTTCTGGTGGGTGGTCTGCGCGTACTCGGCACCAACCATGGTGGCGCAAAGCACGGCGTCTTTACCGATCGTGAAGGTGCTCTGACACCGGACTTCTTCGTCAATCTGACGGACATGGCCTACAGCTGGCATCCGGCAGCCGACGGAACCTATGAGATCCGTGATCGCAAGCACGGCACGTTGAAGTGGACCGCAACCAGCGCGGACCTTGTTTTCGGGTCCAACTCGGTTCTGCGCGCCTATGCCGAGGTCTACGCCCAGGACGACAACAGCGAAAAATTCGTCAAGGACTTCGTTGCCGCCTGGACGAAGGTGATGAATGCGGACCGCTTTGATCTGAACTAAGACCGGTTCACGCGAAATGAAACGCGAAGCGGCGCCCCGGTTACCCGGGGTGCCGTTTTCTTTTGCGCTCCCGCTTGCCGTCCCGGAGGACCGGAGCCGTCGAAGCCGCGGCTGCACGCAAGGCGCGCCGCCCGGTGAAGAAGTCCGAAGTACTTGCTGAGCAGGATTGACGGGGCGTCCGGGCCTCTCGGACGCCCCCAGAGCCCCCCTGGATTATTGTTGGAGTTAGGCTCTGAACCGTGGGCCGACTGGTAAATCGGCCAATGTCGAATGCAGTGTCAGCCCGGACTGTGTTGCGTAGTTGTCCCCAAGCCAAATTTGCGGATGGAAGAATATCAAGTTCACCTGGCTGCACAAGCCCTCCCAGGGGATCTCCATGCAGGAAAATGCGGCCTTCGCAGTGCCGGTACCCTCAAAGAAAGGGTGCCAACGCCTGAGTTGTGGCTCCCCCGACGCACGCACGGAGTTCTTTTCCGGCCTCGGAATTCCTACATGGTGTCGAACCGTATGTCCTTGTGTCCGTTGACAGGCAGACCCGAAGGACCGGATTATCGCTGCGTTGCAGACAGAAACATTTTCACTGACGAGGTCGCATGTTTGACTGGGCCTACAAGAAACGCCTGAAGGACGACCTGGAGGACTGGGTCGCGAAAGGCTGGGTCAGCGCATCAGGTGCGACCGCAATCCTGAAGGCTCAGGAACAGGACGACGGCCGCTCGCGCCTGCCGATGGCGCTTGCCGGGATCGGCATGGTTTGTGTCGCCCTGGCCCTGTTCGCCTTCATTGCCGCGAACTGGGGCGCGATCCCGAAGTCCGCGAAGCTCGCCGGAATTGCCCTTCTTGTGGCCTCCAGTCATTTTGCGGCTTCATATGCCGCCGCCCGGGGGCGCAAGGGGCTTGCCGATCTGGCAACCGGCTTTGCGACCCTGGTCTTCGTTGGCGGCATGGCGCTTGTCGGGCAGATTTTCCATCTGCCGTCCGACTGGGCGGGTGGGGCTTTTCTGGTCTGCCTTGGCGGACTTGCCGCAGCCTGGCTGACCGGCTCCAGGACCTCGCTCGTCGTTGCCGCCGTCGCTGCCATCACCTGGCAGGTCATGCGTTCGGACATCGGCGATGCCAGCCTCGCGGAAACC
This sequence comes from Roseibium sp., assembly GCF_050301095.1. Lineage (GTDB taxonomy): Bacteria > Pseudomonadota > Alphaproteobacteria > Rhizobiales > Stappiaceae > Roseibium. The sequence goes on from NZ_JBNKYW010000172.1 coordinate 28,980, forward strand.
ATGACGGGTCTTGTGCTCCTGCTGGCGGTTTTTGCGCATCCCGTTCTTTATCCCGCGCGGCTGTCGCGCTGGGCGGCCGTCAGTCTCCTGTGGGTGACCTACGGCAGATGGTTCGCGGAAACGGCCGAGTTCGCGCATTCGAGCGACGAATATGCCGTAACCATGGCGCTCGCGGGTGTTGGCGGCCTGGCCGCGGCTCTGATCCAGATCGATGCCGTTGCCGATCTCTTCGTCAAATGGTCGAGCGAAAGACCGGCGCGGGGGCACGGCCACTGGCTGATGACCCGCTCCATGCAGGATGTCGGATTTCTGGCGCTCTGCGTGATGATCGTGCTGTCCCTGATCGTCCTGCCCGAGTTCAACGGCGATTTGCCCGCGCGCGGGCTTCTGGCGCTGCCCGCCCTGCTGCCTTTGGCAGCGGCGGTTCTGCTGTGCGGCGCCGGTGTGCTGCTGTCCTTCGCGACGGCGAAGTCGCGCACCCTGTTTGCCGCCACCGGCTTTGCCCTGCTGGTAATCCTCGTTCCGGTCGTCACTTCGAATGTGCTGGTCCTGGCGGCTGCAAGCCTTGCCGCGCTGATCGGGCTTTGCGCGCTCGGCACCTGGTACAACAACCGTTTCTGGATGCTGTGCGCCTATCTTGGCCTCACCGCCGTTGCCCTTTGGCTACTGCAGGTCACCATCGGTTCGCTGCTCGGTCAGTCGCTGTTCTTTCTTGTGGCCGGTGTCCTGCTGCTCGGTGTGGCGCTGTGGCTTGCCCGGCTTTTGCGAAAGACGTCACCCTCCGAGGCTGCAAGCGCCGGGGAGGGGCTGTCATGACCATGGATGCAATGCCCGCTCCCGCGAAACCGTCGTTGCGCATGCCCTATCTGCGCTGGGGGCTGCTTGCCCTGATCCAGCTGGCCCTGATCGCCTTGCCGCTTGTCGACCGGCTTGATGTCCAGACCAGCGGAACCGTCGTGCCTCTGAAGCTGGTCCCGGTCGATCCGAGAGACCTTCTGCGCGGCGATTATGTGATCATCAATCTCGAGATCGGACGGATCTCCAGGGATCTGCCGGGGGGCGAGGATGTCAGGACCGGCGATACGGTCTATGTCGGCCTGAAGCGAACCGGCGATCAGGCGGCGGAACCGGTTCTTCTGGCAAAGACCCGGGAGGAGGCCGGAGATCTGGCGATATCCGGAACCGTGCGATCTGTTGTCAGCAACCGGCTCCGCATCGATTACGGCATCAATGCCTTTTTCCTGCCGGAAGGCGAGGGCAAGGCCATTGAGAAGCTGGACGTCAACCGGGTGCTCCTTGAAGTCTCGATTGCAAGGGACGGCCGTTCGCTCCCCGTCAGGCTGCTTGTCGACGGAAAGGCCTTCCGTTCGGACGCTGCCTTTTGACGGATGGGCTCCGGGGCGCTATGAGCGCTCAACGATCAATCCACGTCAAGGCGACCCATGTCCGATCCCGCGCTCGAAACGCTTATGCTGCCGCTTGAAACGGGGGCTGTCGAGCTAAGCCCCAATGCAAAAGTCCTGTTCCTGCGCGCCCGCGCAGGCCGCGCCCTGGACGCCCTGAAAGGGGTCGATACGCTCTGTGTCCAGAGCTTTGCGCCGGACAGGGACGCCTTGCAGAAATCCGGCTTCAAGGTGGAAGCGGAAACCGGCGAGACCGGCTTCGACGCGGTGCTGGTCCTGCCCGGCCGTCAGCGTCAGGAGGCGCGGGCGCAGCTGGCAAACGCCGTTGCGAAGGCAAAAGACGGTGGCATCGTCATTGCCTGCGCCCCGAACACGGAAGGGGCCAAGACGCTGGAAAGCGATCTCGACGAGCTTCTCGGCGGCGCCGAAAAGCTCACCAAGAACAAGTGCCGGGCCGTTTGGGAGACGGTGCGCGCGGAGCATCTGAATGAGGGTTTGCTGAAGGAGTGGCTGGCGCTTGATGCTCCAAGGCCGGTTCTGGACGGCGCCTGGGTCAGCCGCCCGGGCATCTTCGCCTGGGACAGGATCGATCCGGCCTCGAAGCTTCTGGCAGGTCTTCTGCCCGACACCCTGAAAGGCAAGGGCGCGGATCTCGGTGCGGGCTTCGGCTATCTTACCCGGACGGTTTTCGAGAAAGCTCCGAAGGTCGCCGCCATGGATCTCTATGAAGCCGAAAAGCGGGCGCTTGATCTGGCCGAGCAGAACCTTGGCTCTTTCAAGGGCAAACGGGCCTTGACCGGCATCTGGTCGGATGTCACCAGGGGCATCGAAGGCCCCTATGACTTCATCGTCTCCAACCCGCCGTTCCATCAGGCCGGCAAGGCCGACCGGGCCGATGTCGGCCAGGGCTTCATCCGTGCGGCCGCGCAGGGGCTGCGGCCGGGCGGCGAGTTCTTCATGGTCGCCAACCGCCACCTGCCTTACGAACACACCTTGTCGGAGGTCTTCGCCAATGTTGCGATGCTTGCCGACGAGGGCGGCTACAAGGTGATCCGCGCCGTCAAGGGCAAGGGAGGGCGATAAGATGAGGCTCGTCAAACTTCTCGCCAATCTCGGTTATGGCAGCCGCAAGGAAATGCAGACGGCGATCCGCCACGGCTGGGTGACCGACCGGGACGGCAACCGGCTGAAGGCGGATGCGAAGACCGCCCACGAGGATATTCTCTTCGACGACGAGCCTTTGGATCCGGCGCAAGGCGTCGTTCTGCTGATGAACAAGCCGCTCGGCTACACCTGTTCCACCAAGGATCAGGGACGGCTTGTCCATGATCTGCTGCCTGACCGGTTCCGGATGCGCAAGCCGGTGCTCTCCACCATCGGACGGCTCGACAAGGAAACTTCCGGCGCGCTGCTTTTCACCGACGACGGCACCTTTCTGCACAAGGTGATCTCACCGAAGGCGCATGTGCCTAAGGTCTACGAGGTGAGCCTCGACAGGCCGCTCAAGGGCGATGAGGGCGTGCTTTTTGCCTCCGGCGAGATGATGCTGGAAAGCGAAGACAAGCCGCTGAAGCCGGCGGAGTTGCAGGTTCTGGACGAAACCCATGCACGCCTTATCCTGCACGAGGGCCGCTACCATCAGGTCCGGCGCATGTTCGCAGCCACGGGCAATCATGTGACGGAACTCACACGCAGCCGGATCGGCGGTCTCGGCCTGGACGGGCTGGAGGAGGGCGCCTGGAGGGTCCTTTCCGACGTGGACAAGGCGCTGATTTTCAGCGGGGACTGACGTCGCCGCCGCGATATCGGCAGCGGTGCGTATCAGAGGGCCGTGGCGGAAAAGATCCTTGCCGTTTGCGCGGAAATCAGGTCGCCACCCTGCCTGAGGTCTACGCAAGCTTCCAGCACATCGGCGACGATACGGGCCATTACGTCCGGGCCGAGGGCTGCGACGGTAGGGCCGACAGGGCTTGCCATGATCTCCCGCGGGATTGCCTCTTCCGCCTGCTCGATCACCCGGTCGATTGTCACGTCCCGGGTCGTGACGTCGTCAAAACCGGCCGACTGCAGCATCCGCGGAATACTGTTCAGCCTGGCATAAGTGAAGGGAGCGAGGGATCTCTCTGCTGTCTCTTCCGAGACGTGGCGGGCAAGGGCTGCTGCAAGGGCTTCAAAAAAACGGCTCGGACCGGCCCAGACCGACAGGACGAACTGACCAGCGAAGCGAAGCACACGCCGGATTTCCTGCAAGGCCGCGCCTTCGTCGGGGAAGAACTGCAGGCCCTGCTGGCAGACCGCCAGGGTGAAGATCCCGTCGGGAAACGGCATTCCGGTGACATCGGCGACATGCCACTGAAAGGCATCCGATCGATCCTTCGTCAGTTCGCGGGCGGTTGCGATCATATCCGCATTGAGATCGGTGCCGGTGACGGGTAGCAGGGGAGCAATCCGGTCCTGCACGGTGCGCGCGACGATCCCCGTGCCGCAGGCAACGTCGAGGACGGAATCCGCCTTCGAGATATTGACAAGCGGAAGCGTAGCCTCCGCCAGCGGGCGGAAAATCGCCTTGACCTTCTGCTGTTCATAGATGGCCGCTGCGCCGCCGGTCAGCTGAAAGGTTTCCCGGGGCATGCCGATCCCTCCCGAAATGTGGCTCTTTAAGCGCCAGACCTGTCATGAGCCGTGACAGCATATATAGCAGATCCGGTTCCGCATCCCGAGCAAGAGTTCTGAGAACAGGGATGCCCGGCAGGACCGCCGGGCATCGGCGAGGGACCGGCTGCTCTATGCTTTCTTCCGGCTGAGCACACGAATGCGGCTGTCGAATTCACCCCGGTCGACATAGCAGCCGCGCAGGTGACGGAAACCGGTGCCGGGATCGAATGCGGCCCGTCCGTGCAACACCCGGCGATTGTCGAAGATCACCATCTCACCGCCTTTGAGACGCGTGGTGATGACATAGTCGTCCGACCGGGTCATCTGCATGAGCTTTCTGTAGGCCTGGTAATAGGCTTCCATCGTGTCTGCCGGAAGGTCGAAGATGCCGGCAAGATGGGCGTTGAAATGCAGCTCCTTCAGATTACCGAAAAGATCCAGGTCGATCACCGTGTGGTGGCACCGGATGTCACAGTCTTCGTCATGAAAACGGAAGGGGACCGGCGTTTGGGACAAGAGCCGGAATGTGTCCGGATCATCCGAACGCAATTCTGTCGCAATCGCAAAACCGTCGCAGAAGGTTGACCCGCCGCCTTCCGCTTCATTGGCAAGGCAATGCAGGAACTGGAAACCGGGCGGCAGTTCCTGGTTGGCAAGGTCCGTGTGCAGCGGCAGGGCGTGGGAGGTGTAGGCCAGATTGTTGGGGTTCGGCTTCGACATCACTTCGAAGGTCGTGCCGAAATTCGTTTCCCGCAGGAACCCGATCCGGCGGGCCATGGCAATGCCGGCTTCCGTATCGTCCGCCATGCCGTCGACGATGGAAAGACCGGTCTTCTTGGTCTCTACCAGAAAGTCGAGCAGGGCTGCGTCGCAGGTCATGAGGTCACTTGCGGCAGCGCGCGGGATGGCTCTCGCAGGAAAATCTCCCCGCCACAGCAGCGGTTCGATCCTTGCCGGATCGGCAAGCCCGATACCCGGCCGGTTCGCATGCAGCCAGTCGGTGCGATAGCGGCTGACATGGCCGATATGGTCCCAGGAGAGGCGGATTTCATCATTGTCGAGAACCGCGTCGGTTATGGCGATGTCCGCCGGAATGCCGGTCAGGTCGAACTGGCGTTCCTGTGTCTGAGGGTGAAATCCGCTCGGGCAATTGTCCCGCAGCCAAAGGTAGGGGAAGTCGGCGCTGGTTCCGTCCGGCCAGGCAACATGAAGCACGCGGTCGCCGCCGCGCAGGGAAACGGTCGTCATAGGAATACCCGTTGATGTCATGAAGGGGAGGGGGCGCCGGGAGCCGGCGCAAGCATCAACGGCTGGCTGGGGGCGGCCACCACCAGTGGGCTTTGTTGTGAGGTTGTCCGGGCATGCGCCCGAGAACCGGTACCATCCGATCGTCCGCCTTGAAGCAGGCAGCGCCTGCGGGTGAAGACAAAACGCTACATCAAAACAAACGGCCGGCAAATGGAAATCTGCCGGCCGGTCGGATGTCTGCAGAACATGTCGAATTCAGGATTTGGAAGCCCGCGCGGCCAGTGCAATCGCAATGTAACTCCAGCCGTTGAGCAGAACGGATATGCCGGCAATCAGGCCAAGTGCCCAGGCGGCGGACCCTGGCAGGTCCATCCAGATCATGACGCCGGCCGCCAGAGAGACGAGCCCTGCGACCAGCACCCAGAACCAGCCTTCATGCGGCTTCAGCTTGAAGGCCAGCAGGATCTGGCTGACCCCTTGCGCGATGAAGATCGCAGCAATCACCAGTGTCAGCGCAAATGTGCCCGCCAGCGGGTTCACATAGATGACGACGCCGCCGATGACGGCGATGACGCCGGTGAGAAGGTTCCAGATGAAATGTGCCGTTCCCGTGGTCCTGAGGGCGTTGTAGATCTGCACGAGACCACCGACGAAGAGAACGGCTGCGATCAGGATGGTGACGGCAATCGATGTCGCCAGCGGCGCTGCGATCAAAATGACACCGCCGATAACAAGGGCGATGCCAAGGGCCAGGAACCAGCCCCAGTTCTGCTGGATTTTTGCCTTCATGTTCTCAACAGCCTGAACAGCGTCTGTCATAGTGCCCTCCTCACGTTCCGGTTGCTTTCGGTCACGGTAATCCCTTCTCAGATAAACGCAATACGCTCATGACAATTCTGACAGTTATGGCTGGTACAGACGCCGCTTGACAATTGATGTGTATATGCACACATAGGCCGCATGATTGAGGACGATTTCTCGCTCTGCGTTCTGGACAACGCCAGAAAGGCGGCCCGCGCCGTTAGCCGATACTATGATCGCCTTGCCCGTCAGGTCGGCTTGACGGCCGGGCAATTTTCCGTTCTCGCAGCGGTCCGGCGGGCGTGTGAAGAGACCACGGGCGAGTTGGCGGAGCGGCTTTCCATGGACCGCACGACCCTGGTGCGCAATGTTGCGCTGCTGGAGCGCAAGGGACTGGTGGTGTCGTCCCTGTCAAGAAACGGCAAGGGCAAGCACTACAGGCTCACCGAACGTGGAAAAGAGTTGCTTGAGGAAGCTTTGCCGCTCTGGCGGCAAGCCCAGGAAGACGTGAAAAGACATCTGGGCGAAGAAGATTTTACCAGAACAATCAATGCATTGAAGAAGCTTTCAAAACTGTGATCGGGACTTCCTGAATCTGTTTCTGAAGTTCCTGGCAAATCGCCTGATCAAATCTTGTGTGCTTCGGCACGGACTTGGACGTAAGCAAAGTGAGGTAGGAAATGCGCCGCGTAGTCGTAACTGGAATGGGAATCGTTTCGCCGCTCGGAACGGGCCTGGATGCTTTCTGGCAACGGGTCACCGAAGGCGCCAACGGTATCCGCGGGATTACCCGTTTCGACACGTCCGATCTTGCCTGCCGGATTGCGGGCGAAGTACCGGACAAGGCCGAAGACGAACACGGCTTCGATGTCGATGCGGTCATGGATGCACGTGAACAGCGCCGAACCGACCGGTTCATCCACCTTGCCATGGGCGCCGTGCAGGAAGCTCTCGCCAATTCCGGTTGGGAACCGAAGACCGATGCGGAAAAGGAGCGGACAGGCACCATCATCGCCACGGGGGTCGGCGGTTTTCCTGCCATGACGGCGGGCACCCGGCTGGTCGACGAAAAGGGGCCACGCCGGGCATCGCCTTTCCTGGTGCCGTCTTTCCTGGCCAACCTCGCAGCCGGGCAGGTCTCCATCCGCCACGGTCTGAAAGGACCGATCGGCGCACCGGTGACGGCATGTGCCGCCAGCCTGCAGGCGCTCGGCGATGCCGCCCGGTTGATCCGCTGCGGTGAAGCCGATGTCATGGTGGCCGGAGGAACCGAGGCTTGTATCGACAGGGTCTCCTATGCCGGCTTCTGTGCGGCCAAGGCCATGTCCTCCAAACGCAATGACGATCCCTCCCATGCCTCCCGGCCTTTCGACCAGGATCGGGACGGCTTCATCATGGGGGAAGGCGCCGGCATCCTGATCCTGGAAGACTACGAGCATGCCCGGGCGCGTGGCGCCAATATTCTGGTGGAACTGGCCGGTTACGGCACCACCGCCGATGCCTATCACGTTACGGCTTCTTCTCCGGACGGAGAGGGAGGCTTGCGCGCCATGCGCCAGGCGCTCGCAAGCGCCAAGCTGTCTCCTGCCGACATCGGCTATGTCAACGCCCATTCCACCTCGACCCCGGTCGGGGATGCGGCCGAGATCGCGGCCCTGACGACGCTCTTCGAGGGGCGTG
>NZ_JBNKYW010000173.1:0-22468 GCF_050301095.1 Roseibium sp.
ATCCGATCTACTATGCCGGCCCGGCCAAGACACCGGAAGGCATGCCGTCCGGCTCCTTCGGCCCGACCACAGCAGGACGGATGGATGCCTACGTCGACCAGTTCCAGGCAGCAGGCGGCTCCATGGTGATGCTGGCCAAAGGCAACCGCTCCGCCCAGGTGCGTCGGGCCTGCCAGGCCCACGGCGGCTTCTATCTCGGTTCCATCGGCGGCCCGGCCGCGCGTCTGGCCCAGGACTGCATCAAGAAGGTGGAAGTTGTCGAGTTCGAGGAGCTTGGCATGGAGGCCGTCTGGAAGATCGAAGTGGAAGATTTCCCGGCGTTCATCGTTGTCGACGACAAGGGGAACGACTTCTTCAAGGAATTGAACCTGGGTTGAGTTCCGTTCTTATCGAGACCCGAAGGCCCGCCGCGCAGGCGGGCTTTTTTTTGGGGTAAGATTGATTCGCTACCGTCCTCGAACTTCACTTCTTGAAAGAGAGCGAAACAACCGAAACCCCTTACGAGAACGCGAACGAACGCAACTCTTGCACGAAAAGCCTGTTGCTGCGCCGATTGGCGGCAAAATTCGTTGCATTTTGGGCACATTTGATCCACGTCAAACGAGTTCACCTCAACGTGAGATTCCTTGCCCTCCCTTTTTGGGCCATCATTGTTAACAGTGCGGCAAGGACATTTTCGTAACGTCACTTTCTGTCAATTGCACCTTTGGAGAGTGGGCCGGGTGCTGATGGGGGATTGGAATGAAGAAACTTTTATTCGTAGTGGTCGCTGTGATTGCGGGTGCGGTTGCGCTTTCGGCGCAGGCAAATCCGCGCCACGGCTTCTTCGACCGCAGCACGAACACCTGGTATACGCCGAAATATCACCCCGGCGGACCGTCGCCGATCAAGCGCAAGCGTGTCAAATATGACGGCCCCTACAAACCGGGCACGATCATTATCAACACGTCCGAGCGCCGTCTCTACTACGTCATGCCGGGTGGCAAGGCGATGAAATACGGTGTGGGTGTCGGCAAGGACGGCTTCCAGTGGGCCGGCAAACACCGCATTTCGCGCAAGGCCGAATGGCCGGGCTGGACGCCTCCGCCGCAGATGCGCGCCCGCGAACGGGCAAAGGGCCGGATCCTGCCCAACTACATGCCAGGCGGACCGAACAACCCGCTTGGCGCACGGGCCATGTACATCGGATCGACGCTTTACCGCATTCACGGAACGACCGAGCCCTGGACGATCGGCACCGCCGTATCTTCCGGCTGCATCCGACTGGCCAACGAAGACGTCATCGACCTTTACAAACGCGTCGATGTCGGCGCAACGGTGGTCGTCAAACGTTGACGCTAGACACAGAATGAAAAAGCCGGGTTCAAGCCCGGCTTTTTTTGTTTCCTAATACCCGCGTTCTGCATTGAATTGTCCGGAACGAGTCGGCCTGTGGACAGGGTTCTGCCAATTTCAGCGGTTCGGCACCTGGGAGTCGATCAGCTCCGCTGCCGCCTGTTTGGCCACGCCGGCCGGATCTGCATCGAAACCCATCTGCGCCGCGACGATCGCCCCTTCCTTCAAAATTATCAGTTGCCGTGACAGCAGTCCCGGGTCCTTCGCGCCTGCATCTTCTGCCAGTTTCAACAGTGACTGCTGCAAAAGACGTTTGTGTTCCACGGATTGGACATGTGCCGGATTTCCGGGATTCTGGAATTCCGCGCAGGCCTTGATGAACATGCAGCCCCTGAATTCCGGTTCTTCAAACCATTCCTTCAGGATATCGAATACCGCCAGAAGCTTGTCCTTCGGGCCGGCCACGACCTCGTCGAGCCTGCGAAAGAACCAGTTACGGAAAGTCTCGTCCCGGTAGCGCAGAACCGCGAGGATCAGGTCGTCCTTGGTGCGGAAGTGCTTGAACATGGTCGTCTTGGATATGCCGGTTTCGGCAACCAATGTGTCCATACCGGTTGCGTGAAATCCGTCCCGGTAAAATATCGCAAGCGCCTTGCGCACCAGTTCGTCTCGTTTACTCGGTCGCATTCAAAACCTTTCTGTACTGACCTGTAAATATAGAACTCCGATAACGGGTTCAAGTCCGCGCTCTCTCCGCAAATCGATCACAAAAAATTCAACCGGTTCGGGAAGGATTCCCCTCTTGCCTATCTGAACAGATTGGTACATATAAAATTAGTAACTGTACAGATCGGTACACTTTTCGTTTCCAAGGACCGGAGGATCAAATCGTGTTTTCCCTCAGACCGGCCTATCCCCGGAGCGCTTACGTCCTGGGTGCTATCGTTTCAGTGTTTCTCGTTCTCGTCGGTGCCTTTCAGCCGGCTGCGCCGGTTCCATCTTTCCCCGCGAAATCAGCCCAAGCCGATTCCGCTCAAACACTCGTCATGGAAATTGCCAGATGACTGACCAGCGCCCGCCGCTACCACCCTTCACAAAAGAGACCGCCCGGCAGAAAGTCCGCGCCGCGGAAGATGGCTGGAACAGCCAGGATCCGGGAAAAGTCGCCCTCGCCTATACGCCTGACACGCTTTGGCGCAACCGCTCCGATTTTCCGGTTGGCAGGGAGGAAGTGATCAAGTTCCTGACGCGAAAGTGGCAGCGCGAACTCGACTACCGCCTGATCAAAGAACTTTGGACCTTCGAGGCCCACAGGATCGCCGTGCGATTTGCCTATGAATGGCATGATCAGACCGGACAATGGTACCGGTCCTACGGCAACGAGAACTGGGAATTCGCCGCGAACGGGCTCATGCACCGCCGATTTGCAAGCATCAACGATCTCGCCATTGCCGAGAGCGACCGGAAGATGCACTGGCCGAAGGGACCACGCCCGGCGGATCATCCCGGCCTCAGCGAACTAGGACTTTAGCTAGGAAACACAGGGCGGCCGGTTTGTCTGACCGGTCGCCCTATTTTTTTCAAATATGTCCTGCCCGTCCCGACTTTCGTAAAGGCAGTTTTATCCTTCGGAAGTGAGCGCTACCTGTCGCGGCCAAGCCCCTTTTCCTCAAGTTCCTTCAGATAACCGCCCCAGTGCGTTTCCCGGTCGCGGCCAAGTTCCAAAAGGTAGGTCCAGGAAAAAATGCCGGAATTGTGCAGGTCGTCGAAATGAATGCGCACCGCGTAGTTGCCGACCGGATCGATCTGCAGGATCTCGACATGCCTTTTGCCCGGCACCGTTTGCTTCTGCGACGGCGCATGCCCCTTGACCTCGGCTGAGGGTGAACAGACACGCAGATATTCGGCGGACAGTTCATGCCGCTCGCCTGAATTGAAGGCAACTGTCAGCTGCTTCCTGTCCTTGGAAACGCGCAGTTCTGTCGGCCAGGGAGCGGTTGGGTCGGTCATGGTCTGATCCTTGAAAGTTTTGCCGAACGCGAGAGTGGCGCGGACGATAGCCTGCCCGCCCATTTCGTCAAGACGCGTTTTGTCCCGCCCGTCGCACTGCCTCGTACCCCTCCAATGCCGCCTTCCTGGCTCTTGCGTGATCGACCAAGGGCAGCGGATAGGATTCTCCGAGCCGTACGCCAGCTTTCGCCAGCACTTCTTCGGGCACGTTGAAGGGTGCAGACAGATAGCGCGTTTCCAGCCTGGCGAGTTCCGGCAGCCATTTCCGGATGTAAGTCCCGTCCGGATCGAACCTTTCCGCCTGCGCAACCGGATTAAATATGCGGAAGTAGGGCGCGGCATCCGCTCCGGATCCCGCCACCCATTGCCAACTTGCCGAATTGCTGGCGAGATCCGCATCCACCAGCGTGTCCCGGAACCAGGCTTCGCCGTGCCGCCAGTGAAGGCGCAGATGTTTGACAAGAAAACTTGCGGCAATCATGCGGACACGATTGTGCATGTATCCGGTCTGCCAGAGTTCCCGCATACCGGCATCCACCAAGGGGTATCCGGTCATCCCCTTTTGCCAGCGCTCCAGATCGGTTTTGCTCTCTCGCCAGGGATAGGCATCGAAGGCCGGGCGCCAATTTTCAGACGGCAGCTCCGGGAAGTGAAAAAGGAGGTGGTAGGAAAACTCCCGCCAGGCAACTTCGGACAGGAACTTCATGCCGTCGCCGTCCAGACTGTCGTATCTTGCCACATGGTTCTGTGTCGCATGCCACAATTGGCGCGGGGACACCTCGCCGAAATGAAGATGCGGCGACAGCCGCGAGACCTTGGGAAGGTCAGGCCGGTCGCGCAGGCTGCCATATCCTTCAAGCCCCTCTTCCAGGAAGATGCGCAGACGTTCCTTGGCGCCACCTTCACCGGGCCGCCACAGCTCTGCCCAGCCCTTTGCCCAGTTCGGAGCTTCTGGCAGAAGTTTCAGGTCCTCAAGCGGGCAGCCTTCAACGCCGTCTGCGATTTCCAGCCTTGCGGGTGCAGGCAGGGGGGCGGCCACGGGGCGTTGCCGGAGGGCCTTCCAGAAGGGGGAATAGACCTTGAACGGCCCTCCGGTCTTGGTCTCCAGTTCCCAGGGTTCAAACAGAAGGGAAGCCTTGAAGCTTTTGACCTCCAGTCCCTCCCCCTTCAACACCGCCTTCACGTCCGTGTCCCTCGCGATTGCTTGCGGTTCGTAAGCGCGGTTCCAGTAGACGGCATCCACTCCGCTGGCCCGCGCCACCTGCGGGATCATCTTTCTGGCGTTGCCGCGCAGGAACACAAGGCCCGGCAGCGCTTTCTTCAGGGCGGCAAGACTGTGATGAAGCCACCAGCGGCTTGCACCGCCGGGTGGATGGGTTTCCCCGCTTGCCGCGGCCTCTTCCAGCAGGAACACGGGAACAACCGTGCCCTGCTTCGCCGCTTCGTGGAGCGCCGGATTGTCGGCAAGGCGCAGATCCTGCCGGAACCAAACGAGTGTCTTCATGCCTGCCCTTTTGTCTCAACGCATTGTAGTTACGCGTCAGGTCCCCGGCCGGTTCAAAAAGGTCGTGAGGAAAATGTCCCTTCCGATCGTCGCCGAATGATCTCGCCGGTTTGAATTGACACCAGTAAACTCCAACGTTTACCAGTAGACGCAAACTGGATGATGCCTGTCCGGTTTTGATTGATAATGGCCCACTACGCGCCATATGATCAGGCAAGAAATCGAGGTTAAGGGAGAAACTTTCGTGACAGACGGCGAAATCGTTGTGCCAGCATCCGCAAAGTCCGATGCGTCATCGCCTGCTCGCCCGATGATCGACCCCTTCGGGCGCGCTGTATCCTATCTTCGCGTTTCCGTTACCGACCGCTGCGACTTCCGATGTGTCTACTGCATGGCGGAAGACATGACGTTTCTGCCGAAACGAGAAGTCCTGAGCCTGGAGGAGCTGGACCGATTGTGCACCGCCTTCATTGAAAAGGGCGTGCGCAAGCTCCGTCTGACCGGTGGCGAACCGCTGGTGCGCAAGAACATCATGAGCCTGATCCGCAGCCTCGGCCGTCATCTTGACAGTGGTGCGCTCGACGAACTGACCGTGACGACGAACGGCTCCCAACTATCAAGGTTTTCCGCAGAACTCTACGATTGCGGCGTACGCCGGATCAACGTCTCCATCGACACGCTGGACACGCAGAAATTCAAGGCCGTGACCCGTTGGGGAGACCTCGGCAAGGTCATGGACGGCATCAGAGCCGCCACCGAAGCCGGCCTGAAAATCAAGATCAACATGGTCGCACTCAAGGACGTCAACGAGCATGAAATCGTCTCCATGCTGAAATGGTGTCATGAGCAAGGTCATGACCTGACCCTGATCGAAACCATGCCGCTCGGGGAAATCGACGGCGACCGCACAGACCAGTATCTGCCGCTCTCAACCGTTCGCGAGCGTCTTTCAGAAGAGTTCACGCTCACCGACATTCCCTACAAGACCGGCGGTCCGGCCCGCTATGTCACGGTCGAGGAAACCGGCGGACGGCTCGGTTTCATTACGCCCATGACCCATAACTTCTGCGAAAGCTGCAACCGGGTCCGCGTAACCTGCACCGGTCAGCTTTATATGTGCCTGGGTCAGGACGACATGGCCGACCTGCGCGCGCCATTGCGGGCCTCTGAAGGAAACGAGCTGCTGAACGCCGCCATCGATGAAGCCATTGGCCGCAAGCCCAAAGGGCACGATTTCGTCATCGACCGCAAGACCCGCCAACCTGCCGTCTCCCGCCACATGAGCGTGACCGGCGGCTGAGGATCGTCATGTGACAGGATTACGGGTTTCCCTGTCGATTGCCTGAAATCTCAATGCTCGTTTCCGCTCTCACCGCGCGAGGAGATTAAAGGGATCGAAAGCGCGGCAACCAGGCTGGCACCGATGCCGAATCCCATGACCAGGATCATGCCCCACGGGGAACCGGCAAGCACGCTGTCGGCGTAGAGCCAGGCGACAAGCGACCCGGCGAAGGCCCCGGTTGCCACCTGGAAAGACGCCGTCAGGCCCGATGCCGCGCCGGTCAGCTCCGGACGCACGCTGACGGCACCTGACAGGGCGCTGGGAAGGCAGACGCCGTTACCCAGTCCCAGCAGGAGCATCGGCAGGAACAGGCTGAGCGGTGTCAGCGCGTCAAGAAGTGCAAATCCGGCAATCAGCGCGACAGCCAGGACACCGATCAGCGTACCGCCGAATATCATCGGATACATGCCGACCCGTTCAGTGAATTTTCCGGACAGGAAGTTGCCGACGATGTACCCCAGCGCGACGAACATGAAGTAGAAACCCATTTCGGCGGCACTCAGGGACAGAAGACCCGACGCGATGAACGGTGCGCCACCCAGATAGGCGAAATAAGTCAGCGCACTGAAGGCGGCGGTGAGCGCATAACTCCAGTAGAGCGGCTCCTTCATCAGCGTTGCATAGGACCGCAGGACCCGCCCCGACCCCGATCCCGACGGCGTTCGCACCTTATGGGTCTCCGGCAGAAAATAGATGCTTGCCCAGAGCACGCCGATGCCGAAGAGCAGCATCAGGAAAAAGCCGCCCTGCCAGCCGTAATAGCGGTCCAGCATGCCTCCGACGGCTGGGGCAATTGTCGGCATGACGGCCATGCCCATGGTGACGAATCCGATCATGCTGGCCGCTTGCTTGGGGCCGTAAAGGTCCCTGACGATCGCCCTTCCAAGAACCATGCCGGTGCAACCACCGGCGGCCTGAATGACCCGCGCTGCAATCAGGGCTTCGATTGTCTGCGATATAAGGCACAGAATGCTGCCCAGAACGAACAGGCACATGCCCAGGACAATTATCGGACGCCTCCCATGCCGGTCCGACAACGGTCCCCAGAACAGCTGGGAGACGGCAATCGAAATGAAAAAAGCAGACATGGAAAGCTGGATTTCTCCCGCAGTTGCCGAAAAGACAACCATCATTCCTGCCAGCGAAGGCAAATATATCTGCATGGACAAGGGATTGACTGTCGAAATCGCGATCAGAACCGCGATGGACGGCTTCTGCTCAGCGCCGTTGGCCAGTGTATCTCCGGAAGTCATGCTCGGCCGATAAACCTTTGTTTTTGTTCTGTAATGCCGAGAGTGCGGCGTAGAAGTTTCAAAGGTAGTGAAATAGCGTGATAGCGCCGTGAAAGTCGTCCTGCGGGATCGCATTCTTCCAGAGCTGCTTCTCACGGCTTTCGGCTGGCTCCGACCATACCCAATTCAACTGAATGGAAAACGGCACCGGCGCGTCAATACGCATCCGGTGCCGTTCCTGTATGGATAACAGTTCAGAAAACCCCGAACTTATTCGAACACGATCCTCGGCGCCGCCCTGCCCTCGGCGCCCGCATCCTGTTCAATGGCGGCATAGACCTTGGTGGCGATGTCCTTGTAGATCCCCGCAACCGCACCATCCGGATCGGACACGACAACAGGCGTTCCGGCATCCGAGGTTTCGCGGATCTTCATGGTGAGCGGAATTTCTCCCAGGAACGGCACAGCGAGACGTTCGGCCTCCGCCCGGGCTCCGCCGTGGCCGAATATGTCGTGGCGGCTGCCGCAATCGGGGCACAGGAAGTAACTCATGTTTTCCACGATGCCGAGAACCGGAACATCGACCCGCTTGAACATGTTCAACCCCTTGCGGGCATCGATCAGGGCAAGATCTTGCGGTGTGGAGACGATGACAGCACCGGCCAGCGGCACCTGCTGAGCCATGGTCAGTTGCGCATCGCCGGTTCTCGGCGGCATGTCCACGACCAGGACGTCGAGTTCCCCCCAAGCGACTTCGCGCAGCATTTGCGTCAGGGCGGAGATCACCATCGGCCCGCGCCAGATCATGGGGGTTTCCTCTTCCACCATGAAGCCCATCGACATGACCTTGATGCCGTAGCCTTCTAGCGGTTTCAGTATTCTGCCGGACACCGGCTCCGGTCGCCCGGAGACGTTGAACAGGCGCGGCACCGACGGCCCGTAGATGTCCGCGTCCAGAACACCGACCTTCAGACCGTTTGCGGCCATGGCCAGCGCCAGGTTCGCCGTGGTCGTCGACTTTCCGACACCGCCCTTGCCGCTGGCAACCGCAACAATATGCTTGATCCCCGGCACGCCGGGTTTCGCCGGAGCCTTTTCCTCGGTCACCGGTCGGGCCGGCCGCGGTGCCTGCGGCTGAGCCGCATTGCGAGCGTTGCCCGGCGCCCTTTCCGCCGTCAGGGCCACCATGGCGTTTTCCACACCGTCGACTTCCCGGACCACTTTCTCTGCCGCCTGACGCAGTGGCTCAAGCTCCTGCGCGCGCTCGGCCGGCACCGTGATGGAAAAGGCCACGCGCCCGTCGGAGACAAAGATATCCGAAACCAGTCCAAGCGAAACAATATCGCCTTCAAGATCCGGTCCCTTGATCTGCCTGAGTCGGTCCATGACGGCCGACTTGATGGTATCGCTCATTGATCAGTCCTGTTGCCTTCGCCGGCCACTTGCTGCCGGATGGAATAGTTGTCTGAAACCTAGTTCGCGTTGCCCGAAACACAAGCCGCCAAATTGCAGCACTCTTGTATCCAGGTTTCCGCCATACGCGCTACCTGCGGGAAATTCCTGGATAGCCTGCCACACTTCCAATTCCACCAGCCTTCGTATTTTTTTGAATGCGACAACACATCACTTATTTTCTGATGTATTCTCCATATTTTGCAACTTATGAACTTCGGTGTTTTTTCGGTGACAGTAGGAATTTTCCGGCGGTTTATTCAATTCATTTTGGCATTGGCCTGCCTGTCCTATGCAGGAAGTTCCGGTAGCAGTGCTGCGCCAAAGAACGTCTTGCGCCTCGTCGCCTCGGACTATCCGCCCTTTGAGATGGCCAGACCCGACGAGGGGCTGAGCGGCTTCGACTATGAGGTGGTGACGAAATCCTTCGAGATTACAGGTTACAGGACGCATATCCGCTTCATGCCCTGGAACCGGGCGATCGCCGAAGTCGAATCGGGAAAGGCCGCGGCGGTTCTTTCCTGTGCCTACCGGGCGCAGAGACAGGAGTTTGCGCTCTATTCCGACCAGATCAGCAGTTCTACAGACGGGGTTTTCTATCGCAAAGACCACATTGCGCCGGAAGTGACCACGATCACGGATCTCATCGGACGCAGCGTTGCAGCGGTTCAGGGGTATGCGACGCATTCCAGGCTTCAGGACATCGGCGCCAACCCAATCGGCGTGCCCGACGATGCCGCAGGCCTGAAGATGCTGGAAGTCGGACGGTTCGACTATTTCTTCAACGGGCGCCAGGCGACCGACTTCAGGATCCGGCAACTCGGAATGAGCGGTAAATTCGATTTTTCCGCAACCGAAGACAAACCGCTGTTCCTGTGCATTTCGAAGGCTTATCCCGAAGCAGAGCGGATCCTTGCGGATTTCAACCGGGGCCTTTCCATCCTAAAAGCGGACGGCACCTACGCGCTTATTCACGCCAAATATCAGTAGAACCATCCTTGCCCCTACCGGCCTTGCACCGGTCCGAAGGTTGAACAGGATGACCCGCCCGACCGACATGCCGGCGACCGCCGGTTTCCTTTGGAAATTTTGACAAAAGGAACGACCTCATGCCGACTTGCCTCATCACCGCGGTCAATCGCGGGATCGGCCTCGAACTGGCCCGCGCGTCGCTGAACCTTGGCTGGGAGGTTTACGGTTCTGTCCGCTCCGCTCAGGCAGCCGAAGAAGCGGCTCAAGAACTGGGGCCGGACCTTCAAACGCTGCTCTTTGACGTGACGGATCACACCTCTGTTTCCCAGGCTGCGTCCCGATTGACACCTGGCCTTGATTTGCTGATCAACAACGCGGGCATTATCGGTCCCGAGCGGCAGTCTCCGCTCGACATGGATTTCGAAGGGTTCGCCGAAACACTGACCGTCAACACACTCGCCCCGTTGGCCGTGTCACAGGCCTTCCTGCCGCACCTCAGAAAATCCGGCACGGGCAGGATCCTGACCATCTCAAGCCAGATGTCCTGGATGGGTTACAGGAAAGCCGACAAGCTCGCCTACCGGGCGTCAAAAGCTGCCGTCAACAAGGTCATGCAGGGCCTTGCGAGCGAACTCGAACCGGAGGGCATTCCCGTCGCGCTGATCGATCCGGGCTGGGTGCGGACGGATATGGGCGGCCCCGAGGGGGAAAATTCTGCTGAAGATGTCGCAAAGGGTGTTCTTTCCCTCGCCCAGACACTGACAATCGACCAGACCGGCTGCTTCTTCAAATGGACCGGGGAAGAACGCCCCTTTTAACCATTCCTGGCCTGTCCCGGTCACGTGTTGACCGGGCTTTCGCCGGAACCGGCCTGTCTTCCGGAGATCCTTACCAGAACCGGAAAACCGATCGGCCGGAGTTATTCTACCGGCTGCCCGGATTCGAATGAGATCGCTGGCTGAATACGTTGCCAATCACGAATGGCGTTGTTTCCTCAAGTTGTTTGCCAACCGGTTTCCACGCCATCGGGTCAAACCGGCGGGCTCGAATCCTTCGACAGACGAACTGCGGGTTAACACAAGGTTGGATTGCCTGCTCGCACGTCGTCCTGAATCGCCTTTTCCACACAAAGATCTTCCCACGTAGTTTTGCACAGCTTTCTTGGTTAATAAAAAAGGCCTGGAAGCAGAGTTTACCTGCCATGGAAGCAACACTCCGGTAACAGTGCGGGCAATTCTTTCAATTTGCTCTCAATTTTAAACAATTGTGAGGATTTGAGGCGCAGGCTGGGTTCATCGGCACAAGGATGGACTCGTCATGGAACTTTACCGCGCCTGTTATCGAAGCAAAATCAGATGGGACAAGCTCCGTCTGCCCCTGCCCGACGAGATCGACAAGACCCTGCTGCGGATTCGCCGCATCAACCGCAAGGCCGGTGTGACGGGAGCGCTTCTCCTTGTCGACCAGCACATCATTCAGGTACTGGAGGGCCGTCCGGGACAGGTGCTCGACACGGTTTACTGCGTCATGAACGATCCCCGCCTTCATGCCCTTGAAGGCATCATTCATGAACCCGTCGATTTCAGACTGTTTCCGAATTCGCTGATGTTCTTCCGCGACCTGACGGACGGCGTCGCCGCGTCCCGCCATGAAGTCCTGCGCCCGCTTCTCGATCATCCGGGCGAAGTGACCCGCGACGAGGCTTACCTTGCGTTTGGCCATTTTGCCCAGGAACTGGAAGAAGGCCGGATCACAAACGACATGCTGATGATCTGACCCGCATCGGGGTTCATCGTCCACGAAGGGGCGTTCATGACGCGCCCCTCGTAAAAAATACTTAAAGTGTGGCATTCGTGTCCTAGTCACAATACAGGCTATTTCTATAGTGTGCCCCTTTTTCAAGGGGCGCGCATATGTCGGCCGGACGACCCACCATTCAATCCATGTCTGCAGGCTTGCTCGCGGCCATCGTCGGCTTCGCAAGTTCCTTTGCCATCGTCCTTCAGGGCCTGAACGCGACCGGCGCGAACGCTGCGGAAGCAACCAGCGGTCTGATGGCCCTTTCGATTTCCATGGGCCTTTGCGCGATCGTTGCCTCCCTGCGTACGAAAATGCCTGTCAGCATTGCCTGGTCGACTCCCGGTGCTGCCCTCCTTGCATCTGCCGGACCGGTTGACGGCGGATTTGGTGCAGCCGTCGGGGCCTTTGTCATCTGCGCCATCCTGATCATTCTGGCAGGGCTCATCCGACCTTTCGGCAAGGCCGTCGCTGCCATTCCGGCACCGCTGGCAAATGCAATGCTTGCAGGTGTTTTGTTCGGCCTTTGCCTGGCACCGGTCAAGGCTGTTGCGGAGTTGCCGGTCAGCGCCCTGATCGTGATCGGCACATGGGCCCTGGCGTTCCGTTTTCTAAGGCTCTATGCGGTACCGCTTGCCATGGCGGCGACCTTTGCAATCGCCCTTTATGTCAGCGGCCCGGTCGACCTTTCCAGCGCGGAGCTGATCAGCAAACCCGTCCTTATCAAACCGGAATTCTCCATCGAAGCCCTGGTCAGCATCGCGCTGCCGCTCTTCATCGTGACAATGGCATCGCAGAACATACCCGGAATCGCGGTCATGCGGGCCTACGGGTATGATCCGCACAGCGGCCCGCTGTTTACACTGTCCGGTGTCTTCAGTCTTTTCTCTGCCCCTTTCGGCGGACATGCGGTCAATTTGGCAGCCATTACGGCGGCCATGTGTGCGGGAGAAGACGCCCACAAGGATCCGAGACAACGGTACTGGGCCGCGGTTACGGCCGGCGTCATCTATGTCCTCTTCGGTCTGTTCACCGGTCTTGTCATGGCTCTCGTCGCCGTAACCCCCTCCATCCTGATCGAGGCGGTCGCCGGCCTCGCCCTTCTGGGCGCCTTGGCATTTTCCATAGGGGAAGCGACCAAGTCGGCGGACACGCGTGACAGTGCCATCATCACTTTCGCCGTGACGGCATCCGGAGTGAGCTTCTTCGGCGTGTCGGGGGCGTTCTGGGGTTTACTTGCCGGCGGCGCCTTCATGGCCCTGACGAGGATCGCAAGGACAAGCTGAAGGCTCCGTCGGTAACGTCTTCTTTTGTCGCGGTTTTAATACCTTGCCGACAGCCCGGCGCCTCCCCTACTCTTGGGGCAACGCACAATTGGAGTCTCCCGGCTGTGACAGGCCCCTATCTTCTGAAACCGGATCCCCAGGACCCCAGACTTTCGGCGCCGGTAACCGGCATCGACCAGAATGGCGAAACCGTTGAAACCAGGGTCGTAACCGAAAAGCCCCTGACGCTTTATCTGAATTCGCAGGAGGTGGTCACCATGATGACCATCGGTGATCATCCCGATCTTCTGGCCGTCGGCTATCTGAAGAACCAGAACATGCTGGCCGAAGACGACATCATCACCGGGATAGAATATGATGACGATCTTGAGGTCGTGGTGGTCCGCACGGAGCGGGAAACCAATTTCGAGGAAAAGCTGAAAAAGAAGGTGCGCACTTCCGGCTGTGCCCAGGGAACCGTCTTCGGCGACGTCATGGAGGGGTTCGAGACTGTTTCCCTTTCGTCGGATGCCCGCCTAAAAACCTCCTGGCTTTACGATCTTACCAAGGCCATCAACACCACGCCCTCGCTCTATCTGGAAGCCGGCGCCATCCACGGCTGTGTGCTGTGCCAGGAAAACCGGCCGCTGGTCTACATGGAAGATGTCGGCCGGCACAATGCGGTCGACAAGATCGCCGGCTGGATGCTGCTGAACGGTGTTTCCGCGCAGGACAAGATCTTCTATACAACCGGCCGTCTCACCTCCGAAATGGTGATCAAGACGGTGATGATGGGTATTCCCATCCTGGTGTCGCGTTCCGGTTTCACGGCCTGGGGCGTCGAACTGGCCCGCAAGGCGGGGCTGACACTCGTCGGGCGCGCAAGAGGAAAGCGGTTTATTGCCCTTTCCGGTCAGGACAGGATCGAATACGACATGGATCCGGACACGGCCGACGATGAGCCGGAACGGGCACGACGCAAAGGGAGCGTAGCTGCGGAATGAATGCGGACAGCGCATTGCTGGCCAACGACCGGGTTCTCGGATGCGTGCTTGCCGGCGGACAATCCAGGCGCATGGGTGGTGGCGACAAAAGCCTGATGGATCTCGGTGGCAAGACGATGCTGGACATGATCCTCACCCGACTGAAACACCAACTTCCGGACATCATCCTGAATGCCAACGGCGATCCCGGCCGCTTTCAGGCCTTTGGCCTGCCGGTGGTCGCCGATCCGGTCGGTCAGTATGCAGGCCCCCTCGCCGGTATTCTGGCGGGACTGACGTTTGCTGCAGAAACCCGCCCTAATGTAAGCCATGTCGTTTCCGTTGCCGGTGACACGCCCTTCTTTCCGGAAACGCTTGTGGAACGCCTGTGCGCCTCCGTTCCTGCCGACAGACCGGTGATCTCGCTCGCCTCCTCTGCAGACAAGCTCCATCCCGTCTTCGGACTTTGGCCGGTTGCCCTTCGGCGGGATCTGCGGAAGTGGCTGGAAACAGGCAAGAGCGGTAAAGTGCTTGCCTTTGTCGACCGCCACGACAGTGTGGAAGTGTCTTTCGACATCGATCCTCAGACTGGTCTCGATCCCTTCTTCAACGCCAACAAGCCGGAAGACCTGACCAGGGTCCGCGAAGTATTGAGCCAAAGCCCCCTATGACAGACACCCCTGTATTCGGTATTACCGGCTGGAAAAACTCCGGCAAGACCCAGCTCGTGACCAGCCTCGTGCGGGAATTCACCGCGCGTGGACTGAAGGTCTCGACGGTCAAGCACGCCCACCACAATTTCGACATCGACAAACCGGGCGCGGACAGCTATCGCCACCGAGAGGCCGGTGCCAGCGAAGTTGCACTGGTTTCCGGACGTCGATGGGCGCTGATGCATGAACTGCGTGAAGAAGACGAGCCGCCGCTCAACGCCATCCTCAACCGGCTCGCCCCCTGCGATCTTATCCTGATTGAAGGGTACAAACGCGAGAACCACCCGAAAATAGAGGCACGACGCGTGGAATCCGCCGATCGCGGACCGTTGGCGTCTGCCGACCCGAACATCCTGGCAATTGCGACCGACCACAGTCTTCCGGATGAACGCCTGCCGGTCTTCGATCTGGATGATGTTGCGGCCATGGCGGATTTCATCGAACACCATCTGAACCTGAAGAGAACGAGCGCATGACGGGCAAACAGCTTCTCGACGACTGTTTCCTGCACGACAAGGACAGGCTGCGCCATCGTGACGCCCTGGCGCTGCTCAAGGAACGCCTGTCTTCGATTGCCGAAAAGGAAACGGTCGCCCTGGAAGAGGCCGGCGAGCGCATCCTGGCCGAAGACATTACGGCTCCGCGTAATGTGCCCCTTGCCGATAACTCCGCCGTCGACGGCTACGCCTTCCGCCAGGAAGACTACGATGATGCTGGTGGTTTCTTCCGCCTGCAGCAGCGCGTTGCAGCCGGACATGCGAGCGGACTTGAGCTGGCTCCTCTGGCGGCTGCACGCATTTTCACCGGAGCGGTGATGCCCCCGGGGGCCGACACGGTCGCGATGCAGGAGGATTGCGAGTCGCACAGCCAGGACGGCAAGGACTTCGTAATCGTACCGCAAGGCCTGAAAAAAGGCGCCAATTGCCGGAAAGCCGGCGAGGACGTTGCCGAAGGAGAAAAGATCCTGGAGGCGGGGCAACGGCTGAGGCCTCAGGACCTTGCCGCGGTAGCTTCCACCGGCAAGGGAACGGTCGAGGTCTTCCGAAAGCTCAAGGTCGCGCTCGTCTCGACCGGCGACGAATTGCGCCGCCCAGGTGGTCCGATTGATGTCGGCGATGTTTATGATTCCAACCATTTCCTGCTTCGGGCGCTTTGCGGCACGTTGCCCGTCGACATCGAGGACCTGGGCGTTCTCAAGGATGAAGCGGCGCAGGTCGAATCCACAATCAAGGCGGCGGCCGGTCGCTTCGATGTGATCCTGACCACCGGCGGTGCCAGCCGGGGCGAAGAGGATCATGTCCTGCAAGCCCTCGACGCGCTCGGCAAGCGTCACATGTGGCAGCTCGCAATCAAGCCCGGCCGGCCGATGATGTTCGGCAGCATCGAGAAATGCGTCTTTCTCGGACTTCCCGGAAATCCGGTAGCCGCGATGGTTTGTTTCCTACTTTACGCAAGACCGGTCATAAGCGTGCTGGCTGGCGGACCTTTTCTGGAACCTCAAAGGTTTGACGTTCCCGCGGCATTTGACGTTGAAAAGAAAAAACCGGACCGGCGCGAATTCTACCGCGGTTTCTTGAGGGCAGACGATGCCGGCAGGATGAACGCGCATAAATTCATGCGCGACGGCTCCGGCCTGATCACGGGTCTGCGGGAAGCTGACGGGCTCATCGAAATTCCGGAAGACGTGACCTCGATCCGCAAGGGCGATCCGGTCCGCTTCCTGCCCTTTTCCGGATTCGGAATTCGTTAGCCCGGGACGAACCCGGGCCAACGGTGTTTGATCGTCAAAGGGCGTAGGGCCATGCGGCCGGGACGAACCGGTAGCCGTCCGCGGCCCTGACGACACGTCCCATGCCGGGGAACGGAATATGCGCTCCGGCGAAGAGCACCTTGTCGCTGGCTGCCTGATCGAGGAACTTCTTCCTGGTTTCAATTGCCTGCGCTGAATCGATGTCGAATCCGATCCCCCAGTCCGGCTTTTCGAACTGATAGACGGCCAGATGCACGATGTCGGCCGCGATGATCAGCGTCTCGCCATTGCTGTCGAAGACATATCCATTATGGCCCGGCGTGTGCCCCGGCAGGGCCATGGAGTGGATGCCCGGCAGAATTTCCTTGTCACCGGAAAACAGTGTCTGGCTGCTCTTGTAGGCATCAGCCGCGCGGCGCGCGCCCAGGAAGAACGGCTTGAACTGTTCGGGGGCTCCGTTCATGGCAGCGTCGTCGTACCAGAACGCCTTGTCGACTTCCGGCAGGATGAGTTCCGCATTGGCGAACACAGGCTTGCCTTCACCGTCGATGACACCGAAGAGATGATCAGGATGCATGTGTGTGATCAACACGGCATCGACCTGATCCGGCGTGACCCCGGCGGCGGCCAGAGCGGTCGGAAGCCGGCCCATGGTCGGTCCAAGGGCATCGGAGGTTCCGGCATCGACCAGGATCAGCCGGTCGCCGGTGTTGACCAGATAGGCGTTGACCGGAACGCGGACGGCATCGCTTTCCACGAAGGCCTGATCGCGCATCCGCTGGCCTTCGTCCGCGTCGTAACCGATCACCAGCTCGGGCGTGATGTCGAGATAGCCGTCCAGAAGCGCGGTCACCTCGAATTCGCCGACCTTGTAGCGCAGGGCTCCGGCCGTCGGCGCACCCGCCTTGGGTGCAGAGGCATGCGCCGGAGTGGTGAGCAAGGTAACGCCTCCGGCGGCAGCGACAGCACCTGCGCCCGCCGCGGCACCCAGCAGGGATCGCCGTGATACAGAAAGTTCGGATTTGGTCATGAGAGGTCTCCCGGCTTGACCATGAAGAATAATTCGTGACCCGGTTCGACTGCAATCTGCCGGGCTGCTCAATAAGTGCTTCATTCAATTTGTTTTTAAAGACTTGCAAATCTTATATTACTCATAAGCGAGTGTTATAAAAAAACTTCAGAATTTTCTCGCAACAAGTGTACGAAGGGCCTTATGGACAAACTCAGTGCTCTGTCGGGCTTCGTCCAGTCAGTAAAGCTCGGCAGTTTTTCGGCCGCCGCAAAACACCTCGGCGTCTCTCAACCGGCCATCAGCCAGCAGGTCCGCGGTCTCGAAGAGGAACTCGGAATTCGGCTGCTGAACCGGACCACGCGCCAGCTCAAGCTGACCGAGGCCGGAGAGCGTTACTACAGTTACGCCAATGACATTCTGGAGCGGATTACCGAAGCTGACAGGTCGGTCCAAAGCGAGGACGCCCAGATGTCCGGCCCGCTCTCGATCGGCCTCCCGCTCGGGTTTGCGGAATCGGTTCTTTCGGATTTTCTGGTGCGTTTCAAACAGGAGCACCCCCATATCCTGCTGGATGTGTCGCTGTCCGATCAATTCGTCGACGTGATCCAGGAGCGGCTGGACGTCGCCATCCGCATGGGAGAAATCAAGGATGACCGGCTGATTGTCCGCAAACTTGGCCTGGCGCAGCGGTGCCTCGTCGCGTCACCGGACTATCTGGACAAGCGCGGGCGGCCGAACCATCCCTCGGACTTGCCGCACCACGACTACCTGCTTTACCGGAACATCTCGACAGGAGACGAGGTTCCCTTCATCAGCAGCGCCGGTGAAAAGCTGTCTGTGAAGATCAAGCCCACGATGATCGTCAACAACACGGCAACCCTTCGCCGGGCAGCTCTCGCCGGGCTCGGCATCACCATGTCGAACCGCTGGCTGATCGATCCCTATCTGAAGGCAGGACAGCTGGAGCTGATTCTGCCGGAGTGGCACTATCCGCCCCACCCCGTTCACGCCGTCTATCCGTCAAACCGCTTCATTCCCCTGAAGGTCAAGCGTTTCGTCGACAGCCTTCACGCCTTCTTCCAGGAGAACGGTGCGTTTTACGTCGGCTTCAAGGCGGCCGCCGAATAGGCTTCCGAGAGGCTTCAGATTTCCTCGGCTGCCACGATCCAGGTTTCCTTGAGTGCATCTGCCTCCCAGGCCTGCCAGGCCGGCGTTGACTTGACTGCCTCGCAATAGCGGGCGGCGGCCGGGCTGGCGGAAAGCCTGTAGGTCAGGAACCGGCTTACGACCGGCGCGAACATGGCGTCGGCGATGGTGAAATCACCAAAAAGGAAAGGACCGCCGGATGCTTCAAGGCATTCGGTCCAGATCCGGACGATCCTTGCCACGTCCTTCTTGACGTCGTCACCGACAATCAACTCCTCCACCGGACGGCGCATGTTCATGGGGCATGCGCTGCGCAGAGCGAAGAAGCCGGAATGCATTTCCGCGGAAATAGCCCGCGCCCACGCTCTTTCCCGCAGATCGGACGGCCAGAGCCCCTTTTCGGGATGAACATCGGCGAGGTATTCCAGGATCGCAAGGCTGTCCCAGACCGTCAGGTCGCCGTGTTTCAGAACCGGCACCTTCATGGTCGGAGAGAAATCCGCGAAATCGGGATTGCCGTTTTCGAAGTCGAAGGGCACCAGATGCTCGTTGAACGGGATGTCCTTCTGCCTCAGGGCAATCCACGGCCGGAAGGACCAGGACGAGTAGTTCTTGTTGCCGATGTATAGGTCAAACGCGGTCATCAGGCGCTCCAGTATGATAGCTATGCGGTTCGATCAGAATTGAACGGCTGCCGCCTCCATCCCCTTCCTAGGACGTCCGGCGCGGCGCCACAAATTCAAGTCCTTCATGCCATTCATGAATTTCTTTGATTTCCGACCGTCCTGACGATTGCTCTCCCGTACGAATCCCGTGTGGGAACTGGTCCGTCACCATTGCGCGGCAGTACCCGGGTCTCCCCCGGATTGGCGAACGGGATCATGGCGGAATATTATTCCGCACCCTGTCGATGCTTTCCGCTTCGGCACACCCCCATAGATTGTATAAAACGCCGCAATGCACTGTGTTTTTTTCGCAGTCCTGCTTGAAATTTGAAACGAAGTGTATGGAATAGAGCCTTCGGGCAAAAAGGCGGGACGAACCCACCTGCGCCGCGAAGAAGATAATAGGGGAAACAATATGCGTGTATTGCGTATGGCTGCGGCCGCTGTTGCAGTTCTGGCTGCTGTGGGTGGCGCTGAGGCGAAAGACTGGTCCAAGGTTCGCATCGGCACCGAAGGGGCTTATCCTCCGTTCAACTCGCTGACCTCCGACGGTCAGCTCGTCGGTTTCGACATCGACATTGCAAACGCCATTTGCGAGGAAATGAAGGTCGAGTGCGAATTCGTCGTTCAGGACTGGGACGGCATGATCCCGGCACTTCAGGCTGGCAAGTTCGACGCCGTGATCGCATCCATGTCGATCACCGAAGAGCGCAAGCAGAAGGTCGATTTCACCAACAAGTATTATAACACGCCTCCGGCAATTGCCGTTCCGAAGGACTCCAAGATTGCCGGCGTAAGCGACGCCGACCTCAATGGTGTCGCGCTCGGCGCGCAGTCCTCGACAACCCACTCGAACTATGCCGAAGAAAAGCTGCCGTCGGCAGACCTGAAGCTTTATCCGACGCCGGATGAGTACAAGCTCGACGTCGCGAACGGGCGTATCGACGCGGTGATCGACGATGTAGTGGTGCTGTCCGACTGGCTGGCGACCGACGACGGCGCCTGCTGCAAGATCCTCGGCACCCTCACCCCTGATCCGGTCATCAACGGTGAAGGCGCAGGCATCGCCATCCGCAAGGAAGACGGCGACCTGAAGGAGATGCTTAACAAGGCCATCGAAGGCATTCTGGCGAACGGCAAGTACAAGGAAATCAACGACAAGTACTTCACGTTCGACGTTTACGGCGGCTAACAGAACCTGCCGAACAAAGAACCGGCGTGGCGCGTAAGAGCGCCACACCCTGCTGAAGGGGCAAACCCGCAGCGCTGCCGGAGGGGCGGCCAAAACAAGAACAACAACGACAAACAGAAAGAAGCGCCGGCTTATGAACGAAGCTTTGACGCTACTCTCCTTCGGGGACCAGGGCTGGGGCGATCAAATCGCCAGAGGTGTGTTGATCACGGTAACCGTGGCACTGGCCACCTTGCCATTCGGGCTGATACTCGGCTTCCTGATCGCGCTTGCGAAGAACTCTTCCGAACCAAGCCTGAAACTGGCTGCAAATATCTACACCACCATCTTTCGGGGACTGCCGGAACTTCTGACGCTTTTCCTGGTCTATTTCGGGGTCCAGATCGCCATTCAGCAAGGCCTGAAACTCATCGGGTTCGATGCGCAAGTCGAAGTCAATTCCTTTGTCGCCGGCATGGTCGCGCTGGCCTTCGTCTTTTCTTCCTATGCGTCGGAAGCTTTCCTTTCGGCGTTCAAGGGAATTCCGTACGGCCAGTATGAAGGCGGACATGCTCTCGGGCTCAGCCGCTACCAAACCATGACGCTCGTCATCCTGCCGCAACTCATCCGGCTTGCCCTGCCCGCTCTTGGCAATCTCTGGCTGATCCTTCTCAAGGACACGGCTCTGGTTTCCGTAATCGGCCTGCCAGATCTGCTTCGCGAAGCCGGCATAGCCGCGCGCGTGACCAAGGAACCGTTTCTGTTCTACGGCATTGCATGCCTGATCTATCTTGTGCTCGCGATGATCTCCTCCACGGGCCTGGCTCGTATTGAACGCTGGTCCAAACGGGGAGACACTGCGCGATGATTGCCGCCAATCCTGAAACCGGCCTGAAACCGCCTGCTGCCGGCAAACGTCCGTGGACTGCCGCGAAGATTACCGGTCACATTCTGATGGTTCTCTGGGCCATCTCCGGTTTTTATCTGCTCTATTACCTTTTCGCCAATGCCGAGCAACCGCTGCTGAAACAGCTGCTTCCCTATCTCAGCGGTGACTGGGCGCAATACGTCGAAAACCGTCTGTCCACGTTCGAGAACGAGAGTTTTCTCGGTCGTTACGCCGACAAGTATCTGGACGGCTTTCTGATTACACTTCAGATTGTCGGTTTTTCGCTGCTCTTCGGCGCGCTTCTTTCCGTGCCTCTGGCAATCGCGCGCGGCTCAAAAAGGAAGATCTTTTCGGTTCCGGCCTACGCCTTTGTCTACTTCTTCCGAGGAACCCCGCTGCTGGCACAGACCTTCCTGATCTACTACGGGGTTGGTTCCTTCAGTTCAGAGTTGAAAACCGTCGGCCTCTGGTGGTTTTTCCGGGATGCATATTACTGCGTCATTTTCGCATTTGCGCTGAACACCTCGGCCTATCAGGCAGAAATCCTGCGCGGCGCCGTTCTGAACGTCTCGCGGGGCCAGTGGGAAGGCGCAGCAGCGCTCGGCCTCTCGAAGCCGGTCACCTTCTTCAAGGTAATTCTGCCGCAAGCCCTGATGGTAGCCCTTCGGCCCTATGGCAACGAGATCATTCTGATGATCAAGGGCTCTGCAATCGCGGCCATCGTGACGATCTATGACCTGATGGGGGAAACCCGGAGAGCCTATTCGCGCTCTTACGATTTCCAGGCCTACATCTGGGCAGCCGTCTTCTATCTCGTCACAGTGGAAACCCTGCGCCGGATCTGGGACAGGATCGAGAAGCGTCTGACACGGCACCTCATTCGCTGAAGGGCAACAAAACGAGACCGGCGGGCATTCAAGCGCAACCGTTTGATTGACCGCCGCCGCCCAACAAAAAGGCCCGTCGCCCGCAACCCACGACTTCAGTGCGCGGCATCTGCTCCAGTTTTTCCGCACGATCAAACCGGTCTGTTTTCAATTGATAAAACGCGCATTGGGCGCTAACCCGTGAGTCCATTCATTCTCGGAGAGCTTCATGCCAAAGACCCCGCACAACGCCCCCGGCCTTCATATCGACAGCCTTCTGGCCCATGGCGGCGGCGGTCATGATCCGGCGACCGGGGCCGTGTCTCCGCCCATTCAGACGGCGACGACATTCGTGCGCGACGAG
>NZ_JBNKYW010000174.1:0-29374 GCF_050301095.1 Roseibium sp.
CCGGAAAGATAATTCAAAAAGCCGATCAGAACGGGGTTGCGGGTCGCTTGCGCCATCGCCCGGTGGAAGGCGTCGTCCGCCTGTTCGGCATCGGACCTGTCTTTGGCAATCCGGCCGGCGGCGACCAGGGACCACAGATGGGTCACGTCCGATTTGTCCACACGGCGGGCGGCCTCGGCGGCCACCTGCGGTTCCAGAACCAGCCGCGCCCGCATCAGGTCGGGTGGCGTCGCCCCTTCCACGAGCAGGGTTTCCCTGGTCGGCAAATATCGTGGCCTCGGGCCGCGAAAGGTTCCCTGGCCGACATGCCGCCAGATGTCTCCACGCTTTTCAAGATTGTCGAGGCTCTTGCGGAGCGTTTCCCGGCTGCACCGGAGGCGGGTTGCCAATTCGCGCTCGGGCGGCAGGCGGTCTCCGAGCTCCGGGGCGTTCTCTGCAAGAAATTCGGCAAGCTCCGCCTCGACCTTTTCTACTGTTCGCCGGGGCATCTTTCCTCTCAATCCGGACCAATTTGCAGACCAATATACTTCCGTGCGATCAGCCACGCCACCAGACACGTGACCAACGGGGATTGTCGTGCTCGAAATCTTGCTGCTCGCCGTGGCGGGCTTTGCCTCCGGACTGTTGAACGCGGTCGCGGGCGGCGGCACATTCATCAGCCTGCCGGCGTTAATTCATGCGGGCATTCCGCCTGTAAGTGCCAATGCGACGGCAACTTTGACGGCCCTGCCGGGCTATGTCAGCAGTGCCTGGGCCCTCCGGCGCGAGATGCAGGCCGAAGGCCGTCTCGGCCTGCGCCTGATCATCGCCGTTGCCGCCGCGGGCAGTGTGATCGGAGCAATTCTCCTGGTCCTGACACCGGGCGAGGCCTTCCTCTGGATCGTTCCCTGGCTGCTTCTGCTGGCGACCGTGCTGTTCGCCGCCGGCCCCTATCTCTTGCGCTCGGTGCAGGCGCGGGGCGGCCTGGAGGCCGGACCGGTGCTCTCGGCCATCGCGATCCTGGCGGTGTCGATCTATGGCGGCTATTTCAACGGCGGACTCGGGATCATGCTTCTCGCCGCCTTCGGTCTTCTCGGATATGTCAACCTGCACGGCATGAACGGCCTGAAGAACCTTTTGTCCGCTGTCCTGTCCCTCGTCTCCGTGTTGACCTTCATCGGCGCCGGACTGATCGCCTGGGAGCAGGCATTCGTCATGGCGGGCGCGGCCACCCTGGGCGGTTATATCGGAGCCCGGAAAAGCCGGAAGATCGTCAGGACGGACCTGCTCAGGTATTTCGTCACAGGCGTGGGCATCATCATGACGTGCGTCTTTTTCCTGAAGTAGTGAAAAGCATCAGGCCGGCCGATTTCTCAACCGTTTCCGTCAGGTGGCGGCACGCGCATTCACCGCGATCATGTAGACCGAAGTGGTGGCGGTGATCAGCAGCCTGTTTCCCCTCGGGCCGCCGAAGCAGAGATTTGCGACGACTTCCGGCACCAGGATCTTGCCGAGACGCGTTCCGTCGGGATGAAAGCAGTGAATGCCGTCCGCCGCCGAACTCCACAGGTGCCCGGCGGCGTCGACCCGCATTCCGTCCGGAAGGCCCTTGTCGATGGTCGCAAACACGTGGTCGGAAAGCACCCTCCCCGTCTCGTCCAGCTTGAACGCCCGGATGACCGAGGGAACGCCGGGATCGTGGCTGGAGCCGGATTCAGCGACATAAAGGATGCTTTCGTCCGGCGAGAACGCCAGTCCGTTCGGCTGTACAAAATCGGTGATCATGGCCTCCAGCCGGCCAGTCTGCGGATCAAGTCGGAAGACATTGTGTGTCTGTTGTTCCGGCTCGGCCTGATAGCCTTCATAGTCGCTGAGGATGCCGTAGCTCGGATCGGTGAACCAGACCGCGCCGCTGGACTGCACGACGACGTCGTTCGGGGAATTCAGCCGCTTGCCGAGATAACTGTCGGCCAGAACGGTCACGCGGCCGTCGGCCTCGGTCCGCGTGACCGAACGCGTTCCGTGCTGGCAGGTCACCAGCCGTCCCTGACGGTCGCGCGTGTTGCCGTTGCTGTAGCCGGAAGGCTGGCGGAAGACACTCGCATGTCCGTCGAGCGTCAGCCGCATCATCCGGTCTGAGGGTATGTCGGAGAAGAGCAGAAGCTGATGGTCGGCGAACCACACGGGCCCTTCCGTCCATTCGAAACCGGCGGCGATCCTTTGCAGGCGAGCGTTCTTCTGGATCAGCGCGCCGAACCTTGGATCCTCTATCTGGTAACACGAGCTTATTTCGTTCATACGGCCCTGCCTTTGCCGGATGCGGCGGCAACGATTGCTATGATGATGGTACCGGTCATGATCAGGCGGACACCCGCACCGAGCCCGTAGGAGTTCAGCATCGAGACGACGAGGAACATGAGGAGCGCGCCTCCCCATATTCCCGGGACGTTGCTGTTGCCGCCCGCAATGGAACTGCCGCCGATGACGACAACGGCAATGGAGATCAGAAGGTACTCGGTGCCCATGTTCAGCGCCGCGCCGCCGGAAAAACTTGCCAGAAGATACCCGGTGAAGGACGCAAGCACCGCTGAGGAAACATAAGTCATGGCCCGGACGGCCTCGACCGGAACCCCGCTCAGACGGGCGGCGCGGGTGTTCTGTCCGAAGGCCGAAACCCAACGGCCGTAGATCGATCTTTCCAGGATGATCCAGCTCAGGACGGCGATCAGCACACCGACGTACGTCATGTTCGGAATGCCGGCGAAGGAGTCGGTGGTGAATTCGGCCAACGCTTGTGGCGGCTTGATCCTGAGGCCCCGGTTCCACCAGATCGCCAGCGACTGATAAAGGAACGAGGCCGACAGGGTTGCGATGATCGGCGGTATCCGCAACAGACGGATCAGCAGGTAGTTGAACGCTCCGGCCGCGAGCCCGACCACCAACGCGATGCCGAGACCCGGCAGAACAAGGCCCGTCAGCCCGTCCATGAACTTCAGGGACAAGGTGCCCGCCAGGGTCATGGTCGAGGGGATGGACAGATCGACATTTCCCGGTCCGAGCGTGATGACGAACATCTGCCCGAGGCCGACGATCGCGGAGAAGGACGCAAAGGTCAGGGCTGCCGAAAGCAGCTCGGCGCCACCGCGTCCGTCGGTCAGGGAAAGGGTTGCGAAAAAGGCGATGGCACTGGCCGCGAAGGCCCAGAACCAGGGTTTGCGTGGCAGGGCGACGAGTGCGGACACCGGGGAACTAAGCATGTTTTGCCTCCTTCCACCTTTTGCCTTTTCTGGAGAAGAGCAGACGGACCGCCAGCACCAGAATGAGGATCGCGCCCTGCGCGCCGATCTGCCAGTCCGGCGAGAGGCGCATGAAGGACAGGAAGCTTCCGGCGAGCGCAAGGGTGAGCGCGCCGATGACGGCCCCGACCGGGGAGACCTTGCCGCCGGTGAACTCACCGCCCCCAAGGATGACGCCTGCGATGGACAGCAGCGTGTAGCGCAGGGCGATGTTGGCGTCCGCGGAGGTGGTCAGGCCGACGAGGCACATGCCCGACAGGACCCCGAAGAAACCGGCAAGGGCATAGGCCCCGGCTTTCAGTCTGGCAACCGACCAGCCCGAGCGGGCCACCGCCTGTGCGTTGCCCCCGACGGCCCGCAACAAGGTACCCGTGGATGACCGCATGATCAGGAGGTGGGTCAGGCCGGCAATGATTACGCAGGCGACGACGGCCATGGGCACGAACGGGGGCTTGACGGTCATCAGCGTTCGAATCCAGCCCGGCGACGCGCCGCCCGGTGATGGCAGCAGCAGGACCGCCAATCCGGCCCAGACGAAGGACATGCCGAGCGTGACGACGATAGCCGGCAGCTGCCTGATGTGAATAAGGGCGCCGATGGCAGCATAGGCCCCGATGGACGCCAGCAGGATCAAGGCGCCTACAAGCGGCGCGTCCTTCAGGAAAGTCGCCGTGACGCAGGCGACGAAGCTGACGAAGGTCCCGACCGACAGATCAATGTCGTTGACCATGATGATCATCATCTGGGCGATGGTCGCAAGCGCGATCGGAACGGCAAGATTGAACAGCAGGTTGAGCCCGAAATAGCTCATGGCCCGGGGCTGAAGATAAAAGACCGCCGCCAGCAGAACCGCGAGCGACAGCACGGGCAGGAGAATCCGGTATTTCCCGCTCATTGGGCTGCCTCCTGCATTTCGAAGGAGGCGGAGAGAATGTTTTCCTCACTGATGTTTTCGCCCGTGAGTTCTGCGGAGATCCGGCCGTTCCGGAACACGAAGACACGGTCGCACTGACAGACTTCGTCCGTTTCGGTCGAATACCACAGGAAGGTGCGCCCGGCCGCGGCCTCGTGCCGGATGAGCTCGTAGGCTTCGCGCTTGGTTCCGATGTCCACCCCGCGCATGGGGTCGTCCATCACGACGATCGGCGCGGATGAGGCCAGGGCCCGGGCAAACAGGGCCTTCTGCTGGTTTCCGCCCGACAGGGACAGAATGGGGTTGTCCATGTTCCCGGTCCGGATGCCGATTTTTGCCTTCCAGTCCTCGCCAAGCTGGCGTTCCGCTTTCCTGTCCACGAAGCCTCGGTCCGACAAGAGGGGCAGATGGGTCAGCGTCAGGTTGCGCAGGATCGACCAGAGGGGCATCACGCCGTCGCGCCCCCTGTCCCCGGCGACGAAGGCGACTTCAGGGTTCTTGACCTGCCTGAGACCGCCCGAACGCGACATGAAGAAACGGGCCAGGGCTTCGGCCTGGCCGTGCCCCGCCAAACCGGCTAAGCCGACAATTTCACCCTTTCGGGCCGAAAGTCCTTCCGGCGTCTTCAGGACCTCGCCACCAAGGCGTTTGACTGTCAACAAAGCCTCCGGGCTCTCGGCGTCCGTCGCGGCCACGTGACCCATCGCGTCGATCAGACCCTGCTGGGTGAACTCTCCCGCAGGCCTGCTCGCGATGATCTTGCCGTCCTTCATGACGTCGATGCGGGTCGCGACTTCGAACACCTCGCCCAGCATGTGAGAAATGAATATCACCGCGCCGCCTGTGTCGCAGAACTTGCGTACGTGATCCAGAAGCTGGCGCGCGATCGAGGCATCGAGCGAGGATGTGGGCTCGTCGAGAATGACAAGGCGGGCCGCGGTGCTGCCCTCTGCGAAACCGGCAGCGATTTCGACCATCTGCCTTTCGGCCAGCGTCAGGTCGCCGACGGTCATGCCCGCTTCGATACTGTGTCCGGGAAAAATTTCGTCAAGCGAGCTTGTGATCCGCGCTGCCGCCTTTTTTCTCCAGCCGGGACCTGTCAGGTCCCGGTGTGGAATCCGGAGATTTTCAAGCACGGTCAGGTTGGGGCAAAGGGACAATTCCTGAAACACGCTGCGGATGCCGCAAGCGCGTGCCGCTGCGGCCCCGGTTTCCGTGCTACCGCCCGGCAGCCGGTAGTCCACACGTCCATCGGTCGGCGTCAGCCCCCCGTTGACGACATTGACCGCTGTGGATTTGCCCGCGCCGTTGTGTCCGATCAGCCCGACGCACTCGCCCGGGCTGATGGACAGGCTCACCCCGTCCAGCGCGCGTACCGCACCGAAGTGCACACTCGCGTTGGAAAGGGTAACCAGCGGGACATCCGGTGCAGGGGCACCGGCGCCGGTTACCAGTTGCAATTCGGTTCTCCCTCAGTTCGCGCCTGCGATCACGGCCTTGGCATCTTCCAGGCTGTATTCAACGTTCGCAACGGATCCTTCGGGAGTTGCTGCAAGCGCCTCGTCGAGCGTGTCCTGGGTAACCTTCAGGAAGGGAACCGTCAGATCCTTGGGCACGTCCGCGCCATCGAGGATCTGCTGCGCAACCCAGAACGCCAGCGTGCCGACACCCGGGGCGATGGAAAGCGACAGCGTTTCGTAGCCGTTCGCGTCACGTGCTTCGGCCCACCACTTCATTTCGTCCTGGCGGTTGCCCATGACGATGATCGGGGTATCCCGTCCGGCAGCCTTGATGGCCTGCGCGGCACCGTAGCCGTCGCCGCCCTGCGTCACGACACCGGCTATCTCCGGCAGGCTCGGCAGAATGCCGGCGACCGCTTTCTGGGCAACATCCTGCGCCCAGTCGCCGTGGACGGAACCGACGATCTTGAACTTGGGATACTCGGAAACGCCCTGTTCGATCCCGGCGTGAATTTCGTCATCGACAAAGACGCCCGCCAGTCCGCGAATTTCAAGCAGGTTGCCGCCTTCGGGCAGGCGGGTGGCGAGGTATTCGACCTGCTGACGGCCCATTTCCTTGAAGTCCACGGCGATACGCCACGCACAGGGTTCGGTCACGATACCGTCGAAGGAGACAACCGTGATGCCCGCGTCGCAGGCTTCCTTGACGGCGCCATTCAGCGCGGTCGGAGATGCGGCATTGACGACGATCGCGTCATAGCCCTGCAGGGTCATGTTCTGGATCTGGGCGGCCTGTTCGGTCGCCTGGTTCTCCGATGTGGTAAAGGCATCGGCGGCAGCGACGGCACCATCCGCCACGGCCTTGTCACCCACCTTCGACCAGCTTTGCAGCATCGCCTGACGCCAGGAGTTGCCGGCATAATTGTTGGAAAGCGCAATTCGCTTGTCGGCCGTGTCGGCGAACGAATGACCAGGGATGACAGCCGCGAAAAGCGCAACCGCTCCCAGGAGCTTTGCTTTGGTATTCATATTTCCTCCCTGGCGCTGACCAGCGCCGTTCCATGGTGGACACGCCTCTCCCAACGCATCCTCAGGGTCAGCTTGCTCAGTTGCGAGGGGCCGGTAAAGCCGGTGACACGCACCACAGTTGCGGGTTCCCGCAACTGTGGTGCGTATTCAACCCAAACTGACGGCTTGCCGAGGGGGTTGCGCTGCCTCACACTGGCGGTCCAACAAGGGAGGAGCTTGTTGTTGCCATGCGGCAGGAAGCCAACAGTGTCAGGGAAAACCTGGAACCAAATCCGCTCGTGTCCCTTCTGCGCATTTCACGCCACCTGGCGGGCCAGGTTGAAATTCGCGCGGCTCTGCGGTCGGTCAAGGCAGAGATCGAGACCCTTTTGCCGATCGACCATCTGGACGTCTGCCTCGTCGACGATCAGGTCACCTGGAACACCAGCTATGAAGTGGGCCTGAAAACGCGCTGGAGCCTGTCGCGTACACCCGTCGCGATTTCGCCCGTACGCAGCATATTGCTGGGCGAGACGGATT
Organism: Roseibium sp.; assembly: GCF_050301095.1. Classification (GTDB taxonomy): domain Bacteria; phylum Pseudomonadota; class Alphaproteobacteria; order Rhizobiales; family Stappiaceae; genus Roseibium. The sequence continues at coordinate 7,197 of NZ_JBNKYW010000174.1, forward strand.
TCATGCTGGCGGACAACGCCGTGGAGGACCCCCGCTATACCTATGAAGGCGCTCTTGCCGAACCCATCATCAAACACAAGCTACGCAGCAGGGTGAATGTTGCGATGAAGGTTCTGGGCCGGACCATAGGCGCGCTGAACTGCTCGTCCAGGCAGCCCGGGATCTACGACATGGAGACCGTCGAGCGGGTCCGCCAGATCGCCGATGTGCTGGCCCCCTATTTCTATTCGCTCAGGGCAAACGAAAAGGCCAAGCAGGCGGCGGTGGTTCGTGCCGAGGCCCAGGCACGGGAAGAGGGCCTGAGGCAGGGAGCTCTGGAGCTGACACGCGTTCTTGAGCAGGAGCGTCAGCGCATCGGCATGGATCTCCATGACCAGACCCTTGCCGATCTCACGCGGATCATGCGCGACCTTGAAAAGGCGGAAACACCGGCCGACCGTGCCAGGATAATCGCCGGAATTCAGGGGTGCATCCAGGATCTGCGCGGTATCATCGACACCGCCGTTCCTTCCCTGCTGGACATGTTCGGATTCGCGCATGCCTTGAGAATTCACCTGGAGCGTGCGGTGGAAGACGTCGAGGCCACAACACTGCGGGTGGTCGATGAAACCGGAGGATTGATCGACCGGCTGGATTCCACGACACGCATCTCCTTCTTCCGTATTGCCCAGGAGGCGATTAACAATGCCGCCCGCCACTCCGGGGCCGACACCATCAGCGTCGCGCTTTCTCTGCAGAAAGACGTTCTGAAGATGAAAATCTCGGACAATGGCCGGGGGCTGTCCGGAACAAGGGCGGAAAGGCAAAGCGTGAAGGCAACAGGCGGCATTGCCCATATGCGCACGAGAGCGCGACTGGTCGCGGCGGACTTCAGCATGATCAGCCGGAAGGGAACGCAGATTACCGTCAAACTGCCCCTGCCCTCCGGCCTCATTGAGACACTCCCGAAGGCCCGAGCGGAGGACGATGCATGAATGTCCTTCTGGTTGAAGACGACCAGTTCCACGCGGAGTTCCTGAGCGAAGCACTGCGTCAGGCCTTGCCGGAGGTGACACAGATCCTGCATGCCTCCAACGGCGCGGAAGGTGAGACGCTCGCGCGGCGGCACACGGTTCCGGCCGTCGTGATGGATCTGCAGATGAAGGAGCGTAACGGCATCGATGCCGCCCGCACGATCTGGCGCGAGCGCCCGCAAACCCGCATCCTGTTCTGGTCGAATTATTCCGACGAAGCCTATCTGCGCGGTATCGCGCGGATCGTTCCCAATGAGACCTCCTACGGCTATGTCCTGAAAACTGCGACGCGCGACCGGCTTCACCTTGCCTTGCGTGCCGTTTTTCTGGAGGCGCAAATTGTCGTCGACCAGGAAATTCACCGGGTCCAGCAGCGGCATGTGCGGACACACGACACGCTGACCGACAGTGAATATGCAGTGCTGATGGATATGGCACTTGGCCTGTCGGACAAGCTGATCGCGAAGCGGCAGGGACTGTCCCTGCGCACCGTGCAGAACCGGTTGCTGTCCCTCTACGACAAGCTTGGCGTGAACGACATCGAAACGGGCAGGTCAGACTTTTCGATCAACAAGCGCACCCGGGCGATCACCCGCGCCCTGAACCTGAGAGCGATCAACGCCGAAAGTCTCGAAAGTGCCGAACGGGACTTGCAGAAATGGCTGAGCACTTGAACCGGACCAGGCGTCCTGGAGGTCTGACCGTTTACCGGGGTCATCAGTCCTGCCAGAACTCCTGTTTGCGGTCCTTGAAGCTGTGTACGTAATCGGCCCCGGTCCAGCGCGCGACTTCGCCCTCCATGCCATCCGGATCCTTGAAACTCAGGAGGCGAACGGCGCCGAAATCCGTGATGATACCGTCCGACGCCCCTGCCTTCACGAGGCGCCGCCTGATCTCCTGCAGCCCCTCCTCATCGTCAACTTTCAACGCGAAGTGGTCTATGTGGCCTCTCTGGCCCATCTGCATGGCACCACTTTCGAAGCCAGTCGGCACCGGCATCTGAAACGGATGCAGGACAAACCCGCCTCCAAGATCGACGAGAGCATGCCGAAGCGTGCCGCCTTCGGGACCGGTCTCGGAAAGATCGAACTTCGTTGTCGCCTCGAAAATGTCTTCATAGAAACGAAGGAATCGATCCATGTCGTGCGTGAACAACGTCAGATGATGAGCACCCGAAGTTACGGGCATAGCGAACTCCTTCCACTGGCAACCGAAACAGATTCTTCCAAAGTGTAGCGGCCAAATTGGCGCAGGAAACCGTGAGGCAGAACCGGCAACCCGGCCGGTTCACCCCTCCCGGATGGTATCGTCACGGTGACCGCCTCATAGGTAAAAAACAAGCCGTCGGGGCGGGTATACACGTCGCCGACCCTGTGCCTTCGTTGAACGGCAACTCAAGCAGAGGGCTGGATCATGCCGGACCGAACCTCTGAGGGAAACAGACCCGAAATCAACCGGGAAACAGCCGACAGCGTGGCCATGACCGCCTTGGATTTCATCTTTGGCTGGCTGTCCGCCCTGATCGGCATCTCCACTGCGATAGCGGCCTTTTCCGTAGCGGTCATCTATTTTCCGATGTGCTGGCAAGGTCTGCTCTGCCGCCGCTTCGGTCGTCGGGGCAGGTCTCCTGGCAATGCGCTCCAGATCCCGAACGTCCGCCGTGACCCGGCCGGGTGAAAGGAGCTGAAACCGGATAGCGGCTCGAGAACCCTTGGCGGAAACAACAGCCCATATGTTAGTCTCGGGGAAGAATGCCTGTAATGATTTGGCATATCCGATGCCCTATGGTGGAGACCTGCGCTTTATCAATTCATACTGATTGGTGGGTACTTGAGAGCATGTCAAAGTTAAGGCTGACCAGTTTGCTGGCAAATCTTCCAAGCCGCCTGCTCTTCGCTCTTGTCTGCCTCATGGTGCCGCAAAACATTCCGTTTGCACACGCTGGAGACGGCATCACCCTCTACCTGAACTTGCTGCCGCACCGGCTGACAAGAAACAGCGGCAAGCAATACGATCTGTTCTTGCAGGAACTTCTCCAAGACAGCGGACTGAAGGTGGATCTTCGCCCGGGCCCGATGGGCCGCTCCAAGACCGATTTTCTGCACGATCCCGGGTCGTGTCTGTTTCCGACCAACCTCAGGGCGCTCAACGTCGGTGAGCTGGGCAATCAGCTGGAAAGCTCTGTTCGGGTCGATGTGGTTTCCCTGCGCCTCTATACGGCAAAGGAAAAAACGGCAGGTGCGAAACTTTCAGATTTTGACCCGGCACGGGTCGGGTACATCAGGGGATCGGGCGCAATCTACGCTTTGGGCGGTGATCGGGACAGGTTCGTTCCGATCGATACAGAGGCGCAATTGATCCAGATGCTTGAGCTGGACCGTATCGACGCCTTCCTGGGACATCATCCGGATACGGCGCTCGCCATTCATCAGCTCGGCAAGCCCGATGCCCTTCATGTCAGCCCGCTCAACTTTGAAAACCTGCGGTTCCCGGTCTCCTTCGTTTGCCACAAAACCGCGGTGAACAGGCATTTCCTGGAGACGATCAACCCCAGCATCGAGCAGATGCATGCCGATGGCCGCATGCGGACCATCTTTGGACCGCATGCGGAATTCAACTTGTCCGATGAACCACAGGACGACGGACCGCTTGTCAGGTAATCACCCGGACCTGTTGTAACCTTGGCCTCTGATTCCGTCCGTCAGAATTCAAGCTTGCTGCTGCCCCAGCCCGTTGCGGCCGGACTGGCTTCACGACGCCTTCACAATCCGGAAGCCGTCCACTTCCTTGACCCGTTCCAGATGCTGCCCGCAGTTCTTGTCATGCATCATGATCGCGGGAGTGCTGTCAGCGACAGCAGGGCGCTTTTGAAGGACTGACTGTTGTCTGCTCCTTGGCGGTGCTCCGTTGGCCCAATGCGGAACATCTGACCAACGGCTTCCGGTCAGCTGCCGGACATCAAAGCCCGTTTGCACGGCCGATGAAATCGGTCAGGTGCGGGACATAGTCCTCGTTGCCGTCTCCGCCATTGGTCACGCTCAAGGCATAGGAATTCTTCACCGCGCTTGCCATGGCGGTGACGAACCTGGCGTCGTTGGCCATGGATTCCACGTATTTCATGTCCTTGTAGGCATTCGACAGGGTGAACTTGTGGGCTTCGCGGTTGCCTTCCAGGGCATAGCCCATGAAGGTCTGGTAAAAGCCGCAGTCCATGCGGCTGCCGCGAATGACGCTGTCGAAGGTTTCAACGGAAAGGCCCACCTTGCGCGCCAGCGCCAGCGCCTCGGCATAGAGCGCGCCGTAGCCGAGTGACAGGAAGTTGTTGACCAGCTTCATCCGGTGGCCATCGCCGAGTTTGCCCAGGTGAACGATCTTGGCGGCGCAGGCCGCGAGCACCGGTTCGACGCGGGCGAACACTTCTTCGCTACAGCCGACCATCGCCTGCAGTTGACCGGCTTCCGCTTCCCGCGGTGTTCCACCGAGCGGGGCATCGGCATAGTCCACGCCGAGCGGAGCCAGTTCGGCGGCTAGGCGCTCTGTCGAAGCCGGATTGGCGGTCGAACAATCCACGATGATCGTGCCCGAGGCGAGAGCGGGTTTCATCTGGCTGACCACGGCTTCAATCGCATTGGAATCGGTAAGGCAGATGAAGATCATGGTTGAGGCGGCTGCAAGATCGGCGAGCGAGCCGGCCTCTGTCGCCCCGCGCGAAACGAGGTCGTCGATCGGTTCGCGGTTGCGATGCGCGATCGTGGTCAGTGCATAACCGTTTTCAAGGATGTTCTTTGCCATGCCGTGACCCATAAGTCCGGCGCCGACAAAGCCGACCTTTTCGGAAGTGGCCGCGCTTGAATTCATATCCGGGTTTCCTTTTTTCGTGTTGCTCGCGTGGTCAATCCAGCGCGTAATCCTTGTGCAGGGCCAGGTCGGCGTCGTTGAAGCGGTCCTTGGCAAAATTCCGCTGGTGCCAGTAAGGATAAATGAACGGCACCTTGCTGACCTCATGCAAGCGTAGATGCTCCTGATCGGTCAGTTTCAGCTCGACTGCCGCGAAATTGTCGCGGAACTGCGCTTCGTTGCGCCCTCCGACCACCAGCGAGCTGACGCCGGGGCGCTCAAGCAGCCAGGCCAGTGCGATCTGGGCAGCCGACACGCCGCGTTCGGCGCCGATTTCAACCAGCGCGTCGACGATGCGCCAGAGCTTTTCTTCGTCGCGAATGGGCGGTTCGCTCCAGCCCGCGAACTGACGGCTTCCTTCCGGCGTTTCCTGACCGCGCCGGTGCTTTCCGGACAAGAGGCCCGCGGCCAGCGGGCTCCAGACCAGAACACCGAGCCCCTGATCGACGGAGATCGGCAGCAGCTCGTATTCCGCCTCGCGAGCCTCGAGAGTATAGTGGATCTGCTGTGTGACAAAGCGCGGACGGCGGTCACGGTCGGCGATGGCCAGCGATTTCATGACATGCCAGCCGGAGTAGTTCGAGCAGCCTACATAGCGGACCTTGCCCTGTGTCACCAGCGTATCGAGGGCCGCCAGCATTTCCTCCAGCGGCGTCCTGCCGTCCCATTCATGCATGTAGTAGATGTCGATGTAATCGGTCTTCAGCCGCTTCAGGCTGCGTTCGCATTCGCGGATCAGATGGTGGCGCGAGACGCCCTCGTCGTTCGGGCCGTCGCCGATGCGCATGCGGGCTTTCGACGAAATCAGGACGTTGTCCCGGCGGCCTTCCAGCACCTCACCGAGAATCTCTTCCGAACGTCCGAGAGAGTACATGTTCGACGTGTCGAACAGGTTGACGCCGTTGTCGATGCAAAGATCGACCAACCGGCGCGCCTCACTGACCCCATGGTTTCCGACCATGGCGAAGTCGCCCCGTCCGCCGAAGGTGAAGGTTCCCATCGTCAGGACGGAAACCTTCAGGCCGGAGTTGCCGAGGTATCTGTATTCCATATTCCACTCCCTGAATTTTGGTATTCCGTGCAGTCAGCTTGAGAGTGCGTCACGGACAAAGCGCACGCCCAGCTCCGGACTGGTGAGCACGGGGCAGTTGATTTTTTCTCCCGCCGTCCGTTCCATGGCGCGTGCCATGGAGGCCTGTGCCAGGACGATGACGTCGACTTCGCCTGCCATTTTCACGAGTGCTGCGGCCACGGCCGCGTCATGGCCGTCGACATCGCCGGATTGCAGCAAATCGAAGGCGCCTTCGCAGACGCGGCCGGTGATCTGCCTGTCCGTCTTCCCCGTGCGTGCCGCCACGGCTTTGATCAAAGCCGTCGTGGGAGCCAAGGTGGTATTGAGGGTCGCCAGAACGCCGATGCGGGCACCCAGTGCCACGGCTTCCTCGGCCATGCCCTGATCGATGCGGAAAAGAGGTACGGGACACTGTAAACGCGCCGCCTCGACCGCCGTTCCCAGCGACGAGCAGGTGACCACGATGGCATCGGCGCCGCCTACGACAGCCGAGTTCACATATTGCTGAAGCCGTTTTGTGGTCGCCGGAGACAGGAAACCGTCCCTGATCGTGTCCTTCAACAAGCTGTCGTCGTAAATGCAGAACCGGGCCCAGTCCGGCAGCTCTGCCGCCATGAGCCCTTCGAACACGGGGATCAATCCGGCGACGGTATGGATCAGGGCGATACAGTTCGAACGGTCTGGCTGGCTCAAATTCCTGTTTCCTTCCCTGTTTTCGGCAGGTGCTGATCATCTTGAACAGCTGCAAATGCTGTGTGTTGTTTTCGCAGACAATGGCAGCGCTGTCATAAAATGCGGTTCTGTTGTATTGCGCAACCAAAAAATTACGCTGAATACAGGTTCCGGATGGAGCGCCCCACAAGACGTAGAAAAATAATAAGCAAAAACAAAGGATTATGAAATATTCAAAAAATCGAATTGACAAAACCGAAAATGACAGCGCTATCATGACAGCGCTGTCATTGAGGCGTGAGCCAGAAAACCAAGGGCCTTGATCAGCGTCATCTATGCGTAAGCTGCCGCCGGTCGGCCGGCGAAATTCGACAAATAATCCGGATGCCATCCGAAGGGGGAAGGACAAACACTATGAGCAATAGTGAAGCGACGCAGACGCCGCCGCACAGGCGGTTCGTGTCCGGTCTGACACAACTGCACCATGTTCGGGAAATCAACGTTCTATTGGCGCTCGTCCTGGTCGGCGCGCTCATCAGCTTTGCCTCGCCCTACTTCCTGACCACAAACAATCTCATGGGGGTCTTCCGGGCTTTCTCCCTCACCGCGATCATGTCGATCGGCATGGTGATGGTGATCATTACCGGCGGTATCGACCTGTCGGTGGGATCGGCCATGGGCTTGAGTTCGCTGGTAACCGCGCTTGCCTTCGATGCCGGGTTTTCGATGCCGGCCAGCATCGGTGCCGGTGTCGGGGTCGGTCTGGCCTTCGGTCTTGCCAACGGGTTCCTGATCACCGCGATCGGCTTGCCGCCGTTTATCGCGACGCTCGGCACGCTCTCGATCGGGCGGGGGCTCATGTACATGATCACCCATGGCGTACCCGTCACCCCCGATACGCCTGAATTCTTCTCGTTCTTCGGCCAGGGATACATCGGTCCCGTCCCGGTTCCGGTGATCATAATGGTCGTGCTGATGGTCGTCTTCACGGTGATCATGGGCCGTACCAGGTTCGGCCGCCATGTCTACGCCACCGGGGGAAACGAACAGGCAGCGCGCTTGTCCGGAGTGAAGGTCAACCGGGTCAAACTGTCCGTCTACATCCTGTCCTCCGTGATCGCTTCCATCGCCGGCATCATCGGTTTCTCACGCTACCTTTCCGCCGAACCCGCTTCGGGCTTCGGGGCGGAACTCGACGTTATCGCGGCCGCCGCCATCGGTGGCGCGAGCCTTGCGGGCGGCGTCGGCAGCGTGGCGGGAGCCGTCATCGGGGCAGCGCTGGTGGGCATCATCGCCAACGGCGTCGTGCTTTTGAACATCAACACCTACGCGCAGCAGGCAATCACGGGGGGAGTCATCCTGATCGCCGTCAGCATCGACGTGCTGCGCAACAAATACACGGGAGGGAACACCTAGACGATATCGGACTGGGGCGCTCTCGAAACCAGCTTCTTGCAAACGAGACAGCGCTCAATTCATGCGCAACCAGGAGGAGGAACCCATGCGCAAACTGTTTAAATTCGCCCACGCCACAGCTTTTGCCGCCGCCATGTTTTGTGCCGGCTCCGCATCAGCCGGAAACGAAGATCTGACCATCGCGGTTGTCCCGAAAGTCGCCGTACCCTTCTTCGACGACTGTAACGCGGGTGCAAAGGAAGCCGCCGAAGCACTGGGCGTCAACTACCAGTGGGTCGTGCCGCAGAACACCCAGGGATCTACCCAGGTCAAGATCATCGAGGACCTGATCGCCCGTCACGTGAACGGGATCGCGATTTCGGTCAACGAGCCGAAGTCGGTTGAAGGTGTGATCAAGCAGGCGGTGGATGCCGGCATTGCCGTGTTGACCTTCGACAGCGACAGCGCCAACTCGCCGCGCAGCATGTATATCGGCACGATCAACGAGCAGGCAGGCGTGACCATGGGCAACTCCATGGCCGAGGCCATCGGTGGTTCGGGCAAGGTCGCGATCGTCACCGGCCAGCTCGGTGCGTCCAACCTCAACGAGCGCATCGACGGTGTGAAGAAAGCGCTTTCCGCTCATCCGGGTATCGAAGTCGTTGCCCTGGAAGGCACCGAAGACGACCTGGCACGGGCTGTCTCCGTGACCGAGGCATTGCTGCGCGCCAATCCTGATCTCAAGGGTATCTTTGGCATCAGCCAGGTCGGCGGCCCGGCCGTTGCCAAGGTGCTTGAACAGCGTGAGTTCCAGGACATGGCCGGTAACCTGAAGGTCTTCGCCTTCGACGACCTGCCGGACACCATCAAGGGCGTCAAGGCCGGCCTGATCACGGGCATCATGGTTCAACGCCCGGTCACCATGGGCCGTCTGGCGGTGGAGCATCTGGTTGCCCAGATCAATGGTGAAGAGCCGAACCCGGCCAACATCGACACCGGTGTCACCGTGGTCAACGCCGACAACCTCGGCAGCTACACCAAGTAAGAAACCGCAACTGAGGCGAGACCCTTCGGGGTCTTGCCTCTCCCAAGATCCAATCCAACAGACGACGGATGCCATGCCCCTGTTTCTTCAGATGGAAGCCATCTCAAAAACTTTCCCAGGCGTGAAGGCGCTTGACAGGGTGGATCTCGATCTTCGCCTCGGCGAGGTGCACGTGCTCGCTGGTGAAAACGGCGCCGGCAAGAGCACGCTGATGAAGATCATGACTGGAGTTTTGCGCGCGGATCCGGGCGGCAAGATCCTCATCGAAGGCGATGAGGTCGTCATACGCGATCCGGTGCATGCCCGTGCTCTCGGCATCAGCATCATCTACCAGGAACTGGCCGTCGTCGAGAACCTGACCGTCGCCGAGAATATCTTCCTTGCCCGGGAGCCGAGGCTTGCCACGGGGCTGATCGACCGTCGGAAGATGAATGCCGACGCACGCAAGGTTCTTGAAGAACTGGAGATGGATATCAGTCCCACCACCCGCGTGGGACGTCTCAGCATCGGCCAGAAGCAGATGGTAGAGATCGCGCGGGCGATATCCTACGACTGCCGCCTCATCATCATGGACGAGCCCACGGCATCGCTCAGCCACCACGAGGCGACGACCCTGTCGCGTATCGTCAAGAAGCTCGTGGCCCAGAACATCGGCATTGTCTATATCTCCCACCGTCTGGACGAGATCTTCGAGATCGGCGACCGGGTCACCGTGCTTCGGGACGGGGTGACGGTCGACAGCGCGCCCATCGGCGAAATGAACCGCGAGCGGTTGGTCCGCAAGATGGTCGACCGGGATCTCGATCAGCTGTTTGGCGAACATCTCAGCCACGCCAGCGACAAGGTGCTGCTCTCCGCCCGCGGATTGACGCTCAAGAAACACCGCTCCCAGGGCGCGCCGGTGCGCGACGTCAGCTTCGACCTGCACCGGGGCGAGATCCTCGGTTTCTTCGGCCTTGTCGGGTCCGGCCGTACCGAAGTGATGGAAATGATTTTCGGCAGTCGCGAGTACGAAGGGTCGATCCGGATCGACGGCCAACCCGTGACCATTCACGATCCCTCGCAAGCGATCGAACAGGGCATCGGCTTCGTCACGGAAGACCGCCAGGGCCAGGGGCTCGTGCTGGGCATGTCGGTGCGCGAGAACTTTAGCCTAACGCATCTGGCGGACTACTGCCGCTTCGATTTTGTCGACCGGGCGAAGGAAAGCGCGCGATGCAACGAATTCATCCGGGCGCTCGGGATCAAGACGCCCAGCCCTGAACAGAAGATTCAAAACCTTTCCGGCGGCAACCAGCAAAAGGTGGTGATCGCCAAATGGGTCGCCAGAAAACCCCGGATCCTGATCGTGGACGAGCCGACGCGCGGCATCGACATCGGCGCCAAGGCCGAGGTGCACACGCTTCTCAACAAGCTGGCGCAGGAAGGCATGTCGATCATCGTGGTGTCTTCCGATCTGCCTGAAATTCTGGCGATCAGCGACCGGATCATTGTGCTGAAGGACGGCCGTGTCAGCGGCGAACTCAGCCGCGAACAGGCGAACGAGGAAACCGTCATGCTGGCGGCGACCGCCTGAGCATCCCTTTCACGAAACCCATCGACCGAATTAAGAAAAACGGAGACTTTTATGACCAAGCGGATCATGTTCACGGGCGGCAGCGGCAAGGCCGGCAAGCATGTCGTGCAATACCTTGTGGACCAGGGCTACCAGGTGCTCAACCTCGACACCAAACCGCTCGACAATCCGAAAGTCCGTACGCTCATCACCGACATCACGGATTCCGGCCAGGTGTTCAATGCGCTTTCCAGCTACATGGGGCTTCACGAGTTCGACCCCTCGCTGCGTCCTCAGCCGGTTGACGCAGTGGTCCATTTCGCGGCGATCCCCCGGATCCTGGTCACTCCCGACAATGAAGTGTACCGCATCAACACGATGGGGACCTACAATGTGATCGAAGCGGCGGCGAAGCTGGGCATCAGGAAGGTCATCATCGCATCGAGCGAAACCACCTATGGCCTGGTGTTCGCAAATGAACCGCGCGCGCCCGTGCACTTCCCGCTTGAAGAAGACTATCCGGTGGATCCGATGGACAGCTATGCGCTTTCCAAGATCTGCAACGAGGCAACCGCGAAGGCCTTTGCGCTGCGGTTCGGCATCGATGTCTACGCCCTTCGCATCGGCAATGTGATCGAGCCCCACGAATATGATCTCTTTCCGGGATGGTTCGCCGACCCCGGTTTCCGCAAGCGGATCACCTGGAGCTATATCGATGCGCGCGACCTGGGTCAGATCACGAAACTTGCGGTGGAGAAAGACGGACTCGGCTTCCAGATCTTCAATGCCGCAAACGATACGACCTCTTCCGACCTGCCGACGCAGGAGCTGATCGACCGCTTCTACCCGGGAACTCCGGTCAAGCGCGAGCTTGGCGAATTCGAGACCCTGTTGTCGAACCGCAAGATCAAGGACGTTCTCGGCTTCAAGGAAGAACACAACTGGCGGAAATACGTGCAGCGCGGCTGAGCCGGGCTCCGTGACCGCATGCACAGTCTTCCGGCTGCGGGAACCGGCCGGAAGACACAACTCTTCGGACACTCACAAAGCCGTCTTACACCGTGAAAACGAATGTGCGAAAAGACAGACATGACAGCGCTGGCAGTGACCGGCGAAAAACGGTGGGCGAGTGGAGACCGATGACAGCAAAGCAACGTTTATCCGACCGCAAGAGCAAGGTGACCGTGAGAGACATAGCTTTGCGCGCCAAGGTCAGCGAATCCACGGTCTCGCGGATCCTGCGCAACAAGGGACCGATCGCGGAAGACACCCGGGACAAGGTGATGGAGGTTGTCCGGACGATGGGATACGTCCCCAACCGCATCGCGGGGTCTCTGGCGTCCCTGAGCAGCAATCTGGTCGGCGTGATCGTTCCCTCTCTTTCCAACATCGTGTTTACCGAGGTGCTTCAGGGGATCAATGCGGGGCTCGAGACGACGGGCGACATGCAGGCCGTTATCTCCATCAGCGAATATGACGTGGCGCAGGAAGAACATGTTATCCGGAATCTGCTGTCCTGGAAGCCTGCGGCGGTGCTGACCACCGGTTTCGAGCATTCCGATGCCACCAGGCGTATGCTCGAACTCAGTGATGTGCGCGTGGTCGAAATGATGGAAATCGATTCAGATCCGATCGACATCGCCGTGGGCATGTCCCACAGCAGCGCCGGTTACGAGACGGGCCGGCATCTGATTGCAAAGGGATGGCGCCGGTTCGGTTACGTCGGTCACAATCTCGACCGCGACCGGCGCGCGCGCCTGCGGTACGACGGACTGCGCAAGGCACTGTCTGAAGCCGGGCTGGAAATTGCCGTACAGGCAGTTGCCGGAAGCGCCAGCTCCGTCGGCGCCGGAAAGCAGATGACGGCCCAGCTCCTGACAGGCGGTATACCTGTCGACGGGATCGTCTACTCCAACGACGACATGGCGATCGGCGGCGTCTTTCACTGCCAGTCGGCAGGCCTTTCGACACCGGAGGACATCGGCATTTTCGGATTCAACGGGCTCGATATCGGCAACCAGATGCCGAAGCCGCTGTCGACCATTCGCTCGAACCGCTTCCTTATCGGCAAAACCGCCATCGAAGCCATGCTGAATGAACCCGAAGGCACCAAGATCGATACAGGTTTCGAGATATTCGAAGGCGAAACCGCGTAACAAACGGCTAGAAACGACAAAGGACAATCGAATGACACATCCGGCAATCCAGAGCGGCAACGTTGCGGTGGTCACCGGCGGAGCCTCGGGTATCGGACTGGCGGTCTCCTGCAGGCTTGCAAGCCTGGGGCTCAAGGTCTGCCTTGCCGATCTGCCGGGACCCGGGCTTGATGCGGCCGCCGAAAAGGTTCGCGCCGCCGGTGCTCCCGCCGTTCTGTCCGTGCCGACGGACGTCGCGGACGTCGCGGCGCTCAAAGAACTGGAAGCACAGGTCGTCGCGGAATTCGGTCCGGTCAACGTTCTCATCAACAATGCGGGCATGCAGCCCGGCAGTTCCATTTTCGATGCAGAAGACAACTGGCAGCGTATTCTCGACGTGAACATGTGGGGCGTCATCCGGGGTTCGCAGATTTTCGCTCCCGGAATGATTGCGTCGGGAGCACCCGGCCTGATCATCAACACCGGCTCGAAACAGGGGATCACCACACCTCCCGGAGATCCTGCCTACAACGTATCGAAGTCCGGCGTGAAAACCTTCACCGAAGCCTTGCAGCATTCCTTGCGCAACACGGAAAACTGCCGGGTTGAAGCCAGACTGCTGATCCCCGGATTTGTTTTCACGCCACTGACGGCCAACGGCCGCACGGAAAAGCCGGCAGGCGCCTGGACACCGGAACAAACCGCAGACTTTCTGTTCGAGGCTCTTGGCCGGAATGACTTCTACATTCTCTGTCCGGACAACGAAGTCGACAGGGCAACCGACGAAAAACGGATTGCCTGGGCCGCAGGCGACATCACCGAGAACCGGCCGCCGCTGTCGCGCTGGCATCCGGATTTCGGCGATGCCTTCAAGGCGTTTCTGGAACTTGAAAACAAGTGAGCTCCGGAGACGGGATGACCAGGACCTACAGGATTGCAGCCATCCCTGGTGACGGGATCGGCGCGGAGGTTGTCGGTGCCGGGCAGAAGGTGCTGCAGGCACTGGCCAAGCTGGACGGCGGTTTCACGCTGGACATCACCGGTTTCGACTGGGGATCCGAACGCTACCGCCGGACCGGTGCCTTCATGCCGGGCGAGGGAACGGACGTCTTGAGGTCCTTTGACGCGATCCTGTTCGGTGCGGTCGGCGCGCCTGACTTGCCGGATCATTTGAGCCTGTGGGGGTTGAGATTGCAGATCTGCCAGACGCTCGATCAATACGCCAACGTCCGCCCGGCACGCATGCTTCCAGGCATAACGAGCCCCTTGCGAAACGTGGAGGCCGGTGATCTCGACTGGGTGATCGTGCGCGAGAATTCCGAGGGTGAGTATTCCGGTCAGGGTGGCCGCAGCCACCGTGGCCTCGGCTGCGAGGTGGCCACGGAAGTTTCGATCTTCACCCGCGTTGGCATCGAGCGGATCATGCGCTTCGCCTTCGAGCTGGCCCGTTCACGCCCGCGCAAACGGCTGACCGTGGTGACCAAGTCGAACGCCCAACGCCACGGCATGGTCCTCTGGGACGAGATTGCCAGTGAAATCGCTTCCGAGTTTCCGGATGTGGTCTGGGACAGGATGCTGGTCGACGCCATGACGGTGCGCATGACCATGGATCCCGGGTCGCTCGACGTGATCGTTGCGACCAACCTTCATGCCGACATCCTGTCCGATCTGGCGGCGGCGCTTTCCGGATCCATCGGTCTGGCGCCGACCGCCAACCTCAATCCTGAGCGATCGGCGCCATCGATGTTCGAACCCATTCACGGCTCGGCCTTCGATATCACCGGCAAGGGCACGGCAAATCCGATTGCCACGTTCTGGTCGGCGGCGATGATGCTTGAGCATCTCGGTGAAACGGCGGCTGCGGAACGGTTGATGCGGGCTATCGAGCGTGTGACGGCGGACGCTGAAAACCACTCCCCGGATCTGGGCGGATCGGCGACGACCGAAGAGATCACCTCCGCGACAATTCGGGCAATCGGATTGAATGCAACATGAGTGCGCCGGAAGTTCCGGTCTCATCGAACAGGCAAGGCGAAGGGCCGAATTAGGAACGACACGAGGTCAAACGTGATGAAAAAAGAAACAATTACAGTCGTCGGCCTGGGCTCGATGGGAATTGGAATGGCGCAATCGCTGTTGAGGGCGGGGCACAAGGTTCATGGTGTCGATACGGATCCTGCCCGCGTCGACGCTTTCGCCCGGGATGGAGGCCTGGCCACGCCTTTCATGGAAGCCGTTGCAGAGTCTGACATAGTGGTGCTGGTGGTTCTCAACGCCCAGCAGGTCGAAGCTGTTCTCTTTGGTGAAGGCGGGTGCGCGGAGGCGATGCGCAAGGGGGCAGTGATTGTTTCCTGCGCCACCGTTCCGCCGGCCTTTACACGCGAGATGGCTGAGCGGTGCGCTGCTCTCGGCCTTCTGTACCTAGATGCTCCCATTTCCGGCGGTGCTGCGCGCGCATCGCGCGGTGAACTGTCGATCTTTGCCTCTGGCCCGCAGGCCGCCTTCGACCGCGCCTGCCCTGCCCTCGACGCGATGGCCGCCAACCTGTTCGACCTTGGACGCGAAGCAGGCATTGGCAGCGCCATGAAGGCGGTGAACCAGCTTCTTGCGGGTGTCCACATCGCCGCCATGGGCGAGGCCTTGGCCTTTGCCTCGAGCCAGGGTCTTTCTCTTGAGCGGGTCGTGGAAGTGATATCGCAATCCGCCGGGACCAGCTGGATGTTCGAGAACCGCGCCCCTCATGTTGTCGAGGCGGACTATACCCCTCACTCGGCGGTCAACATCTGGCCCAAGGATCTCGGCATCGTCACCGCCATTGCCGGCCAGTCCGGGCTGCCGCTGCCGCTCACCGAAAGTGCGCTTGCCCAGTTCCGCGCCGCCGTCGAGGCGGGCGACGGGCAAGCCGACGATGCCGCCGTGGTCAAGGTCTATGCCCGCGCCGCCGGGCTTGAACTGCCGGGAGGCGTGTGATGCTGCTGGGGTGTATCGGGGACGACTTCACAGGGTCCAGCGATCTTGCGAACACGCTGGCAAAAGCCGGTATGCGTACGGTTCAATATGTGGGCGTGCCGAAAGCTTCCGCGTCGCCGGATGTCGAAGCCGGGGTGATCGCGCTGAAATCGCGCTCGGTACCGCCGGCGGAAGCCGTCGCCCAGTCCCTGAAGGCTCTTGAATGGTTGCAGGCTCAGGGATGCCGCCAGTTCCTGTTCAAATACTGCTCGACATTCGATTCAACGCCGGAAGGCAACATCGGCCCGGTGGCGGAAGCCCTGGCAGAGGCACTCGAGGCCTCCGGGGTTCTGGTCTGCCCCGCCTTCCCGCAGGCTGGCCGGACGATTTATCTGGGGCACCTTTTTGTCCAGGACAGGCTGCTCAACGAAAGCGGCATGGAAAACCACCCGCTCACGCCGATGAGCGATCCGGACCTGCGCCGCTGGCTGGGTTTGCAGACGAAGGGGCCGGTGGGACATATCCCGTTCCAGACTGTCCAGGCCGGACCGGAGGCGATCCGGGAGCGGATGCGGGCGGAAAGCGCCGAGGGCCGGCGGCTGCTGGTGGCCGATGCCGTCAACGACGCGGACCTCGTGGCTCTCGGCCGGGCGGCATATGACTTGCCGCTTGTCACCGGTGGTTCCGGGATCGCTCTCGGATTGCCCGAAAACTTCCGGTTGAAAGGTCTTTTGTCCGGTGAGGACAGCGACTGGGCCGGGCAGCCGGGAAGAGCCGCCGCGCTGTCAGGCTCCTGCTCGAATGCAACCCGGGTGCAGGTGAACCGTCACAGACGGGAGGCCCCGGCTTTCGAAGTGACGGCGGAAGCCCTGATGTCCGGCGCGGTTTCAGCCGCGAAGGTGGCCGACTGGGCGCTCGCGCAAGAGGGCTTGCCGCTCATCTACTCCTCGGCCGAGCCTGAAACCGTGAACAAGGCACAGGCACGTTTCGGCAAGCAGGAAATCGCCACGTCGTTCGAACAGTTCTTCGCTGACACGGCGCGCCATCTGGTGGCTGGTGGTATCAGGCGTCTGATCACTGCAGGCGGCGAAACCTCCGGAGCGGTGGTCGAGGCCCTTGCGCCGAAAGAACTGGCCGTCGGTCCGGAAATCGACCCGGGCGTTCCGGTCCTGCGGGCCTCTCCGGATCTTGTGCTTGCCCTGAAGTCGGGTAATTTCGGCGCCGAGGATTTCTTTGCCAAGGCGGCTAGGCTCATGGAGCGGGGCGCGTGAGCAGTGAGACGAAACTGCGGGAGGATATCTGCTTCTGGGCGGCCTCGCTGTTCCAGCGCGGCCTGACGGGAGGCGCTTCGGGCAATATTTCAGCCCGCACGGAAGATGGCGGACTGCTGGTTACGCCCACCGGCTCAAGTTTCGGCCGACTCGACCCGGCGAGGCTGTCGAAGTTCGATGCCAGCGGCGTCCTGGTGAGCGGCGACCAGCCGACCAAGGAAATGCCGCTGCACTCGGCTTTCTATGAAACCCGGAAAGGGGCCGGGGCCGTCCTGCACCTGCACTCCACCCATTCCGTCGCGCTTTCCATGTTGCCCGATATTGATCCGGACAACATGTTGCCGCCGCTCACTGCCTATTCGATCATGCGGCTCGGCAAGGTGAAACTCCTGCCTTTTTTCGTTCCGGGCGATCCGGCAATGGGCGGTGCGCTGCGCAGCCTCGGCGGCCGCCGTTCCGCGGTCGTTCTCGCCAATCACGGTCCCGTGGTGGCCTCCAGGGACCTCGAGGCGGCCGTCTATGCGATGGAGGAGCTGGAGGAAACCGCGAAGCTGGCGCTTCTCCTGCGTGGAGCTGGCAGTATCGGGCTGACACCGGAGCAGATTTCCGCCGTTGTCACGAAATTTGAAGTGGACTGGGACTGATGACTTTTTCCGCCAACCTGGGTTTTCTTTTCACCGACCTCTCCCTGCCGGATCGCATCCGGGCGGCAAAGGCCGCGGGGTTCGACGCGGTGGAGTGCCATTTCCCGTATGAAACGCCCGTCCAGGAGGTTTTGGCGGCGCTGCAGGAAACGGGGCTGGCGATGCTGGGCCTGAACACGTCTCCTGGCAACCTTGCCGCCGGTGACTTCGGGCTGGCCGCCCTGACAGGTCGCGAAGAGGAAGCGCGGGCGGCCATCGAGATGGCGGTCGATTACGCCGAGGCAATCGGTGCGGGCAATGTCCACGTCATGGCGGGAAAGACCGATGGCGGTGCCGGGGCGAACGCGACATTCAGGGAAAATCTCGGCCACGCCTGCGATCTGGCCGCGAAGTCCGGGATCAACATCCTGATCGAGCCGATCAACCATCGCGACGTGCCCGGCTATCATCTCAGCCTTGTCGAACAGGCCGCTGACATCATCGAAGCTCTTGGCCGTCCCAATCTCAAGCTCATGTTCGATTGCTATCACACCCAGATCATGCAGGGCGATCTGACAGAGCGGCTGCGCCGGTACATGGACATCATTGGTCATATCCAGATCGCGGCCGTGCCGGACCGGGGGGAGCCTGACGCCGGCGAGGTGCATTTCCCGAACCTGATTGCAGCCATTCGCGAGTATGGTTTTACAGGTCCCATCGGCGCCGAATACAAGCCTCGCGGTTCCAGCACCGAGGCAGGACTTGGATGGCTCTCCGCCTTTCGTAAACAGAAGGCGCAATGACCGCGCGCCACCACGAGGTTGAAACACTCCTGCCTGTACTGGAGATAGACATGGCGATGCAGGGAGAGTTTAATCGGGAAATTGCGAAAAATTGAAAGAAAGAACAAAGCCCTATGGAAAGCCGCTGGCTGGAAGACTTCCTCAGTCTGGTTGAAACCCGGAACTTTTCCAGGTCGGCCGAGGCCCGCTATACGACCCAGCCTGCCTTCAGCCGGCGGATCAAGAGCCTTGAGGAATGGGTGGGGGCGCAGCTCTTCAATCGGGCGACGCAGCCCATTTCGCTCACCCCCTCGGGCGAGCGGTTCCGGCCGGTTGCGGAAGACGTGCTTCGCCGCCTCTACCAGGGGCGCGAGGACGCGCGCAGGATCGGCGACGCCTCGCTCAACACGATCCGGTTTTCGGCAACACACAGCCTGTCGCTGAATTTCTTTCCCGGGTGGCTCAGGAAGATCGAGACGAAGAGCCACAGCTTCAACACGCGTCTCGACACGGTGCAGTTCAAGGAATGCATCCAGATGCTGCTGCGCGGCGACTGTCATTTCGTCCTCAGCTACACCCACGCCGCCATCCCCATGAACCTCCCCCACGATCTTTTTGTCGGCAAGGTCGTGCTGAGGGACCGGCTCGTTCCGGTGACGCTTCCGGACTCCTCGGGCCAGCCCATCGACCGCCTGCCGGGCACGGAAGACGAGCCGGTGCATTACCTGGCCTATTCCGAAACATCGGCAATCGGTCAGGTCGTTGAACAGCTGATCGCCAACATCGGCGAACCGGTGCACCTCAACCGGGTTTTCGTTTCGCATATGGCGGCGGTGCTCAAACCGATGAGTTCCGAGGGACGCGGGACAGCCTGGCTGCCGGAAAGTCACATTCAGACGGACCTTGCCGAAGGATCGCTCGTGCTGGCGGGGGACGAGAAGTGGTTCATCCCCATCGATATCCGGCTTATCCGATCCAAGGATCCGTTACCGCTGACCTCGGAAGAGTTCTGGTCGCTGATCGATGTGGAAGAGGATTCCGACTGGGGCTGATGCGAGACAGGCATCGGCCAAGGTCGAGCGCGCATTGGCCGCGCCCGGCAGGTCACTGATAACAAGGCCGGGCAGAGGGTCTGCCTGCGGCCACAGAAAAACGGATGATTGCCATGTCTCTTTCCGAACTCGAAACTCCTTGTCTTGTTCTCGACCGGACCCGCCTTGAGCGGAACTGCGAGCGCATGACACAGCGCTTCGCGGGAACAGGCGTTGCCCTCAGGCCCCACATGAAAACGGCCAAGTCGATCGATGTCGCGCGGATCGCTCTCAAGGACAATTTCGGCGGCATCACGGTCTCGACGCTCAAGGAGGCGGAATATTTCGCCGACAACGGCATCACCGACATCACCTATGCGGTCAGCGTCGTTCCGGACAAGTTTCCCCGGATTGCCGCGCTCATCGACCGTGGGGTCAAACTCACAACGATCACCGATCAGATTGCCATGGCCGAAGAAGTCAGCCGGCGTGCCGTGGAACACGGGATTGTCGTCGACATGCTGATCGAGCTGGACTCCGGCGAACGGCGCGCGGGCGTTCTGGCGGAGTCCGACGAACTGATCGAACTTGGAAAGCGGATGACCGAGCTGCCGGGGTGCAGGCTGCGCGGCGTGATCACCCATGCCGGGAATTCCTATCTGTGCCGCAGTATCGATGAGATCAGGAAGGTCGCCGAGGAAGAGCGGGTCTGCGCGGTGACGGCGGCCCGGCGTTTGCGTGAGACCGGTCTGAATGCCGACGTCGTCAG
The DNA here is from genome assembly GCF_050301095.1 of Roseibium sp. GTDB lineage: Bacteria > Pseudomonadota > Alphaproteobacteria > Rhizobiales > Stappiaceae > Roseibium. Next base: position 27,406 of record NZ_JBNKYW010000174.1, read on the forward strand.
TGTCGGTTCGACACCCACCGCAACGCATTTCACCTCCCTGGAAGGGCTTACCGAGGTCCGTTGCGGGGTCTATATGTTCGGCGATGTCTTCCAGTCGGAGATCTTCTCCTGCGCAATCGACGATCTCGCTGTTTCGGTGCTCGCGACGGTCATCGGCCATCGCCGCGAAATGAACAGCGTGCTGATCGATGCCGGCGGTCTTGCCTTGTCGAAGGACCGCAGCACCGGGGCAGAAGGCCTGCCCGAAGATATCGGCTTCGGCATGGTGATGGATGTGACCTGTCAGAGACGTATCGACAAGGTCACGGTCGGCCGCGTCTATCAGGAGCACGGCATGCTCGTGTCCGACGGCCCCTTCCCGTTCGATCAGCTTCCCATCGGTTCGCGCGTGCGGGTTTTGCCCAATCATGTCTGCATGACGGCTGCCATGTATGACACCTATCACCTGGTCGACGGAACCGACGACACGGTCACCGGAACCTGGAGCCGCATCAACGGCTGGTGAGACAATGCTGCCCGCAGGGGCAGCTCAGACTGCTGACAAAGGCTTTGTTTCCCAGTACCGGCTTGGCCAAGCGAAGCGCGAGCCGGGACCTGAGGGCTGCAAGCCTCCGATATTCTGCTGATCTTCGACGCCAGGCCATCGATCCCGGATCTTCGCTGCGCCAGGTCCGGAAAAGCGTTGCCTATGTTCGTCGGCAAGCTGCCACTGCGGGTCGGCTTTCCTCAGATCCTCCGGCCGCTTTCGGCGTCGAACAGATGTGTGTTTTCGGGCTGAAACGACATCCGGACCCTTTCGCCGGGCCGAAGCTCACGCCGGTCGCTGAGCACCGAACAGATCGGGACACCGGCCATTTCGGCATAAATCTGAATGTTCGGGCCGGTCGGCTCGATCACGTCGACCCTTGCCTCATAGCCGTCCGCGCCGTCGCTCACCTGCAAATGCTCGGGGCGGATGCCCAGGACAATTTGCTGGCCGTCCGCGGCACCGTCCGTTGAGGGAACCGCGATCCGGGTGCCGTCTTCGCAGACAACATGTGTCTGTCCGTTTTCCTGGTGCAGGCGTCCGGGTATGAAATTCATCGACGGCGAGCCGATGAAGTCGGCGACAAACAGGTTCGCGGGCGTATCGTAGAGTTCCAACGGGGTGCCGATCTGTTCGATCCGTCCCGCATTCATCACGACGATGCGGTCCGCCATCGTCATCGCCTCGATCTGGTCGTGGGTGACGTAGACCGAAGTCGTGCGCAGCCGCTGGTGCAGGGCCTTGATTTCGGTCCGCATCACGACACGCAGCTTGGCGTCGAGGTTGGACAGGGGTTCGTCGAACAGGAACACCTCGGCATCGCGCACGAGGGCCCGCCCCATCGCAACGCGCTGCCTCTGCCCGCCCGAAAGCTGACGCGGCGATCTTTCCAGGTACTTGTCGAGGTTGAGGATATCGGCCGCCTCGCGCACCTTTTTGTCGATCTCTTCCTTCGGCAGGCGCCGCAGGCGCAGGCTGAAGCTCATGTTGTCGAAGACGCTCATGTGCGGATAAAGCGCGTAGTTCTGGAATACCATCGCCACGTCCCGTTGACCCGGCGCAAGGTTCTGACTTTCCCGCCCCCCGATCTCCAGCCGCCCGCCGTCGATGCTCTCGAGCCCCGCGATCATCCTCAGAAGCGTCGACTTGCCGGACCCAGAGGGGCCGAGGAACACTACGAATTCACCCGACTTCACGTTCAGCGACAGATCGTCGATCACCTTCACCTTGCCGAAGCTCTTCGAAACGCGGTCGAGAACGATGTCCGCCATGACTTACCCCTTGATGCCTGCCGAGAGCGTGATCGCCTGCGTCACCCGGCGCTGGAAAAGCAGATAAGCCAGCGCCACCGGAAACCCCGCTAGCACCGCCAGCGACAATTCCCGGGCATAATATATGCCGAAAGCGTCGTTGACCTGCGTAAGGCCCACCGTGATCGTCATC
>NZ_JBNKYW010000175.1:0-9436 GCF_050301095.1 Roseibium sp.
CGCAGATCATGCGGTTGGTGTTGATGACGGCCTTGGGCGAGCCTGTCGAGCCGGACGTGAAGAGGTATTTCACGACCGCATCCGGCGTCACACCGCGGCGCGCCGCCTGACCGGCTTCCGGCGGACCCGGCAGAAGGACGAGGTCTATTGGGACGACGATGACCACGAAGGCGACTACGAACCGGAGGAGGAGGTTCAGGGCAGCCGCCTGAAGGCCTTCCGCCGGGCGCTGGCCGGACGCCTGATGCCGGAAGACGATGACGGGCTCGACGAATTGTACGACCCCGAGGGAAATACCGGCGGCGACGCGCAGGAACCCTATGCCGAAGACCCCTATGGCGAGGACGGCGAAAGCTTTTCCCCGGAGGAATTGCTTGCCGAGAAGGGACCGGTTGCCGGCCGGCCGGCCGTTCCGGTGGGCATAGCGGCGCCCGAACCCGCCCCCCGGCCGCAAGATGCCGCCGCGGCCCTGTCCGGCCGCGTCATCCCGCCGGCACCGCGCCCGAAACAGAGCAAAAGGGCGATCGAAGAAGCCCAGCCCTCTTTCCTTGGTGCGCCGGAGGAATACGAGCTGCCGCCGCTGCGGCTGCTGGCCGAACCGAAAGCCGCCGGCAAGGTGCCCGGCCTCTCCGCCGACGCCCTGGAACAGAACGCCCGCATCCTGGAAGGCGTCCTGGAGGACTTCGGCGTGCGCGGCGAGATCATCGAAGTTCGTCCCGGTCCGGTCGTGACGCTCTACGAACTGGAACCGGCACCGGGCATCAAGTCTTCCCGCGTCATCGGCCTTGCAGACGACATCGCCCGCTCCATGAGCGCGATCTCGGCCCGTGTGGCGGTGATCCCGGGCAAGAACGCCATCGGCATCGAACTGCCGAATGCCCGCCGCGAGACGGTGTATCTGCGCGAGTTGCTGGCCGCCCAGGACTTTGAGAAATCCAAATCCAAGCTGGCGCTGGCGCTCGGCAAGACCATCAACGGCGAGAGCGTCGTTGCCGATCTTGCCCGCATGCCGCACCTTCTGGTGGCCGGGACCACCGGCTCAGGCAAATCCGTCTCGATCAACACCATGATCCTGTCGCTGCTCTACCGGCTGACGCCGGAGCAGTGCAAGATGATCATGATCGACCCGAAGATGCTGGAACTGTCCATCTACGACGGCATTCCGCACCTTCTGACCCCGGTCGTGACCGATCCCAAGAAAGCCGTTGTCGCCTTGAAGTGGACCGTCCGCGAGATGGAGGACCGCTACAAGAAGATGTCCAAGATGGGCGTGCGCAACATCGACGGCTACAACACCCGCATCAAGCAGGCGCTGGAAAAGGGCGAAAGCTTTACCCGCACCGTCCAGACCGGCTTCGACCGCGAGACCGGCCAGCCGATCTACGAGGAAGAGACGCTGCCGCTGGAGGCAATGCCCTATATCGTCGTCATCGTCGACGAGATGGCCGACCTGATGATGGTGGCCGGCAAGGACATCGAGGGGGCGATCCAGCGCCTTGCCCAGATGGCCCGTGCCGCCGGCATCCACCTGATCATGGCAACACAGCGCCCGTCGGTGGACGTCATCACCGGTACCATCAAGGCCAACTTCCCGACCCGTATCTCCTTCCAGGTCACCTCGAAGATCGACAGCCGGACGATCCTCGGCGAAATGGGCGCCGAACAGCTGCTCGGCATGGGCGACATGCTGTTCATGGCCGGCGGCGGCCGCATCCAGCGCGTCCACGGTCCCTTTGTTTCCGACAACGAGGTCGAGGATATCGTCAAGCACCTGAAGGTTCAGGGCACGCCGCAGTATCTGGAAGCCGTCACGGAAGAAGACGATGAGGCCGACAGCCCCTATGACGGCGGAGGCCTTGCAGGCGGCGACGAGGGTAACGATCTCTATGACAAGGCGGTGGCAATCGTCCTGCGCGACAAGAAGGCCTCGACTTCCTACGTGCAGCGGCGCCTGTCGATCGGCTACAACCGCGCCGCCTCCCTGATCGAGCGCATGGAACAGGAGGGCCTTATCAGCGCCGCCAACCATGCCGGTAAACGCGAGATTCTCGTGCAAAACGGGGTTGAGGAAGAGTTTTAGCGTAAAATTGCCAAAGCTTTGCCACACAGCGGCATTAGCTAGGGCATAATGAGATACGCTGCCAACGACTTAGGACTTTGCATCATGCTGAAACGCCTCGCTCAACGCCTGGTCAAGCCTCTAGCTGCCACGGGACTGGCTGCCGCCCTGTCCCTGACGGCTCTGCTACCGGCCCAGGCACTCAGCGAGCGGGAAGAAAAGACGCTCAAGGACCTGAACGTCTATTTCAATTCCGTGAAGACCATGCATGGCGACTTCATCCAGTTCGGCCCGGACGGCAGCCAGTCGGACGGCAAGTTCTACATGGCCCGGCCCGGCAAGGTGCGCTTCTATTACAACAAGCCCTCCGTTCTGGACATCGTTGCCGACGGCAAGTCGGTCTCCGTGCGCGACCGAAAGCTGAACACACAGGATATCTGGCCGCTCGGCCAGACCCCGCTGCGTTTCCTCTTGTCCGACTCGATCGACCTTCGCAAGGACACCAACGTCACCAACGTTCTGGTGGAGGAAGACCTGATCACCGTCACCATCTTTGACAAGACCAAGTTCAATTCCGGAACGCTGACGCTGATCTTCGATGCCAAGGACTATGCCCTGAAACAATGGACCGTCACGGACCAGCAGGGCTATGACACGTCGGTTGCCGTCTACAATGTCGTCTCCAACGGTCCGACCAATCCGGACCTTTTCAAGATCGATTACCTGGCGAACGCCCGTCAGGACAAGAACTGAGCCCCAAGCCCTCATGGATGAGACGGACCATTCAGGAAGACGGTCGGTCGTCTATCGGTTGCTGGAACAATACTGCACGCAAAACGGCCTGCGTCTGACGGCCGGCGACCCCTACGGCCATGCCGGACTGGTTGAAGGTCCCTCCGGCAAGCGCTGGTTCTTCAAGGGCACCCATTTCGACCTCAATTCCCTGGGCGCGTCTGAAATCGCCGACGACAAGGCCTATGCGGCCAAATTCCTGAAAGCGGCAGGCATTGGCGTGCCCGATACCTGTTTCGTCTTCGCAGCCGACATCCGCAAAAGCGGAGACCTGCCGCCCGACCTTCTTGAATTCATCAAAACCGGATCCTTTCCGGTCTTCGTGAAGCCGAACATCGGACAGGAAGGCCAGGGCGTGACGCGGGCCGATAGCCGTCGGGAGCTCTTGCCCTCGCTGCAAAACCTCGCGGAAACGAACGAACACCTGCTGGTCCAGAAAGAGGTTCGCGGGACGGAGCTGCGGGTGATCGTTCTGGACGGTGACGTCCTGTGCGCCATGGAAAGGCACGCACCGGCGGTCACTGGCGACGGCAGGAACCGCATTTCCGAGCTGATTGCTGCAAAGGTGAAAATCGATCCCGCCGACAGCCGTATCGCTTCCCACCTTGCCCGGCAGGGCTTGACCCTTGAGAGCGTTCCCGAAGCGGGCAGCGCCATTTCGCTGATGCCCGTTGCCAATCTCTCCGTCGGTGGAACGGCCAGGATTGTCACCGACGGGCTTTCCCAGGAAGTGCGCTCCACAGCGACCCTGTCGGCCATCACCCTCGGACTGCGTTACGCGGGTGTCGATCTCATCCTGCCGGACGGATCGCCGCCCATGGTGTTGGAGGTGAACGCGGCACCGGGACTGAGCAATCTTTACCGGCAGGGCGAGCGGGAAGCGGCGTTGGTCGAAGATGTTTACACAAGTGTGTTTTTAGCGGCATTCGGCTAACGCCTCTTGCAAATGCCCATCCGGCATCAGGACCCGGATTTCGCAAGGGGCCCGTTTCCCAGAAGCTTCGTGAGCGACGTTACCTGCTGTTCCGACAGGCCCGCATCCATGCCCCGCTGAAGAAGGTCGCGCAGCAGCCGGGGCAGTTCGTCCGGAGCCTCCAGTGCCCGGCAGGTCTTCACAACGTCCTCGAAGGCTGCATGATAGACACCCAGAGAAGCTGGCGGGTCGCCGAACTTGCCTTCCGGAACAGTGGCGGCGAAGAGATCGTAGTAGTCGTCAACGATCCTGATTGTCAGTGGCAGCACGTCGACATAGGCATCCATCGAAATTCCCGCCCGCTCGCAAATCAGCGCACCATAGATCATCCCGAACATGAAACCCTGCCGGGGCAGAACCAGGGAAGCATAGATTGCCGCCAGCGCAACCGGATCCTTGCCGACAAGCGCCGACTTTCCGGCCAGCGCCTTCAGCACAGCCTCGCACTTGTGCCAGGTTTCAAGGTCTCCGACCGCGAGAATGGCGCTGTCCGCCTTGCCGATGTCTTTCGGAAACACGGAAATCATTCCGATGAGGCCGTCCGCGTCCTTCGCCCTGATCCATTCCAGCATGGATTTCGCTTCGGCAGCGTCACCCGTGCTGAGTTCTATGAGGGTCTTCCCTGCAAGGACGGACGGATCCTCCTCCAGCAACCGGCGCGTATCCGTATGGGAGCGGATGCAGGTGATGGTGACTTCGCTGGCCGCAATGGCGGCGGCCGGAGATGCAGCAAGTTTTGCGCCGGCTTTCTGCAACCGGGCCGCCTTTTCTGCCGATCTGTTCCAGACGGTCAGCGGATACCCCTTGCCGAGCAGCACTCGTGCGAGTTCCGAACCCATTGCACCAAGTCCAATGACAGAAACCGGCTGCATGATGCTCTCCTCCTGATTGTTGTAAACTAGGACAAGAGCTGCACTTTCCCAGCTTCAGGTGTCTGGGACCGTTTCGTCCGTGCGCTCAATTCTCGCGGAACCGCCGCCGGGCGCTGTCGAGGATGGGCGAGGCGAGATAGGAAAACAGTGTCTGCTCGCTGTCGATCAGCATCACTTCAGCCGGCATGCCGGGTATGAGTTTCACGTCATCGAGACCGGCAATGTCTTCCGGCACCACCTCTATTTTTGCCAGAAAATAGCTGTCGCCCGTGCGCTCGTCGACGATCGCATCGCCGGAGATCGAGCGCAGCCTGCCGTGGATCAGCGGCAAGGTCCGCTGCCGGTAGGCGGTCAGGATCACGCGCGTCGACATACCCGGCCGGATCCGTTCGATGTCGGTCGGACGAACGCGGGCATCGATGATCATTGCCGTAGCTTCCGGAACGATGTCGACCAGCGGCTGCCCCGGTTCCATGACGCCGCTTTCCGTGGTGACCCGGACATTCATCACCGTACCGCTGACCGGCGCGCGGATAACCGTGCGCTTGAGAATGTCTTCCCGCGATGGCAACTGGCTGTTCAGCTCCGCAAGGATCCGCCGCGTGTTGGCAAGCTCCTCGTTGATCTTTTCCTGCCGTTCCTCGGCAATCGCGAGCAGCTGCAATTCGGTCTCACCGATCTCCTGCGCGTTTTCTGCGATCTTCGCGCGGTTGCCTGCCTTTTCGGCGGAGATGTCGGCGCGGTAACGCTTCAGCGCCAGCACCCTGGGTTTACGTTCCAGCCCCTTGTTGAGAAGGTCCTGCGCATCGGAGATTTCCTCTTCGATCAGCGCGATCTGGCGGTCTTCCGCCGCAATAACTTCCCTGAGGCCCGCATTCTGCTCCTCCAGCTGACGGACACGCGACTTCAGGATATTGATGCGTCCCTCATGCGTTGCCCGGTGGCTGCGCAGCAGTTGCCGCTGCCCTTCCATCAGCTTTTGCAACTCGGCCGATTGCTGCTCGAACAGGAGATCGGGGAAATCGATGTCGGGCGCCCCGGTCCGTTCCGCCTCGAGCCGGGCGGTGGTTGCGAGAATGTAGCGGAGCCGTTCCCGGATTTCGCCGTCCAGCGCCTTGGCGCGCGTGTCATCGAGCTTGATCAGCGGGTCTCCCGCTTCGACCCTGTCGCCTTGCTGCACATAGATGGATTTGATGATGCCGCCTTCCAGATGCTGCACGGTCTTGCGGTATCCGTCGGGACTGATGACACCGGGGGCAATGGCCGCGCCGACCAGCGGCGCAAGGGCGGACCAGCCGCTGAAAACCAGCACGAAGAGCGCAAAGGCGGCAACTCCCAGGCGCCGCGGATTACGCGTCATTGCCTCGAGCGTTGCCAGGGAATCTATCGAGCGTCTCGGCACAATCAGGCGGTAGAGCCGCCAGAGCAGGAAGAGACCCAGAACTCCGGCCACGGAAATCGCGATCGAAATGTTCGTTTCCGTCGGCTCGATGTCGAGACGCATCAGTTGCACCCGCGTTTCGGCGGCCAGCACGGCATACCCGGTCGTCAAGGCATCCAGCGCCAGAAGAAACAGCCGTTCCCCCCAGGCTGCCGCCTCGACGAACCAGACGGTCATGTCGGTGAGAAAGTTCTTGAGATCTGGCATGGTTTCACTCCGCCGTCGGATGGCGCTTGCCGCGCACGGCCATGGCCGGCTGCAACGACCCGGTGACCGGTTGCGCTTGTGTTGCGGGTTTGGTCTCGACGGGCCGCACCGGGCGGATCACCTGATCGCGCGGTCCGAAGGCGGCAATTGCGCCTTCCTTCAGCACAAGCACCTTGTCGGAACACGACATCATCGACACGTGATGGGTGACGATGATGACAGTTGTGCCAAGCTTCTTGAGCCGGGTCAGCACCTCGATCATCGCCCGGTCTCCGGCCTCGTCCATATTCGCGTTCGGTTCGTCGAGCACAACCAGGGCCGGATTGCCGTAGAGGGACCGCGCCAGTGCAAGTCGCTGGCGCTGGCCAAGGGAAATGCGCCGCGAATGCAGGGCGATTTCGGTTTCATAACCGTCGGGCAGCGACAGGACGAGTTCATGAATGCCGGCAAGCTTGGCGGCCCGGATGACCGCCTCGCTGTCGAGCGCCTGGAAACGGGCGATGTTCTGGCCGACGGTACCCGGCAGAAGGTCCACCAGCTGCGGCAGGTAGCCGATATGCGGTCCGAGCTCCTCCGGATCCCAGTCGTAGACGTCGGCGCCACCGAGGCGCACATGGCCCCGGGTCGGCTGCCAGGCGCCGACGGCCAGCCGGCAGAGGGTCGACTTGCCGGCTCCCGACGGTCCGACCACGGCGCAGTTCTCTCCCGGCTCTATCTCCAGATCGATCCCGCTGAGAACGGGATGCTCCAGGCCCGGAGGCAGATAGAAAACGTTCTCGAAAGACAGGCTGCCTTCCGGGCGTGGCAGCGAGACATGTTCGCCGCCACGGCTTTCCACGCCGGCAAAAAGCTCCTTCAGGTTGGCTCGTGCCTGCCTTGCGGCAACAAGTCCACGCCAGGCACCGGTTGCCCGTTCGATCGGCGCAAGCGCGCGGCTCATGACGATCGACGCGGCGATCATGGCACCTGCCGTGATTTCCCCGAGCAGCACCAGATGCGCCCCGGCCGCCAGGATGACGACCTGCAGGATCAGCCTGAGTCCGCGGGATATCGCCAGGATGGTCGTCGTCCTGTCGGCTATCAGCACCTGTTCGCTCACGACCTCAGCCTGGCGCTCGCGCCAGCGGTCGAAAACGGCCCGGGCCATACCAAGCGGGCTGATCGTTTCACCAGCATCGACATAGCGCATCGCCGCTTCCTGATAGGACTTCGTGGCTGCGGCGACCATGTTCTGGCGCCGCCGCGTCAGCGCGTCGTTCGTCAGGGCAAGCACCAGCAGGATCAGCGCGCCGCCTGTGGCGACAATTCCCAGAACGGGATGCAGCAGCCAGATGAAGGCAATGAATACGGGGCTCCAGGGTGCGTCGAGAAGGGCAAGCACGGAATCGCCCGCATAGAATTTTCGAAGGTCGGCGACATCGCGGGTGCCCGCGCGTGCCTCCTTGCCGGACAGCCGCACCTCCATGGCCTGCTGCAGCATCGGCGCGTTGAGCTCCCTGTCCAGCCAGCCGGCCATCCGCCCGAGGATCATGCGCCGGGACCGCTCCAGAACGCTGTATATCGTAAGAGCGAAGACGGCGATCAGTGTCAGCCAGAGAAGCGTATCCATCGAACCGCTCGACAACACCCTGTCGTAGACCTGCAACATGTAGATGCTTGTCACCAGAAGCAGGAGGTTGAGCAGGCAGCTCAAGATCACGAGAACGGGAAACTGCCGCCGGATGGCGCTCAGAACCTGTTTGAGGCGGGTGTCTTTGGAATGCGAGGACATGGCGAACGGGTCCATTTCGATGAGAAAGGCGGGCCCGCCGCAGGACGGCAGGCCCGCTTGGCAGGTCACACGATGGGGTCGGGTTCGACTTCAACGGTGAACGTGTCCACGCTGCTGTCGCCGTCGTCATCGAACAGCGTCGCCGTGAAATCGAGATCGAGCGACTCGGGATTGAAAGTCTCCGAAACCTCGAACTCGATCACCGGGACCTTGATCTTGCCTTCTTCCATCCAGAGCTGGACCGCGTCGATGGCCGGTCCATCCTCCTCGCCGATCTCGAAGTAGCGCGTGTTTCCCGGCCCGGCCGTCAGATCGGCTTCGGAAATGGAGTTTGCTCCGAAGTCGCTGATCGTCCCGTCCGCGTAGTAGACGCGGTAGCTCAGCTCGTCCTGGCCGTCTATGAAATCGGTCGCCGATCCCGCGATATAGACCCTGACGATTTCGATGGGCCCATCGAAAGTCTGGTCGATCGGGTTCACCATGAAGGATTCACCACCCTCGAAGTTGTTGTTCTTGTTGCCGATCCCCTGGCCGCTGATATTCAGCTGGAAGCCTTCGGCCAGATAGCTCTGCCAAGTGGTCGGATCGCTTTGGTTCGGCTGGAGATCCGCTTCCGTCAGGTCGAGAGCGGAAGGTGACGTCGGCTCGTCCGGATAGATCGGATCCGTGGACAGCGCGGCGTACGGAGGATCATACTGCGTCGGGTCGATGGGAACCCCGCCGACCAGATCGACCGCGAAGAAGACGACCTGCTCACCGTTTCCACCCGCAAGATCCAGGGTTCGAACCGGGTCTGGCCCGCCGGAATCCAGCGTTCCGCCTTCCGTCGTAAACGTCTTGTCGGATTCCGGCGGCGTCGTGAAGGTGACGTCGTAGGTTCCGTCAAGATTGAAAGTCAGCGTGAACTCCACTGTGTCATCGACACCATCGCCGTTGAAATCGTCGATGATCGACCCGTCAAATGTATAGGTCCCGGTCTGCGAGAAGCTGCTGTTGATCCCGGTTGTCGCGACAGTACCGTTAAGGTCGATCTGGTAGCTGTCGAACGTCACACTCAGCGACCCGAAGTCGTCGGCGCCGGGAGCGTTGGTCCAGTCCCCTTCAGCTCCCGAACTGTAGGTCGCCGGGTTGTCGGAGGAGTCAAGGTTGGTGTCATTGACCACGACCGTCGGCGTGTCGTCGTCCACATCGATGTCGAGCGTGCCGTCAACCGTGTCGCCGTCACTGTCCGTCACCCGGTAGGTGACCGTGAAGGCCTGGTTGTTCTCGTCATTGCCCGCAACATGCATGATCGGCGCGTTCTGCGTCACCGTGTAGGCCC
>NZ_JBNKYW010000176.1:0-15030 GCF_050301095.1 Roseibium sp.
CCCGCACCTGGACGAAATCGACGGCCGTCCTCAGGACGCAGAACAGCGGGTGAGATATTCAGATGTGCCGCGATCAAATGACCGCTTGGAGCCCGAAGCGAGCTTTCGGCAAGCCCTAAGAAATCACGCGGTCGCGACTACGACATGCCCTTGAATTTTCGCAGCCACGGGCCCCGCACCATAGCGCGTCGCAATCGCATTTGTTGCGCGCTGAACTACTTCTCCAAGTCGGGATGCGTCTCGGGCTTCGATTTCGTTTCGAAGAGGGGTCCCCTCGCAATACGCGACTGCTGGGTGACGTGCAGTCGGGGCGGAACTCGTTTCCGTTATTGTTTCTATGGAAATATCGTCAAAACCCGCCGCCCGAAGGTCCGCTTCGATCTCTCTAACATCGTTGTACCCGTGCGGTGTTCGCGCAAGAAATAGGGGCGGATCATCGGCAAACACTTCGCTCGCTGTTTGCGTTACCACGTCCGCGAATTCATTGTCCTCGATCTTGTCCCATGCATTGAATACCAGCCGGCCATCAGGTTTGAGCACTCTCCGAGCCTCAGCGTATCCAGCGACACGATCAGGGAAAAACATCACGCCAAATTGGCAGCAAACAACATCGAAACTGTTGTCGTCGAAAGGAAGCGATAGTGCATCAGCGGCTTGCCATTTTATTCTGCTATCTATTCCCTGCATCTCGGCTGCACGATCCAACATCGGTTGATTGAGATCGGTCACGACATAACGCGCGTCAGCCGAGAGTAGCGGGGCCAAGGCCCTGGTCACCACCCCGGAACCAGCGGCTGTTTCCAAAACGGTTTGTGGATCACTTGATGCAGCACGTTTTGCTAGGTCGGCCGCATAGGTCTCAAAAATCAACGGCACGAGAAATTCATCATAGATATCGGGGATCGAGCCGGTGAATACCTTGTCAGTTTCGCTCATCTCGCCCCCCCCCTACAATCAATTTTTGGTACGTTATCTTAATCGCAGCGATAGCTTGGAAGCGAGAGTTTTCAATCTGAGGGGATCGGATCGTCGGATATATTAGGTGTCCACTCCGTCCGCAACCCGATCATCCGCGCTGAGCGCGCCGAAGGTCCGGTTTCCGCCCGTATTGTACCTCTAGCTGGGCTGCGACGAATTTCAGCGAGAGACACAACCGACCGGCAATCAGCTGAAAAATTGGATGCCAAGTGAAGTTGCGCGTTTTGCCAAGTGAAGTTGCGCGCTACACGACAACAAAAACCCCGAGACGCCAATCGACGTTCGAATTTCATCAAGTCATTGAAATGCGTAGGGAGGAATTGGCTGGGGTGGAAGGATTCGAACCTTCGCATGGCGGTACCAAAAACCGCTGCCTTACCGCTTGGCTACACCCCAAGGCCGTGGGAACGCTGTATAGCGGCCTCGTTTCAGAAGTGCAAGCCTCGTACGGGCTAACTTTTAGGAGGCGAAGGCCGGTTTTCCCCAACTGGGTTTTGGCGCCTTCCGAAACGGGTCTTTTTCCGCAAACTTTGCGCGCGTGAGCCGTTTGGATATCAATAAAAACGGGCACGGGTATGACGTATCCTGCTGCTGTTATTCACAGTTTCAAAAAAAAGCGGCATCTGCCGTCAAAGTCCTTGCGGGATCATATCAGCTTTGCTAAATGACCCTCCACGCAGCGCGGGCTTGCCCCGCTGTTCCCGGTGGGTCTACTCTTGAAACCCACAATCAAGTCGGAGTGTAGCGCAGCCTGGTAGCGCACCTCGTTCGGGACGAGGGGGTCGGAGGTTCGAATCCTCTCACTCCGACCATTTTCTTCTCTTTCACAGCATTGATTTCAAAGCGCATTTCGTATTGTCGAAACGTGTGCCGAATTTTTCGGATTTTGGGCCAATGATCGGGCCGACGTTTCGGAAAGATTCTTTGGCATATGAAAGGCCTGGCGATAACAACGTCGCCTGTTTGCCATTAGACGACTGTCAGTCAATTACGGTCTCCAGGAGTGGCATTCCATCTGGAGTTCCATCGACCCATGGTGGATCGGAAGCGATTTCACCTGCGTCGCCACTTGGGTCGGCTTCGTCTGCGTCGCCTTCGTCATCGATACCTTCGCGCGCCGCATTGTCGGATGGCGTGTCAGCCGCAGCTTCAACGCCGTGGAATACGCCACGCTGGAATGGGTCGACTGGTTCAGCAATCGCCGGCTGCCGGAACCCACCGGCAACACCCCGCCGGCAGAGGCTGAAGCAAGCTTCTGCGCAGCTCTGAAACTTCAGAAATGGCCGCGCAGCTTTTGTCAACCAGCCTCCGGCAAACCCGGGGCGGTTCAATCGTTCCCCTTATGTGGTTGAGGTGTCCGTCGCTTTTTTCGAGAGGGGCCGTGTGTCCATGACGCGATTGATCAGGGGCAGGAACAGGCTGATTGCCGCGAAAACATAGATCGCCGCGGCCACTATTTTCAAAACGCGCGGCATGACTGCAACCTCGGCCCCCAATGGCAGACTGGATAAGGTCAGCCCGAACAGCGTGATGTATGTAACAAATCCCGGCAAAAACACCGGCCCCCACCGATCGGTCGCAACAATGCGGGCAGACAGGAAAAGCGAGGTCGCCGCGGTAACGGCCACGAGTACAAGAAACTCTCCATGCAGGTGGAACAGGAATGCGGAAATCGTCGCGAGAACACCGCCAAGCAGGTTCCCCAGGCCGAACGCTACCGAATACTGCCGAATTTGAACGACACCCGGTTGACGGAGCAAGGTGGCGGTCGTCATCAGAACAACGATTGCAGGAACACCGTCCGATGTCAGGCTCAGGTGCAAGGGGAGCATTATGACCGTCGCGAGCACAGCGCGGACGGCGGGTGAAATTCGCGCCGCCTCTTCAGCAGCGAGCGACGGGGCTGGAGCGGCATGGTCCGGCGGATTCGGAAATGCGGCATGAACGAAGAACACCAGAGCGATACCGCCAAGGATCGCAAGCACAAGTTCACCGACCAGTCCGAGTGCCAGCCCCGTTGAGGCTGTTGCCAGTGAGGACACGACAACGATGATTGTCACCGCCAATGATCCGGCCGACTGGAACCGTGGGATGAAGCACAGGGCAAAACTCCAGAGGTAGAGAAGCAGCATTCCAAGAAAATAGGCACCTGGGATCGACAGGGTGAGCGTTGCGACCCCATAGGCCATGAGCGCCGTTCCACACGCGACCATGAGCAGAATTGCGATGGCTCTGCCGGATGGCAATACCGGAGAGGAGGCGAGCAGTTGTAACGCGACCATCGGGGCCAGGAACGGCAAGGCTGCATCCCTGGCAACTTCCATGGAGAGTCCGATCGTGACCGCAACAGCCAGTCTTAGTCCTTGGCGAAATTGAGCCCTGCCAACTTCATGAGACATAAGTCAACCACGAGATCAACCTGATCCGAAGCCAGCCGATCGCATTCATGAAAAAATTATCGCCGGCATAAATGATCACCGCTGCGCGTGATCCGTACCGCGCGCCCTCCGGGACATGCCCGTCCTTGAAAACGAGCTGGACCGGATACCGCTGCGGATCGCTCAGCCAACCGTTCACAGGCTGGGATTTGGGCAACCCGGTCGACTGATCGACATTGCTGTTGCCGACGCCCCAGCCGACACTTTGCAATTTGGCCCGGAAGACTTCCCCCGGACGCGTATCCAGAACTACCTCGGCCTCTTGTCCCTGAGCCAGAACACCGAGACTGTTTTCGCGCAGGAACGCCTGCAACCAGACGGCTTCGACACCAATGAACGTCATCACCTGCTGACCGGCCAGCACCGCCTGACCTGTCGTCAGTTGCAGGTTCGTTATGACGCCTCGACCCGGCGCCGTGATATCCGTGCGGGACAGCTCATACCGTGCTCTCCCAAGAGCAGAAAGCGCTTCCTGAATTTGCGGGTTGTTTTCCCCCTCCGGGCCGAGTTCGCGCCGCGCCCGGGAGAGATCGGCCTCCGCGCTCTGCACCGCGGCATTCGTCTCTTCGATTGCAGCGAGCGCACTATCCCCTCGTGCCTGGGCATAGATCCCGCGCTGAACTAGCTCCAGAGTGCGCTCACTCTGAGCCCGCGTATTGGCTGCCGTAGCGCGTGCCTCGTCAAGGCGCGCGGCGGCGGCCTCAACCGCGGCCGTTGAAGCGCCGACGCCTTGTCCCGCCAAAGCCAGCCGTGCCTCCGCCTGGTTCACCGCAAACTCAAACGGCGTTGGGTCGATCTGCACCAGCAGATCTCCCTCGTCGACAACCTGATTTTCGATGACAGCCACACTGGCTACATGACCATTCACCTCGGGAGCCACCCGAAGAATAAAGCCCTGTACCTGAGCGTCGCCGGCAAAAGGAGTGGTGCGATCGGCGACAACGAAGTAGGCGAAGAGAACAATTGCGATCCCAATCGCAAGAAGAGTGAGATGCCTCAACCTCGCAAGCCCGGAACGCGCATCTTTTACTTCGTCATCTTCGGTTCCATCAGCCATTGCGCGTAACCGTTTTTCTCTCTTCGAAAAGAAGAAGTGCTGCGACCATCCATCCAACCGACAATGCCTGCAAACCTCTATGCCTCATCTTTGCAAAAGTATGGTTTCAAACATCATTCCCGTCAGCAACCATGAGGCAGCACGGCGGGTTTCCCCAAGGAAATTTCTAGCATATCGAATCCCGCCAAGGGATCGATTTGACACTGAAATTCCGCCGCAAGAAATAGCCCAAAAGCACTCATGAAGATCCCTGCCGGCATCGCCGTGACGAGAAGCCGCCGCGACACTCAGTTCGACGTTCCAGCCTGAACCAGGAAGCGCTTCTCCGGCGTGACGACCCTGCGGCCGGTGTTGTCGGTCGCCGAGACATAGTAGGTGACCCATTCGCCGGGATCAAAGGGACCGATCTCGGTCTCCCAGCTGCCGCCCCTTTGGGTCATGATCACCGACTTCCTGGCCTCGGTGTTGCGCTCGTAGATCAGGTTGACCGTATAGATGGCATCGGTGCTGGTGGTCTTGGCCCCGATGGTGACCGGGGTTGCCGAAGGCGGCTCTACAGGCGGCGTCGTCTCGACAGTCAGGACCGGCTCGTTGATGTCCACACCCGTCGTGTGGGGCGCCGGCACTCCCTCGATCCGGACGCGCGTGGTCCCCACCGGATTGAGATAGATCGTGTAGATGGCCATTCCGTCTTCCACGCGAACCGTGCTCGAATTGGAGTCGAGTACAAGGTTCGATGGGAAATCGACGGAGATCCGGGCGAAGTCCGACCCGTCGGGCATCGGTGACTTGAAGGTCAGGTAGGGTATCCCGAATGTTTCAGTGTCATAGTCGGTCAGGGTGATGTCGACGGTGGTCGCCCCGTCAACGGTCCGGGTCACTGTGCCGACATCACTCTTGGCCTCCCAGTAACGTCCGATCTCGCTTAGGGTCGTTGCCCACAACTCTCCGGATTTCACCTTCGCTTGCGCATGGGCCAGAGTGTCCCAGAAGCCGGTACGCTCCGGGTTTGAAAATCCGTCCTCGGGGTGTGAATAAGGGGCCAGAACGTGGCCGTCGGCGATCACCGCATCGATTTCGCTTCTAAGATCGGTATCGGCATCAAACCCGCGATGCCTTGCAATCACCCAGAGATTCTCGATGACTTCGTGGGGCGCGGCCGTGGTTTCTTCGAACCGGCTGTAGACGAAGATGCCATGGTCGACGAAGATCGGGTAACGTTCCTCGATCGGGTTGCCGTTCCAGGGCGGCGCCTGAGCCGTTATCTTCGAGCCTATCCTCTTGTGATAGTCCCTGCCCAGTCTGAACGTCTCGTCCAGGATGTATCCGGGAAGCTTGTTCAGGCCACCGTGTCCAAAGGTGTGAAACGAGATCTCGTGGGGCACGCTTGAGTTCATCGTTTGCTCGGTGAGATCGCCGCCGTACACCAGCCCGTAGCTTCTCGTGTAACCGCTCAGATCGCCGACTGTCCTGTAATCGCCGCCATTCGGGGGAGCGTCCGAATACCAGGTGTTGGTCCACCAGTGAGAGACGGGGTGGAACAGATTGAACTGGTCCAGCTTGGCGAGGTCGCCAGGGCCATCGTCGCCGAAGACCGCATCATGCCCGCACAGATTGAAGCTGAGCGGAATGCCGTAAGCTTCAGCGTCCTCAAGGAGGTTCGGCCAGCCTACCCGGGTCCTGGCCGCCCGCACGGCTGACTTCACCGGGTCATAGGTGTGCTGACTGTGGATCATTCCGCAAAGGTACAGCTCGGTGTCGTAGTTCAACGCCATCGCGCCCGCCCGGTCATCGAAATAATCGGTGACCGATGTTTCCTGCGCCCAAATGTGGGTCGGGGTGACAATCGCCAAAAAAGTGAAAAAGAAACGTATCATGAACCGTGTTGCGTTTTGCGCTGCGCCCATTGTCCCCGTTGCGCGGGCCATCGCGGGCACCCTGCGTCCACTGAACTGAAACAACTTCAAATCTTCTCTCCGTGTACTCATCCGGCTGGAATGCTATGTGCGGGCATCAAAAGAGTCCACACTGCCATAGCCTCCGGAGTAACCCTGCCTGAAAACTGGCCAGGTTCACTTTGGACTTGCCCTGAAAAAAACGGAGAGCGTTGCCCATGCCTCAAGAAGGTTTTGCTGTCTGACTCTCAGACTGGGCTGCCCGTGAAAACGCCCAGTCTGGAAAGTCACTGCTTTTTGCCGGCCGCGCGCGCGTTCATCAAGTCGTGCCGTTCCCTGATCTCTTCCGGCCATTGCGCCTTGATCCAGGACAGCACTGCCACGATTTCCGTATCGCTCAAGGAGCCTTCGAAAGCGGGCATGGCGGACTTGAAGTCCTTGAGCCCGACGGCTTCGGCGGTTCCGTATTTCGTGATCCGGAAAAGCAGCTCGTCGGCGTGGTGCCAGGTGTGGCCGGTTTCATCGTGCGGCGGCGCCTTGAGCGTGCCGTCCGGGTTGCCCGTCTGCCAGTCGGGCTCGCCTTTCAGGTCCGCGCCATGGCAGGACGCGCAGTTTTGCGAATAGACCTCGCCCCCCGTGCGAACCAGGGTCCGGTCGCCGGGGCGCAGGCTCACGCCGTCCACGGCAGCGCCGGTGAACATATAGACGCCGGCAGCGGCCGCAGCGACGGCCAGAAGTCCGCCGGACAAGATCCGGACCTTTCCCGGCCCAGTCATGACAGCACCACGATCGGCGATCCGACCGGAACCCGGCCGTAAAGATCGATGATGTCCTGGTTCATGAGCCGGACGCAGCCGCTGGAAACGGCCGTTCCGATGGTCCAGTATTCGGCCGTGCCGTGCAGCCGGTAGAGCGTGTCCTTTTTGCCCTGAAAAATATAGAGCGCCCTGGCGCCAAGCGGGTTCTGAAGCCCCGGAGGCATGCCGCCGTTGCGCCAGCTCCATTTTTCGAGTTCCGGCTCGCGCGCGATCATTTCGTCGGGTGGCGTCCATTTGGGCCAGGCGGCCTTGCGGGCAATCCGGGCGCGCCCGGACCACTCGAAACCGGCACGGCCGAGGCCGACGCCGTATCGCATGGCCTTGCCGCCTTCCTGAACCAGGTAGAGGTGGAATCGCGACGTGTCGACGACCAGCGTTCCGACCTTCTCCTGCGTTCTGTAATCGACCTGCTGGCGGTAGAAGCGCTCCGGGACCTTCTTCAGATCGATTGCCGGCAGCGGAAAGTCCTCCGCCGGCATCGCTGCGTACATGGAAAGATACGCCGGGTCTTTCGACAGCGGCACCGGTTCCAGCGGAGCGGTGCCGGACACGCAGCCGCTGACGGCGAGCCCGGAGAGGCTCGCCGTCCCGGCAAGAAAAGATCTTCTTGTCAGGAATGTCATGGCCGGGTCATTCACCCATGGTCATGTAGGGCATCGGCTTGTCCGACGCTTTTTCACCAAGGGTGAAGACGGTGTATTTCGCCTTCGGATCGAAGCCCATGCCGAGCGAGCCCTGGGGCATGCCCGGCACGGCGATGCCCCTGATGTCTGGGCGTTCCGACATCATCTTGCGGATTGCCTCAAGCGGAACATGGCCCTCCACGACGTACTTGCGGTCGCCGCCGATCACCGCCGTGTGGCAGGCCTGCATGTCTTCGGGAACCCCGGCCTGTTTCTTGATCGCCGACAGGTCTTCCATGTCCTCGATCTTGACCTCAAATCCGGCGTCCTTGGCCGCATCGGTCCAGACTTCGCAGCACCCGCACCAGGGCGACTTGAAGACCGTGATGGTCTGGTCGTCACCGGCCCTTGCTCCGGTGGCCAGGGTCACAACCACTCCCGCGGCCATCAAGGCCAGTGCTCGTGAAGTTCTTGTTTTCTTAGTCATTTTTTGTTTCCTGTTTCCCGTGGCCGTGGCACGATTTTCCCATGAAGCGGTGCATCACCAGATGCATGCCGACGCAGCCGAGCATTGGCGCGGCCAGCAGCAGCGTCTGACCGAGGGTCTGTCCCGCCGGCGCAACCGCAACCAGATATCCTGTTGCAAGGATCATTGCAGCGCAGCACGCCATCATGAAGAGATTGTGCCCGGACAGATAATTCCGGAACGCGTGACCGGCCGGTTCCGCCGCCTGAACGGCGGGCACCGATGTCCGGTTTCGGGTATTGCTATGTTGTAGGCTCATTGAGCGTCACCTGTGTTTCAGGATGAACGCTTGCGGCACCGTTGTGCGGCAACGCTTGGAAACCGGCGTCCATCCCACCCAATCGACTGACAAAGCCGGATGACGCCGGGCTACAAGCCTCGGCACGGATCCGGCGCGAACGGTCAGCCGTGTCTGGGAGGACGGTCTCTGGGATCAGGAATGAGCGCGGAAAGAACGCGAAGCGGCCGGCTTTCGCAGGTGGCTTCCGCACGAAACCGGTAGACGATGCTGTCGACGAAAAACGAGAGACAATCGGCGCTGCAGCCCGCCGCCTTTGCCGAGGTGTCCGATTTTCCGGACGCCTCGCAGCATTTGAGGTGATGCGACACGGCCGCATCGAGCGAAGCCGAAACGTTCGTACCATCCGAAACAGATTGCCCGACAGTTGCGGCACCGGCAGACGGCATGCTGAAGGCAGCGGCCGTGTGGGCCCCTGCATAAAGAAAGATCAGCAATGCGGTCAGCAAAATGCGCATAAGGGCTCAATACCTTCGGAACGCGGACAAATCCATAGGACAAAAGAACACGGGTGCGAGATCGTCAGGCAACCTCGAACCAGCTGGTCATGCCTGCCGCCGCGTGTTCGAGCATGTGGCAATGAAAAAGCCATTTCCCACTGTTGTCGGCAACGGAGGCGATTTCAACCGTTTGGCCCGAGCCGATCAGGAAAGTGTCACGCCAGGGCGGATCGGCATCCGCTTGAGCGCCAGAACGTTTGACGACCTTGAAGTGGTGCCCGTGCACATGCATGGCGTGGGCCCAGCTGGTGTTGTTCAGAACTTCGATCAGGATCGTCTCGCCGGGTTTTGCGGCAAACAGCGGGTCGTCACCCAGATTGGCAACGCCGTTGAATGCCCAGACCTGCCTGGTCTTGCGGAAATCCTCGCGTGCCAGCTTCCTGCCCTGGTAGGTGATGTTTTCAAGATTGCCCATGGCGCCGCCGGTCATGTCGAGCCTGACACGCCGCGCATTCGGCAGGTCCGGTTCCGGGATCGCGTTGGGTGCCGGTAGCACAGGCTCCCCGGATGCGGTGCCGTTGCCGCTAACCTTGAAGGTCGCGAATTCGAAGGGACTGTCGCCCGACAGTTCCTCAAGTGCAAAATCGCTTTCCGGCACCACGATCAGATCCACCCGCTGGGCCGGGCCGAGCAGGAAGGGCGCGTAGGTCAGCGTCTCGGCGCGGCCCAGCGCCTGACCGTCATAGGCGATGATGCGGCCGCCGAAGCGGTTGGGGTCGAGCTCGAGAATGCGGGCGTTGGAGGCGTTCACCAGACGCAGCCGGTAAGCTTCCCCCTTTTTCAGGGAAAACTTCGGATGTGGCAGGCCGTTGACCGTCAGCCAGTTGCCCAATCTGCCGGCATGAGCCCACTCCATCAGGGATCCCATACTGGCCGTATCGAGCGTCTCGTCCTCCGACAGCCGCCAGTCGTCGGCGACCAGTGTCAGGTCGTGTTCCCGGTCGAACGCAGCCTCTTCCTCGTCGACGATCAACGGTCCGTAGAGACCGCGGGCCACCTGGTTCCAGCTCTTGTTATGCGCATGGTACCAATAGGTTCCGGCATCCGGCACGGTGAAGTCGTAGTCGAAGCTTGCCCCTGGCGGGACGGCCTCCTGCGTCAGGCCGGAAACCCCATCCATGGCATTGTCGATCCGGATGCCGTGCCAGTGGATGGAACTCGGTTCTTCCAGGTTGTTGACGAAGCGGACCCTGACCCGTTCGCCGCGCGTCACCCGGATCTCGGGTCCGGGCGCAAAGCCGTTGTAAGTCCAAAGATCCGACAAGGCCCCTTCCTCCTGGTAGAGCCTTTGCCGGGACGGACCAGCCGTAATCTCGAGAAAGCCGTCCTCTGCAAGAACGGGCCTGACGAAGGCCGGTGTGGCTGCCGACAGTGTCAATGCCGAAGCCGACTTGATGAAATGACGCCTGGTCCAGAGCATGCGGTCAGTCCTCGTTCAACAGATAGGCCGCGATAGCATCAAGATCTTCCTGTTGCAGAAACCGCGTTCCATCCCGGACAACTTCTCCCATCGAGCCGCCGAAGGCATCCCCGTCCGGCAGGACACCGGTGCGCAGGGCGTAGGTGAGGCGCTTCGCTGTCCACCCCTTTTTGCGCAGGGCTTCAGCCGTGATCGGCGGGGATTTACCGCCATCCGGCAACCCGTCCGCCCCGTGAAAGGCCAACTCCACTTGCCTGGCGCCGGCGAAATTGCGCGGCGTATGGCAGGCGCCGCAATGCGCGGGGCCCTCCACGATGAACTTGCCACGATTCCATCTGTCGGATTTTTCCGGGTTCGGCTCAAACGGTCCTTCGTCAAGAAAGGCAGTGCGCCAGATCTTCAGCCCGTCCCTGATGTTGAAGGGAAGTCCGAGATCGTGCTCCCTGGACGGCTCGTCAACGGCTGGAACGGTCTGAAACGCGGCCCACAGATCGGCGATGTCCTGATCGGAGAACCTTGAATAGAACGGATAGGGAAACGCCGGGTAGTAGGGTTTGCCTTCCGGCGAGATCCCGTGGCGTACGGCTTTGGCGAAGTCCTCGACCGACCAGTCGCCGATGCCGGTTTTCTTGTCCGAGGTCAGGTTCGGCGAATAGAACGTGCCGAAATCCGTTCTGAGTGCAAGGCCGCCCGCCAGGGGCGCGCCGCCTTCCTCTCCATTCGTATGGCAGGCAATGCAGCCTGACATGCGGGCAAGATAAGCCCCGCGGCCGGGATCACCGGAAATCGACGGCATCTTGACGTCGATTTCAACCGGAGTGCTGATCACAGCCGCGCCGCTTACCGCTGCAACCACAGCGGCAAGGGTGAGGAACAAAAATAACCGTCTCATGGTGTCAGTTCTTTTCGACACGGAACTTGGTGTGACATGCCGAACAGGTTTGCGTGACCATGTTGAACACGCCATCGGCAGGCATCTTGGCGAGCTGAGCGGCATCCATCATGCCACCACCCATCATGCCGCCACCCATCATTCCACCGCCCATCATCGAGCCGGAGCCACCCATCATACCGCCGCCCATCATGCTGCCGCCCATCATGCCGGATTGACCGTCCTGCATCATGTGGCCACCACCGTCCGCCATCAGCCCGTTACCGGCGGCAGCTTCCAGCCCGTCGGCGAACACGCCGAGCTGCCCCGCCAAGGCGGAGAACGTCTGCCAGTCGGTCCAGATCTCCGGTTTGGCTTCGGATTTCTTTTGGAGGCTGCCTTCAGGGAAAAGTCCGGTCAGGGCGTCGCCCGAATGGGAGCGGATCACGGCCGCGCCCTCGCGAACGGTCGCCGGATCGTAGGAAGTCTCGCCGCGCATCATGGCCGCGAGGCTTTTGACCACCTCGCCCATGGTCTCCATGCTCTCCATACGTTCCTTGACAATGCCCGTGGCCCCGCCATGAGCGAGCGCAAAGGTGGAGAGGCCGGAAATGACGATGGCACAACCGGCGAAAATGACAGTATTTTTCATGAATATTCCTCTTGATTTCTAAACCAGGCGGCCTTGCCGCTTACCTGTTCATCAAGAGGCCGTCTTTGGAGGCGGCGGCTCGAAGGTCAGGGAGGAAACCCTCATGCCCTTTTGCCGGCCTTGCTCGACCTCGGATTTCTTCCGGACGAACGAGAGTTCGTATTCCTTTGTCAGCTGAAGGATCGGCGCACCGCAGTGCAGTTCCGCCTTCGCAACCGGCTCGGCGGCCACATCCTGAACGTGTTCATGGGCGGACTCATGCGCATTCGGTTGCAGATCCGCATGGCTGTGCGCCGGCACGGCGTGCGCAAACGTGCCGCCGGAAACCACCAGCATCAGCACGGAAAGATAAGCCAACAGTCTGACAATGCGACTCATATTGGAACCCTACAGCAGATCGCGCGAGGCTCTAACAGGCATTTGTGGCATATCAACGGCAATTTCCGCCTATCCAGGGTAGTATCGGCTCATTCCTTGCCATGCGACCGTTTTCGCGTGGAGATTTCCCGGTAAAGCGCTTCCGGACTGACCGCGATCTGAAGAGCGATCTGATTCCATTCCCCTTTCGGCGGCAAGGCACCGTGCCACGCGATCCAGGCGTCCAGCCTTTCCGCCACGGTTCTGAGCGAAAGAATTTCACTGCGCAGGCGTGTGGCCTGCACCTCGCGGGCAAGCTGCGCCGACCAGGCCAGTGCGAAGTCCGGTTCCTCACGGAAATGCCGGAGAAACCGGCTCCGGGCGATCCCGCGGACGGTCGCGTTCGATCTGGCAATGGCGTCGCAATGATAACAGGCGGCGAAAGTCGAGGCCTCGGCCAGGATATTGCCGGGACCGGCGCGTTGAAGAACAATGGCTGATCCTCCCGCCTGATGACGGATCAACTGCACCTCGCCTCCGGTAACGAGAAAAAGGCTCTCCACCGGTTCGCCCTGGTGGAACAGATATGTTCCGGCCGCCAGACGACGATCCCGGCTTCCGGCTGTCTCGAATAATGTCGAAATCAAAGCAGACATGATAGCTATCATGTCATGCGCTGCGGGTCGCCTGCAAGATGCGGCAACGATCAAGAAAGGAGATCTCATGATCAGATTCGTTCTTACCTTGGCCCTCGCAGTGGCTCCCGCGCTGGCGCAGGCTCAATCGTCCACACAAGACAGTCATTCAGGCATGCAGCACGAGATGCACGGGGTTGACCCTGATGTCCCGTCCGGCGCGCCCAGGGAGCCGGGCCAATCGGCTTTCGCCGCAATCCAGGAAATCGTGGCCATCCTCGATGCGGATCCCCAAACGGACTGGCGCAAGGCCGACCTTCCTGCCCTGCGCCGCCATCTGATCGACATGAACAACGTTACGCTTTCCGCTCAGGTCGAGGCGACTCCGATCGCGGACGGTTTCCGGTTTACTGTCACCGGCGACGGCGAAGTAGCCACCTCGATCCGCCGCATGGTGACAGCTCATGCGGCGACGATGAGCGGTATCCGCGGTTTCAGTTACGAAACAGAGGATACCGGCAATGGTGCGATCATGACCGTGCATGCCGCAGACAAGGCTGACCTGCCGATGCTAGCGGGCCTCGGGTTTGTCGGCGTCATGACGCTCGGCGCGCATCACCAGGAACATCATCTGGCGATCGCCTCCGGCCGTTCGCCGCATGAGTGAGCTGTGATCTGCAAGGCTGACAGTTAGACTTGGTCTTTCTCACAAGGCACAGGTCGGATGCCGTAACAAATTCCGAGATCAACATCCTCAAACGCCTCAACGCACGTTGCCGCTAACATTCGCTCCTGGCCCGCTATATGTCAGACGATACTTGCTTGGATCGCAGCACATTCACACGGCGAACGCCAAGACGATTTTCTAGTGACGCGATCGGTGAAGGTTTCCAACGTAGGCCGTGGTCCCGCAAGACTGCCCCTTTCGCTTCGGCCCGCATCGGAAGACCTTCACCGCTACAGCCATCAGACGTTCCGTCACGAACGGAAGAGAATACGCAAGGTGCTGAAATTAAATAAATCTTCTCAGGCTCAAATTGATACGGGTCAATGCCGGCGGTCTCTCGAGTCGAGTAGCTTGTAAAAATGTCCCCGCTCGACAAAAAACTCTTGCGGGATCTGAAGCGTCTTTGGGCACAGGCCCTCGCGATCGGGTTGGTAATGGCGTCAGGAGTTGCCACGGTGCTCCTGGCCATGGGGTCTTATCGCTCTCTCGAAGAAACCCGGATTGCCTACTACGAACGCCAGCGCTTTGCCCATGTTTTCGCGAGCGTGGAACGCGCGCCGCGCAGCATTACAGACAGGATTGTCAGGATCCCGGGCATAGCGACGGCCGAGAATCGGATCGTCAAATCCGCGCTTCTCGATATCGACGGGATGCGCGAACCGGCGACCGCGCAATTTATCTCGGTCCCGGACGGCGGAATACCTGCGCTCAACCGTCCCTTGCTGAAGCTTGGTCGCATGCCGGCCACCGCCTCCGCGAAAGAAGTGGTCGTCAATCAGGCCTTCGCACGTGCGCATGGCTTTCGTCCGGGTGACACGTTCGAAGCCACTCTGAACGGCCGCAAGTTCCGTTTGCGTATCGTTGGTACCGCCTATTCGCCTGAATTCGTCTACGTGGCCGGACCGGGTGATATCATGCCTGACGATCGTCGCTTCGGCGTCGTCTGGATGAACGAGAGTGCGCTCGAGGCGATCTATGAACTGGATGGCGCATTCACCTCATTGCTTGTCCGCACGACGCGCAACGCCAGCGAAGCGGAAGTGCTGGAGCGCATCGACGGCCTGCTGGCGCGTTATGGCGGTCAGGCTGCATACGGCCGAAGGGATCAGTTTTCACACGCCTTCCTCGATCACGGACTGGACATGCTGCGCAGCATGAGCCTGACCCTGCCTCCTGTCTTTTTCGGGATCGCCTTCTTTCTGGTTCATCTGACACTCGGCCGCATTGTTCTTCTC